>CALARR010000131.1 GCA_937889015.1 uncultured Planctomycetales bacterium | reverse complement strand
TGGGTGCCATGCCACGCCCACGCAAGCGTGGCCATGGCACCCAACAGTGTCCCATCTGCGCGATGCACTACACTACGGTCCGGCCCCTTCGATGATCGGCAGCAGGAGGACTCGGGCGGGAAGGCTCTGCAATTCGGCGACGGGCTTTCCGATCAAGGTTTGCCAGGCGGTCTGTTGTTCGGGAGTCAGGCAGTCGACGATCCGCCGCATGGTGTCGTCGCGGATGTCTTTGGGGTGGGTTTCCGGGGCGGTCTCGCGGCCCTCGCCCAGCACGTGATCCCACATCGAGGCCATGCCTTCCATCTCGATCTGATGGATTTGCTGGCGCTGCTGGTCGGTAAGTCGCAAGCGCGCGGTGACTTGCGGGTCCTTGAAGGCCATCGGTCCGTGCAGTTGGATGGCGATTTGTGACAGGCGGCGGAGTTGCGCGGCGGAGAGGGTTTCTTGCATGGCGCGTTCGTTGTTGCGCGCCCACTGCAAGAAGCGTCCGCGGCGTTGTTCGGGCGAGAGGCGACGGAGTTCGGGCAGGGAGTCGAGGCGGGTTTGGGTGAACTCGCGATTCATCTTCTCGACGCGCGTGCGCTGGTCGGGGGTGAGATCCAATTCGCGTTGGACCTGGGATTCGGCCAGGAGCAGCAACTGGCCGGCTCCTTCCATCACGGTCAGTTCATCCAGCAGGCGCGTGATGCGCTCGCGCACGGCCATGAGTTCCGCCTGGCTTTGGGGATCTTCGCGGCGTTCGGAGATGAGGTCCTGGTAGTACAGCATGGCGGTCTCCAGAAGCCGCTTGCGCAGGGCCTGGGCCGGCGGTTTGCCGGCGAGGTCCTTCTCGCACACGTCGACCAGCAGATCCACGGCCCGGCGCGCCTGATCGAAGCGGCGTTCGGCCTGTTCGGCGCGGAGGCGTTCCTGGCGCAGGGCCTGGGCCGTGCGGCTGTTGGCCTGGGCGATGCGCCAATTGCTGACCAGCGAGATGACCAGCACGAGCAGCAGGGCGACGGTGCCGGCGGCGAGGACGGCGGGGTGCCGCCGCATCCACTTGCGCACGTATTCGGCCGGCGAAGGGCGGCGGGCGTGGATCGGTTCGTCGCGGAGGAAGCGGTAGAGGTCGTCGGCGAGCGCCTGGGCCCAGGGATAGCGGTCGGCGGGGCTCTTGCTGAGCGTCTTCAGCAGGATCGTCTCCAACTCGACCGGGATGCGACGATCGATGGCGCAGGGCGCGGCAGGCTCGTGGTTCAAGACGCGGTCCAGCAACGTCTGGCGCGTGGCCCCGTTGAAGATCGGCTGGAGGGTGAGAAGTTCGTAGAACGTCGCCCCCAGCGAGTAGATGTCGGTGCGGTGGTCGAGAACCACCTTCTGGCCGGCCGCCTGTTCCGGGCTCATGTAGCGCAGCGTGCCCAGGACATCGCCGGTCTGGGTCAGTCCCGTGCCGGCGTGGAAATGCGCCAGGCCGAAATCGGTGATCCACATCTTGCCACGATCGTCGACGAGGAGATTTCCCGGCTTGATGTCACGATGCACGATTCCTTGCTGATGGGCATACTCCAGGGCTTCGGCGGTCTGAGCCATGCAGCGGGCCACGAAGCGGAAGAACTCGTTTTCCCGGCTGGAGCGCTGATTGGACAGTTGGATCGAAAGCTGGCTCATGGTCTCCGGCGGCGGTCCGACCTCGGTCTTGTCGTCGGGGCCGGCGGTTTCGGAGGGCGGATTCCAGGAGCCGGTCGCATCGGCATCGGAGAGCGGCGGAGAGAGTCGCGCCAGACTCATGCCGGCCTGGTGGCGAAGCTGGCGGATGACCGCGTCCAGGGACTGCCCTTCGATCAGTTGCATGGCGTAGAAATGGACGCCCCGCTCGCAGCCCACGGCGTAGACGGGCACGATGTTGTTGTGGTGCAATTGCGCGGCGGCCTGGGCCTCGTGGCGAAATCGCTGTAGATGCTGCGTGTCGAACGTGGCCGCAAAGGGCAGGACCTTCAAGGCCACCCGGCGATCCAGCGAGAGTTGCACGGCCTCGTACACGATCCCCATTCCACCGCGGCCGATTTCGCGTACGATTTTGAAATCGCCCAGCGGGTTGCCTGCGTGCAGCGCACCGGCCAGGCTGGCGCCCGTTCCGGCCGCGTCCGAGACTCCGGGCAGTGGCAGGGGGGCGGCCCGGTGGATGAACTCCAAACCGCCCAGGCATTCCTCCAACTCCGAGCCCAAGTCGGCATAGCGGGCCAGAAACGACTCGCGATCCGGTGTGCGTCCCTGATCGAGATGTTGCATGTATTCCTGAACGGCCTGGATGAGCCGGGGATCGTCGCCGGCACGGCCGGGCTGGTCGCCTCTGGACTCCGGCGTCAAGTCCTGGTTCGAGTCTTGTGCGTGACTCATAGCACGCCTCCCAATGAACGCCGGACCCGCGCCAAGCCGCGGACCCACAGCTTTTCCACACTGTCCTGGCTGCGCTGCATGCGTTGCGCGATCTGGGGGAACGAGAGGCTTTCGAAATGGCGCAGCAGCAGGACCTCGCGATAGTCTTCGGGCAGTTCGGCCAGGACGTCGGCCAGCAGCAGGGCCTGCTCGTTGCGGTGCGCCTGATGACTGGGCGAACTGCGTGGATCCACCAGCCCCCGGTCCAGCAAGACCGAAGAGTGATCCAGGCTGAGGGCCAGGTCGCGTTCCAGGCGGATGTCTCGGGCCTGGGTTCCGTAGTAGTGCCGCAACAGATTGGCCAGACTGGCCGCCATGATCTGCCGCAACCAGCAGGCGAATTGCCCTTCGCTACGGCCCTGGAAGCTGCCGAAGTGGCGGTGGGCCTCCAAGAGGGTCTCTTGGACCAGATCTGAGGCGTCCACTTTGGCTTGCAAGCGGCGTCCGATCTCAATGCGAGCCAGGACGCGCAAGTAGTGCCGATAACGTTCCAGCAATCTCCCCAATTGGGGTAGGTCGCCGGCGATTGCCTCGGACAACAGTCTGGTCGTGCTGGGTTGCTCTTCCATCATCTTCAAGGTAACGCCATGGGTTGCGAACCCGCCAGATCAATTCGTGCGGCTGTTAAACTCGGTAAGGCCCGCAAGGTCTACTTTGGCGACAAAACTTGTTGGGCCGGGCCCGCGCCAGCGAACGATCTATTGATTTCAGGAAGCGAGTGCCGTCGCCATCTCACGCATTGGCTGGCGAAACCGGGTCGTTTCGCCGCATGGCTTCCCTGAGACGCCAAGCCGGCCGTCCACTGTTTGGGGGTGGCTGAGGGGCAAGGCGGTCGCAACGCGTACTTGGGGGGGTGTCCCACCAAGGCGTGTGAAGGCAAATACCGGGGCCGCGACCAAAAAGGGTCTGGGAGTGCGAGCTGCGCCGGTCCATCTTTGCCTTGTTCATCGATCCCCGCTGCATCCTCCGGATCGACGTGCAGTCCGTGATCGCAGTTCCGGCCATGTCCGCGTCTTGAACGTGAGCAGCCGGTGTTCGCGCGGTTGGGGAGGCATCCGTCGTGTCGCAACCGCTGCTGACGTGCGACATTGTGTTGGAACCTGGCGCGCGTGGTTGGTGTTGAGGGTCACGGCGATTCTGTTGGCTATGACTCCGTTGGCAGCCGGCCAGGAGCCCTGTCGTCTGATCCTGCCCGAGCAACGGCACATGGAGATTCGTGATCCGAGCCGGATGTGTCGCGCTCGCATTCCGGAGATTCCGGCCCCCCAGACCATCGATCAACCGCGCGCGGCGGATGCGGTCTGGAATCTGTCGCTGGATGAGGCCATCCGGATTGCGTTGGCCAATGCGGAGGTGATCCGCGTGGTGGCTGGCAACACGGTGGCCAGCAGCGGGGAGACGATTTACGGCCCGGCGATCCAGAATACGGCGATTGACCAGAGCCGAGCGACGTTCGATCCGGTGTTGCAGAGCAACAACACGTTCTTCCGCGACAACCAGCCGCAAGGCGTGATCGTCAACACGGGTCCGCCGGCGGAAGTGCAGATCCAAGGCCGGGCGCAGAACGGATTTCAGTCGAGCACGGGTGTCGCGCAGCAGTTAGCCAATGGGGCCACGGTGGCGACCAATGTGAATGTGGCGCAGGACCGGTTCTACTATTCCGGGTTGGCGCTCAATCCGCAGACGGGCACCAACGTGACCATGAGCGTGACCCAGCCGTTGTTGAACGGGGCGGGCGTGGCGGTGAACTACGCGCCGATCTTGATCGCGCGCATCGATACCGAGCGGTCCTTCTTTCAGATGAAGGACTCCGTGCAGCAGATGGTGCTGAGCGTGATCCTCACCTACTGGAATCTATCCTACGCGCAGTTGGACTGTTGGGCGCGCCGGCAACAGGTTCAGCAGGGTGAGGAAGCGCTGGAGCGCGCCCAGGCGCGGCTGGATGCCGGCTTGGGGCACGAAGGCGACGTGGCGCAGGCGCGGGTTTCGCTGGAGGGGTTTCGCGCCACGTTGGTATCGTCGGAGGCAAACCTGCTGAATCAGGAGGCCGTGCTCCGCAATTTGCTGGGACTGCCGCCACCCGACGAGCGGAGGATCGTCACCAGCACGGGGCCCATCACGACTCGCTTGCAGAACGACTGGGATTGGATCCTGCAGTTGGCCGGACAGTACCGGCCTGACATCATCGAGTTGAAGCTGGTCCTCGAAGCCGATCAGCAGTCGCTGTTGCAGGCGAAGAACCAGGCCTTGCCCACGCTCAACGCGGGCGCGTTGTATCGCTGGAACGGGCTGGAAGGCACCACTCCGGACGCGACGCACCTGTCGGCGAGCGGCTTTCCGGAATGGGAGGCGGGAATCAATTTCTCGGTGCCCCTGGGGCTGCGCCTGGGGCGTGCCACCGTGCGCCAGCAGGAATTGACGCTCATGCAAGATCGGGCCAACCTGCAGCAGGCCATGCACAGCGCTTCGCACGTTCTGGCGGGAAGCTACCGCAATCTGACGCAATACTATCAGCAGTTTGACGCCTATCGCCGCATGCGCGAGGCGGCGCAACTCAATCTGCAGCAACAGATGGCCGACTATCTGAGCGGGCGCAACACGCTGTACTTGACCGTGCTGCAAGCGGTCACCGACTGGGGTACGGCGGTGACGTCGGAGTACCAGGCGCTGATCTCGTACAACACCGAGTTGGCGCGCTTGGAGCAGCACACCGGCACGATCCTGGAGACGCACGGGGTGCGGTTTGTGGAAGAGCGGTATCGTTCGATCGGTCCCCTGGGCCGGTGGTGCCACGGCGGTTGCTATCCGCGCGACATGCGACCGACGCCTAACCAGGACCGTCCCCAACCCGATCCTGACGAGTTGTATCGTCCGCCCGAGGCCGTGCAGGTGCCCACACCGGATTCCAGCCTGGAAGTCATCCCGTCGCCGCGCGCCGGCTCGGGAGTGCCCAACTGGCCCAAGAGATGAGAGGAGGCGGGGAAGGCGGGGCGCGGGCTGGAGTGGCAGAGTTCCGTTTGGCCGAGTTTGAGGTTGGGGGCACGCAACCGACCGCGGACCTTTGCGGCGGGAGGACGGGGCATCGGGAGCACCCTCTTGAGTGAACGGCTTTTCCGGTAGCTCCCAGGGCGACTCCGGGGTAAACTACAGGGGAATTGATGGCCGACACGCCCGAGTGGGCGGGTTGTCACGTTCCACATAGTCGAATTCGCTCGGTCGAGGGAATTCGAGTTGGAGACGAATCGGTGCGCGGCTGGTGAGCTGTGTGGGACTTCGTGGGTGTTCAGCGAAAGGAAGTGGGGCATGTGGTGTCGCGGTGTCCGAGGGGCGACGACCGTCGACGTGAATAGCAGCGAGGAGATCCTCAAGGCCACACGGCAATTGCTGGCGTTGATGATTCGTCTGAACGACATTCGCAGCGAGGACGTGGGGAGTGCCATTTTCAGCACGACGCAGGACCTGGACGCCGAGTTTCCGGCCCTGGCGGCGCGGCAGTTGGGTTGGCTGGACGTGGCCTTGATGTGTACGCACGAGCTGTCGGTGCCGGGTTCGCTGGGCAAGTGCATTCGGATCTTGCTGCATTGGAACACCGACAAGCGCGCGGACGAGGTGGTCCACGTATATATCAAGGGGGCGCGCAATCTGCGTCCGGATCTGTCGACACTGCCGCCGGTAGATTGGGCTGAGTTGGAGGGGTGGATTGCCGAGCATCTGAACACCGAGGTCCGGTCGAGTCGGAAGTAGACTTGGAGTTGGCGACGGAAGGGGCGTTGGCAATACAGGATTCGACAACTGCATGGCCGAGCCCTTTGATCCTTATTACAAGTGGCTGGGCATTCCACCGGACGAGCAGCCGCCGCACTTCTATCGTCTGCTGGGGTTGCGCCTGTTCGAAGACAATCACGAGGTCATCGAGCACGCCGCCGATCGGCAGATGGCGCATGTGCGTTCGTTGCAGATTGGCCAGCGTTTTCGTTGGACGCAGCAATTGCTCAACGAGTTGGCCGCGGCCCGTGTCTGCCTCCTGAGTCCCCAGAGCAAGGCGGCCTATGATGCCCAGTTGCAGCAGAGGCGTGCGATCCAAGCGGCGGCTGGTCCCCAGGTTTCAGAGGCGGGGCGCTCGGTGGGCGGGGTGGCCGATGCGGAGGCGGGCGGCGCGTCGGCCGGTCCGTTGGCCGCCTACGTGTTTCTGGAGCGTTTGGCAGAGACGCGAAGCGGTGAGCTGTTCAAGGTCCAGCACCGGACCATGAATCGGATCGCGGCGGTGAAGCTTCTTGGGCCGGACGCGATGCAGCAGCCAGAGGCGGTAGCGCGTTTTCACCGCACGGTGCAGATCTTGGCGCGGCAGAGCCATCCCAATCTGGTTGCGGCCTATGAGGCCGGCTTGTATCAGGGGCGGCACTTCTTGATCATGGAGTACGTCGAGGGGGGCGACCTCTCCACGCTGTTGCGGCAGCAGGGGCGGTTGGATGTGCAGCGCGCCTTGCACTACATGGCGCAGGCGGCGCGTGGGTTGGGGCATCTGCACGGCCAGGGGATTGTGCATCGCAACGTGAAGCCGGCCAACCTGTTGGTGGACCGCCACGACGTGGTGAAGGTCGTGGGACTGGGCCTGGCGCGAGTCGCCCCGGGCAGCGAACTCTCCGGCGGAAACGAACTGACGCAGGCCGGGCAGCACATGGGCACACCGGCCTTCATGTCGCCCGAGCAGGCCTTGGACAGCAACCGGGTGGATCCGCGCGCGGATATCTACAGTTTGGGCTGCACGTTGTATGCGGCATTGGCCCTTTCGGCGCCGTATGCCGACCGTCCGCGCCAACAGCAGGTCGAGGCGCATCGAACGGCGCCGATTCCGTCGTTGCGCGCCGTGCGTCCCGAGGTGCCCGAGGGGTTGGACCGGGTCTTTCAGCGGATGTTGGCGAAACGGCCCGAGGATCGTTTCGAATCGATGGAAGAAGTCCTGGAGGCGCTGATTCCTCACGGAGGTTGAGATGGCCCAACGGTACCTGATCACGGGATGCGCGGGATTCATTGCCTCGAAGGTGGCGCAACTGTTGCTGGATGCTGGCCACGAGGTGGTGGGCGTGGACGACCTGAATGATTCCACGGACCCGCGTCTGAAGCGTTGGCGTCTGGAACGACTGCGGGCGCGCAAGGATTTTCACTATCATCACCAGGACATCTGTGAGCGTGCGGGGCTGGAAGCGTTGTTCGAGGCTGACGGGCGGGGTCGAGCGCGTCCCTATGACGCCCTGTTGAACTTGGCGGCGCGGGTCGGAGTGCGCGCGTCGGTCGAGGATCCGTGGATCTATCAGCGGGTGAACACCGAAGGGACCTTGAATCTGTTGGATCTCTGCCGGCGACACGCGGTGCCGAAGTTCGTGTTGGCTTCGACTTCGAGCCTCTACGGCGCGCACAACCCGGTGCCCTACAGCGAGGAGGCCGATACGAGCCGGCCGCTGTCGCCGTACGCAGCCTCGAAGAAGGGCGCCGAAGCGCTGGCCTACAGTTACCATCACTTGTATCAGTTGGACGTGTCGGTGGTGCGTTATTTCACGGTCTACGGGCCGGCGGGCCGGCCGGACATGAGCGTGTTTCGCTTCATCCGGCGGATCGCGTTGGGCGAGCCGTTGTATGTGTTCGGCGACGGCCATCAGCAGCGCGATTTCACGTACGTGGACGATATCGCGCGGGGGACGATTGCCGCCTTGCGTCCGCTGGGGTTTGAGGTGCTGAACCTGGGCGGCGACCAGCCGGTGAGCGTGTTGCAGTTGATCGAACGGATTTCGGGCCTGGTGCGGCAAAGGGCGCGGATCGAGCATCGCCCGGCCCATGCGGCCGACGTGTCGGCCACGTGGGCCAACGTGGAAAAGGCGGGCCGGTTGTTGGGGTGGCGTGCGGAGATCGGGTTGGAGGAAGGTCTGCGGCGGACGGTGGAGTGGTTTCAGCAGAATCGGCAATTGGCCCTGAGTGTCGACACACGGGAGTGAGGAACCGCCGCAGCGTCGCGGGTGAGAGCAGGGGGCCGGGCGATGTGCTGCGCTGCGGTTGGGCAGGCCCCAACGGCTTGTGCTAGCAGCAGGCACCTGACCACAGCCGGTGGTGGTGGTTCGCGCGGGGGCTGGATGTCTCGGGTGTCGAAAAACGCCCTTGACGCGATCCGGCAAATGTCCTATTCTCGCCGCCTTGTGAAACGAAAACCACCGCTCGCCCGGCGAGCGGATTGGCATGCCGGTTCGGGGATCGAGCCTTGCGAGGGGCAGAAACGACCTTGCGGTGACGGGCCGACCGGCGAGCAAGATACCGGTCCACGTGGATGGGCCTGCACGGGGAACGGGGAACCGTTTCTGCGGGCCACGGAGCGCTTAGCCGTTCGCATGGAAGTGAGCGGTGCGCTTCGAATCAACTTGGAGAGAGGCTGGCTGCAAGCCGCGGTGCATGGCGCTGGCCAAGGTCCGCGGCAGCGTGTGTGTGGCTGGCGCATTGTCCAGCCGTGATCCATCGCCATGCCGGCGTGAGCCGGTCCAACGTCCAATCGCTCCCGGAAAGCCAAGTGTCCTTCGCCCCCCTAGGACGCGGTCTTTCTGGGAGCTTTTTTTGCGCCCAGAAGTCTGCATCGGCTCTGGGATAAGCAAGCCAGGTTCCCTGGGTTGCCGAGCTTGACATCCACGGCGGGCTCAGTAGGATTCATGGATCTGTGCCGTGTTGATGGCTCCCGACCGAGCCGGGGGAGGTCCGGAGAAGCGGACTTCGGCGAGCAGCGCTCGGTCGGTCCTCGGCTCGTGGTTTGTTGGCCAAGCAGGACCCCCGAGGCTGGCCCTGCCTTCCTCACTCCGCCAGGGTTTCAGGCCGCGTCATGGCAACCCAGGTTGATCCGGTCGAGGCGTCACGCGAGTTGGAAGCAGAACGCGGCGCGTGGTTTGGCTCGCGAGGGTGGCTGCTCTCGATTTTGTTGTGCGCGGGTGTGGCCATCTCGTTTGGGCTGTACGCGCTGTTGATCGCCCGAGAAGATCGCTTCGGGTGGGCCGAGTTCCAATTCCAGTCCGAGCAGCGGATTGGGTTGGTGCGACGAGAATTGGGGGTTCACCTGGGCGCGTTGCGCGCGGTCGTGGCGTTTTTCGATGGCTCGGAGAGCGTGGAGCGGGATGAGTTCCGGGCGTTTTGTCGGCCGTTGCTGCGGGACTATGCCGGGCTGGAGGCGGTGGCCTGGGCGCCTTATGTGCCGGAGGGAGATCGTAGTGCCCAGGAGAGCCACGCGCCGCGCGCCAGCGGCAGCGTGGATCGCTTTGTGTTGGCATTCAGCGAGCCGGCCGATCAGAGCGTTTGGCCGACGGGGGCGGACCTGGGGCGCGATCCGACTCTGAGAGAGGTCCTTGCGGAAGCGCAGCGTAGCGGTCACACGGCATGTGCCTGGCCTAAGGCGTCGGGTGACAGTCCGCGAATGCTGGTTATCGCGCCGGTACTTCAGAAGGGGACCTCGCCACCGGAGGCTGGTGTGGCGTTGCAGGGGGTGATTGTCGGCGCGTTGAGCATGGCCACGGTGCTCAACGACGCGTTGGGCCGTTTCGAGCACGTGGGCATTGATCTGAGCCTGGTGGATCCGAGCCGCGACGGGCCGGGGCGAGTGCTGTACACGCGACGGTCCTCGGTGCGCGCGCGTCCCTGGTCTTTCGAAGACGTGGATTCTGCCGGGGGACCGCAGTCCCATGTGGTTGGTTTGGGGGTTCCGGGGCGGGACTGGGTGCTGGTGGCTCAGCCGACGGACCTCTATCTGAAACGCCAGCGGACATGGCAGCCGGTGGCGGCGCTGCTCACGGCCCTGCTGGTGACCGGTCTGGTGCTGGTGACGGCCCAGGAGCTGGCTCAGCGAGCCCAGAAGGTGCGGCAAATGGTTCACCAGCGCACGGCGGAGCTGCGCGAGGCTTACGAGAGACTGCAGCGGGAGAGTCGTGATCTGCAGCAGGCTCAGCAGGCGACGGGCGACTCGCAGGCTTTGTATTCGTCGTTGGTGGAGAATCTGCCGGTGCATGTGTTGCGGAAGGACCTGGCGGGTCGGTTCACCTTTGCCAACCGGCTGTTTTGCGAGTTGCTGCAACGTCCGTTGGGAGAGATTCTGGGGAAGACGGATTACGATCTCTATCCGCGCGAGTTGGCCGACAAGTATCGTCGGGACGACGACCGCGTTGCGACCAGCGGTGAACTGTTCGAGGATGTGGAGGTCAACGAGCAGGACGGCGATCCGCGGTTCGTGCAAGTGATGAAATCGCCCGTCCGGGACGCGCAGGGCCGGATCGTAGGCACGCAGGCCGTATTCTGGGACGTGACCGCGCGGAAACTGGCCGAGCGGCAACTGCAACAAGCCAAGGAGGCGGCGGAAGCGGCCAATCGGGCCAAGAGTTCCTTCCTGGCCAACATCAGCCACGAAATCCGCACACCGATGAACGCCATCGTCGGAATGTCGGAGATGATGGAGCAGACGAAGCTCTCGCCCGAACAACGCGAGTATCTGCAAGTCATGCAGATGTCGGGCGAGAACCTGCTGACCTTGATGAGCGACCTGCTGGACTTTTCCAAGATCGAGGCGGGGCGGTTGGACCTGGAGCAGACGCCCTTCGACTTGCGGGACAGTCTGGGCGACGCCATGCGCTCGTTGGCGATCCGCGCGCATCGCAAGGGGCTGGAACTGGCCTGCCGCGTGGAAAGGGAAGTGCCCGCCACGGTGATCGGTGATCCGGGCCGGCTGCGGCAGGTGGTGCTGAACATGGTCGACAACGCGATCAAGTTCACGGAACAAGGGGAGGTCGTGCTGGGGGTCGATTTGCAGGCGCACCTGGATCGCCAGGTCGAACTGCACTTTCAGGTGCGCGACACGGGGATCGGCATCGCTCCGGACAAACATCAGAGGATCTTCGAGGTTTTTGAGCAGGTCGATGCGGCCATGACGCGCAAGTTCGGCGGCGTGGGGCTGGGCCTGTCGATCTGCTCGCGCCTGGTGGGATTGATGGGGGGGCGGATCTGGCTGGAAAGCGTGCCGGGCCATGGCAGCACCTTCCACTTCACGGTTCGATTGGGAGTGGTCGAGCCATCGGCCACGCCGCTTGCGGCGGAGGAACGGGGGCCACTGCAGGGGCTGCACGTGCTGGTGGTGGACGACAACGCCACCAATCGCGCGATCCTGGAAGAGATGCTGCGAACCTGGGAAATGGAGCCGCACGGCGCGGGCACGCTGGCCGAGGCCAACGCCGCGCTGCAGTCGGTCGAGGGAACGCGCTTCGCGCTGGTGTTGTGCGACACCACCCTGCCGGAGGACGACGGTTTCCGATGGGTGCAGACGCTGCAAAGCCAAGGGACGGCGGTGAAGTTCATCATGCTCCTCACCGCGGGGCTGCGGCCCGGCGATCTGGCACGCTGTGAAGAGATGGGGATGGGGCACGTATACAAGCCGGTGAAGCCTTCGGATCTGATGGATGCGATGGCGTGTGTGCTGGGATTCGTTCCGGCGGAGACGGAGGGAGTGTCGGCGGCGGTCGCGCCCGGGTTGAGCGGGCTGCGGATTCTGGTGGCCGAGGACAGCCTGGTCAACCAGACCCTAGTGACGGGGTTACTTCGTCGGGAGGGGTACACGATCACGGTGGTGGGTAGTGGTCGCGAAGCGTTGAAAGTCCTGGAGAAGGAGTCTTTTGACCTGATGCTGATGGATGTGCAAATGCCGGAGATGGATGGCTTGCAGGCCACGGCCGCCATTCGCGCGCGGGAGAAGGGGAGTGGTCGGCACTTACCGATCGTGGCCATGACGGCGAACGCCATGCGTGGAGATCGTGAGGGGTGTCTGGCGGCTGGAATGGACGGCTATGTGTCCAAACCGATACGCAGTCGGGCGCTGCTGGCGGCCATGGACGCGGTGTTGGGGGACCGGTCGAGTGTGGAGGCGCGCACGGCGGAGCCAGAGGCACTTCAGGACGAGGCCCTGGAGGGGGTCGATTGGTCGGCGGCCATGGAGTCGGTTCAGGGGGATCGAGCCCTGCTTCGTGATGTGGTTCGCGAGTTCCTGGGAGAGGGTCCCGAGCAGATGAAGGCCATTCGAGCAGCGATTCAGGCCCGGGATCTGCCCGCGCTGCGACGAGCGGCGCACACGTTGAAGGGGTCGCTGGATCATTTTGGGGCGACGCGAGGGTATGAGACCGCCTTGGAGTTGGAGCAGCAGGCTCGGCAGGAGTCGCTGGCCGGGGCGGAGGCGTTGGCGGCGACCCTGGAAGCGGAACTGAGCCAGGTGCTCTCGGCGCTGGGACGGTTTCTGGCGAGGCAGGAGAGTAGTAGAATGCCATGAACATGGCCCAGGAGGGATCTCGGATGAGGAAGGTGCTGGTCGTAGACGATTCGGCCGTTGATCGTCGTCTGGTGGGGGGCCTGCTGGCCAAGATGCCGGACGTGACGGTCCTGTTTGCCGCAGATGGTCGGGAAGCCATGCGGCACATCGAGGCTTCCATGCCGGACCTGGTGGTCAGCGACCTGGTCATGCCCGACATGGACGGCCTGGAGTTGGTGGCCACGACTCGCCGCTTGTATCCCTTGGTGCCGGTGGTGCTGATGACGTCGCGCGGGAGCGAGGAGATTGCCGTGCAGGCGCTGCAGGCGGGCGCGGCGAGCTATGTTCCCAAGCAGCGGTTGTCGGCGCTGCTGCTGCCGACGATGGAGAAGGTGCTTTCGGCGTCGGGGCGCGAGCGCGGCTACAGCCGGCTGATGGGCTGCCTGATGCGGAGCCATTTCACCTTCGTGTTGGGCAACGACTGCAGCCTGTTCCGGCCGCTGGTGGCCTATTTGCAGGAGACGGTGACGCACCTGGGGCTGGGCGACGCGGCGGAACGAACGCGACTGGGCGTCGCCTTGGAGGAAGCCCTGACGAATGCCCTGTACCACGGCAATCTGGAGGTCGCTTCGGCGCTGCGCGAGGAGGACGAGAAGGCTTACTACGAGTTGATCGAGCAGCGTTCGCGCGAATCGCCGTACCGCGAGCGGCGGATCCACGTCGAGGCCACGCTCAGCCGTGAAGAGGCGCTGTTTCGCATCCGCGACGAGGGGGCCGGTTTCGATCCGCATTCGCTGCCGGACCCCACCGATCCGGCCAATCTGGAGAAGGCGTTTGGGCGCGGGGTGCTGCTGATGCGCACGTTCATGGACGAGGTGGAATACAATTCGGTGGGGAACGAGGTGCGGCTGTGCAAGCGCTGCTCGCGCTCGGCGCCCATGAGTCGGGCCGTGTAACAGCCGGTCCTATTGAGTCCTGTATGACTCAGGGAACGAGGGCGACAGACGGGAGCCCGGTTTCCCGGGACGGAACGCTGCGAAGTGTTGCACAATCAACAACGGAATCAATAGAACCTGTCGGCAGTTCGGTCTTGCAGGTCCGCCTGAGGTGAGGCGGAGCGCGGCTCGATCTTGCCTGTTCCGCGCGGATCACAGCGGTTTGATGGTGGTGATCCACAGCAGCGGCCGGTCCGCCTCATCCAAACGCACCTCGAATTTCAGTCCGGCCTGAAACAGCGCTTTCTTGAGCGTGAGGCTATAGGTGCTGCGGCCGGAGGGCAGGGTGACCATGACCTTCTGCGGTTCGACGCCGTGCCGCGCCAGGGCGCTGTGGTCCAGCAGGAGAGGGACGCTCAGACGTTTGGCGATGGCCTCCATGGCGGTGGAGGCGGGGACGTTCTGGATGTTGACGTTCAGGAACTCGTAGAGCGCCGGCAGCAGATCGCGCTCGGGTTTCTTGGGTTCCCAGCCGACCGGCCAGATGCTCTGCTGTCCCTTGGAGGCCAAGACCCGGTAGTGCAGTTCGCCGCCGGAGGCCTGCGGCACGAAGCAGTATCCGGCGGGCCGCAGCACGCAGGCCAGGGCCGTTCCGCAACTGAGGGTCGCCAGGTCTTCGGCCACCTTCTGTTGGCGGAGTTCCTGCGCGGTGCGCGCTTCGAGTCGCAGGGGCCGCGTCAGTCGCGAGGCGATGTGTTGCAGGACTTCGTCGCGCGTGAGACCTTGGGTCGGCGTTCCGACCGCGCGGCTGAGGTCCTCATGCGCGAGTTGGAACTGGGTGGCTGTCAGGCCGAAGGCCGAACGGTTTTCGCGGCGTTCGGGGGGGCCGTTCTGGGCGAGGTCGGCGATCCATTGTCTGAGGCGTGCGGCGTCGGCCGGCGCGAAGCGGGCCCCGGGCAGGAGCAACTCGCCGCGCGCATTGAAGGCGCCGGTGACGACATAGGTGGGGAGATCGGGCGAGCCTTGGACGGCGATCGCCGGCTGGTCGGCCGCTTTCCCGGTGCCGATCTGGACGCGCGCCGCGCCGGCATCGCTCAGGATCCGCGACCACTGGTGGTAGCCGGCTCCCAACTGCGACTGGCCGGAGATCAGGATCTCCACGCGGCCAGCGGCCCAGAGGTCCGTGGGCAGCGATCCGCAGACCGTTGCGGTCAGGACCAAGACAGCGCGTCGTTTCCAGGAGAGGACTCGACCGATCATGATCACGAGTACCCTTGGGGCAGGAGGGGCAGCGGCGACTCATCACGAGTATAGCATTCGCTTGGCCATCCGGACCGAAAGGGGGGCGTGCGGGAAGGGGCTGGCGTAAGTCTGGAATGGCGTTGGGAGAGTGGTTATGTTGAGAGCTTTCCTATCCCTCGTCGCACTTACCGAGAGACGATCACCATGTTCAAACGACGCGAATTTCTTACGATTTCTGGGGCCGCCGGATTGGCTTCCCTGACGCATGTGAGCCCAGCGGCTCAGCCGGCCGCGCAGGGCGCGCGCGAGTACTATCTGTTGCAGCAGTACCAGCTCGACGACGAGGCGCAGCGCAAGCGGTTCGACACGGCGATGCAGGCTGCCGTGCCGGCCTTGAACCGGGCGGGAGTCCGGCCGGTCGGGGTGTTTTATCCTGAGGAAGGCGTGGGGCCGGCCTACGTGCTTCTGCCCGGCAAGTCGGCCGAGACGCTGCTGGGGCTGGTGGACAAGCTGCTGGCCGATTCGCAGTACGTGCAGGCGGCGGCCGACGTGTTGGGGGCGACGGCCGAGTCGGCGGGCTTCAAGCGGTTGGAGAGTTCGTTGTTGCTGGCGTTTCGCGGAATGCCCGAGCTGCAGACGCCCGTCCAGTCGCCGGGGCGCGTGTTCCAGCTTCGGATCTACGAGAGTCCGAGCGTGAAGACGGCCAAGAAGAAGATCGAGATGTTCAACGACGCGGGCGAGCTGGCCATCTTCCGCCGCGTGGGGTTGAAGGCCGTGTTCTTTGGCGAGACGCTGGTGGGGCCGAAGATGCCCAACCTGACCTACATGTTGAGCTTTGGCAGCCGCGAGGAGCAGCAGGCGGCGTGGCAGGCGTTCCGCAGCGATCCGGACTGGCTGAAGCTGAAGGGCATGGCCGAGTATGCGGACAAGACGATCCTGTGCGGGATCACCAACTTGCTGCTGAAGCCGGCGGCGTATTCGCAGATCTGACAAGCCGGCGCCGAACGGCGCGAGTCGAGGGAGGCGGCACGGGCCCGGAGGCTCGATGCGCGGTGCAAGGTTGCGCCTGGGGTGCTTGCGCCGCGTGCGGCTACTGGATGAACTTCTCCTCTTCCTCGTCGCTGTGGGTGGTGATTTCGCCGGCATCTTCGAGGCGGCGGACGATGTCCACGATTTGCTGCTGGACCTGTTCGACGTTGGAGAGGCGCACGGGGCCGAGGTACTCCATTTCTTCGCGGAGCAGGTCGCCGGCGCGTTTGGACATATTGCCGAGGATCTTGTCTTTGAGTTCCTCGCTGGCGCCCTTGAGGGCCATGGCCCACTGCGAGGCCTCGACGTTCTTGAGCAGGGTCTGGATATCGCGGTTGCTGAGTTTGGCGATGTCTTCGAAGACGAACATCAAGCGGCGGATTTCCTCGACGAGGTCGGGGTCTTCCTGAGCGAGGTTTTCCAGCAGGGTCCGCTCGGTGGCGCGATCGATGACGTTGAGCATCTCGGCCACGGCCTCGACGCCGCCGGCCTTCTCGAACTGCTGGCTCATGACGCTGGACATGCGGTGTTCCAGACCGCGTTCCACTTCGTCGATGATATCGGGGTTGGTCTGGCCCATCGTGGCCACGCGGCGGATGACGGAGATCTGCCGTTCGCTGGGCAGGCCGGAGATGATGTCGGCCGCTTGCGACGGGGGCACGTGGCAGAGGATGAGGGCGATGGTTTGGGGGTGTTCGTCGACGATGAAGGTCAGCAGGTTTTGGCTGTCGACCTTCTGCAAGAAGCCGAAGGGCAGGGCTTCGATGGATTGGCGCACGTTTTCCAGCGTGACGCCGGCCGCCTTGCCTAGGGCCTGCTCCACCAGGGCCTTGGCCACATCCAAGCCGCCGGAACTGCCGCTCAAGGCGGCGGGGTTGGCGCTGGCGAAGTCGCCGATGATCTGTTCCTGCTCGTCGGCCGTGATGGCCCCGGTCTTGGCGATTTCGATGGAAACGGCTTCGACCTGTTTGGGCTCGAGCTTGGACAGCAATTGCACGGCTTGCTGCTCAGGCAGGCTCATCAGCAAGATCGCGGCTTTGCGGATGTCCGAGGAGCTCATGGGTGCCTAAATTGCCCAAACACCGTGGCTGCTATTTAAGTTACGGTTTGCGCGACGCGCAAACACGGCGCTGCCCCCCTATCGTCCATCGCAGGCCGAAAACTTGAGGCAATGCGCCTGGGTTTGGAGGCCCAAGGCAGCCATAGAACAGGAGGGGGGTCAGGAAGCCCCAACCGGCTCGGCCACGCAGGTGAAGCCGACTTCCAGGGTCAAGGGCCCCCAGTCGGTATCGAAAGGCACGCACAGCGGGGTGATGTTCGAGGGGAAGCGAATGGTGTGATCGGCGCCGGTGACCACGTTGGGCAGACTGACCATCAGTTGGTACTCTTCCAGCTCGGACTTGGCGGCACCGGCGACCATATTCGTCAGTTCACCGACGGCGTCGATGACGTCGTCATTGACGGTGGTGTTCTCGGCCATCAGCATCACGGAGGCCGCCTTGAGGGCCACCGACTCGGACAAGCTCAGGACGACCGTGCCAATCGCCCGGCCCGAAAGACCGATCACGCCACTGACCGGATGGACGGGAGTGGCGTTGTTTTTCAGGGCCAAGGGTCCGCGTTGCACTTCGCATCCCAGCATGGTGCGGAATGCATTGCACAGCGAGACGATGAAGGGGTTGATGTAGTCAACTCGCATCACTCGGGTCCTTGGTGCGTGTCGCACGGACGTGTAGCGTGCAACCGTCCTCTGTTTTCCGGTTCAAACAGGCGAAGAGTCGCTACATGGGGTGGGATGGCGTTTCTGACGGTTGACGCTCTGGCGTCTCAGGCGAGCAATGCGGCGAGGCGGGCCGGCAACCGTCTATGGCGTGCATCGGGGGAAGCCGGCCGTCGTCCTCAAGGGGCTCGGATGATCTGAAGACCAACAGGTTCTACGTAAAGGTAGGATTCGCTGCGGGGTCGTCAAGTCGCTCGGACGCCAAGTGTTTGCCGGGCGCAGACGAAAACAACGGCTGTAGGGGTGGTGCCGCGATTGCGGACGAGTGGGTCAGGAGGGGCGCCAGTCGCACACGGCGATCAAGCCACACGACTCGTAGATCTCCACTCGAACGCGCGTGGGGGCCAAGATCGGAGCCAGTCGCTGGGCGAGTCCTTGCGCGAGCAGGCCGGCGAGGGCCTCGCTGGTGGTGTTCGAGACGGGCAGCAGGCAACAGTCCTCGGCCGGAAAGACCCAGCGGCGCTGGCCAAAGGTGGCCGTCACTTCCGCGCCAGTCTGCGCAACCCGGATTTCCGGATGCGACTGGGCCAGCAGCACGCGATGATCCCAGGGGCGCAGCAGGTCGCGAGCGATCCGTTCCACCACCTGAAAATCGGCCACGTACTGCTGGGCGTTCAAAGGGGCGTACACCTCGACCGCGACACGGTAGTCGTGACCGTGGAGCGATTCGCACTCTCCCTTGGCGAGCGAGATGAAATGCGCTGCACAGAAGCAGAGCGAGTCTTTGGCGATCCGGACGTGGTAGTCGGTGTTCATGGCGGGATCAGGGACCAGAGGGGGGCGCCGAGCGGTCCAGGAAGCGGCGCACCAGGGGCACGATCTCTTCCCAGGCGTCCTCGACCACGTAGTGCCCGGCTTGCTCCAGTCGATGCACTTCGGCCGCGGGGAAGAACTGGAGAAAACGCTCGAGGAAATGGGGTGTGAAGCACCAGTCTTGCATCCCCCAGATCAGGCACACCGGCCGGCTGGCGAACTGCGGCAGACCGGCCTCGATTTCGGCCAGTTTCGCGTAGCTGGGATGGCTGGGGGTCATGGGAATGTCCATCACGAAACGCCAGATCGCGGCGCGGTTCGACCAGCCATCGTAAGGGGCCAAGAGGCCCTGGCGCACGAGGTCGGTCATGCGTTTGGGCTTGGCCACGGCCATGCGCAGGGCGGCGCGCGCAAAGAGGTTCAGCCCTTGCACACCCAGTCGGCCCAGCAGCGGTGTGCGGCAGACGCGAATCCGCCAGGGCATGCGATCCGAACGGAACGCGCCTGTGTTGAAGAGCACGAAGCGGCGAAAGCGGTCGGGGCGCGCCACGGCCGCGCCCAGGCCGATCGCTCCGCCCCAGTCGTGGGCCATGAGCGTGATCGAATCGAGCTGCAGGGCGTCGATCAGGCCCAGGAGGTCTTCGACTCTTCTCCCCAGATGGTAGGGGTAGGCGTTGGCCGAGGGTTTGTCGGAAAGGCCGCAGCCGATGTGGTCTACGGCGATCACGCGATACTGATCGCGGAGGCCACGGATAATCTCGCGCCAGTAGAAGGACCAAGTCGGATTGCCGTGGACCAGCAGGAGGGTTGGGCCGGAGCCTTCGTCGAGATAGTGATAGCGATGGCCGCCGAGCACGATCTGGTGCGAAGCGAAGGGATACAACTCGCGCCAGGCCTGGGCAGACTGCATGAGCAAACACACGGCAAGAGTAAGAGGGGTCTTCGACGGCTGCCGGGGCAGCCTGGTATGGGGGCGGTCGCGTGCCCGCAGTCCTCCAGTCTTAACACAACAGTGGCAAAGGGGCAAAGGGGCAAAGGGGCCGGGGGGAGGGCCGGAGGCACAGAGGGGTGGAGGCGAGCGTCTGCGAGGATTTGGGGTGTGTACGAGAGGTGCGTTGGTGTGTTGCATTGCAACATGCAACGCCTCGCCGGGTGACCCTTCGCGTGTTGCTTTGGATTGTCCGTGCGTAACCCGCTTGTTAGAAGGAAGATACGGCGACGGTTGAGCCCAGGGATCGAGGCCGCTCTTCTGGCTGGGTTGTTGCATCCGGGTGAGGGGCGGCGCACGGATGCGTGGCTGGGTTGAGGTTGGGTTTCGGCTCGGGCGAAGCGGAGCTTCGCGGAGGTGCGTTCCCAAGCTGGAGCTTGGGAACGAGGGTGCGCCCAACGAGGGCAGGTTGATAACCTGCCCCACGGCTTGATAACCTGCCCCACGGACCCAGGGCGATGGGCTACTTGGGCGTGGGCAGGAGGATGGGAGCGTTTTCCTTGAAGGTCACCTCGCCCGGCTTGCCGTCCATGCGGTACTGGATCTTCAACTGCTTGGGCTTGCCGGGCACCGGATCGCCGCCGAGGCTGGCGTTGTAGCTGGGCTTGGGCAGGTCGATCAGCGGGTAGTCGCGCACGTACTTGCGGAGCACGTCGCTGACATCCTTCACCTTGTCGGCCGTGCCGTATTCGGCCTTCACGATCTCGATCTTCACCGGGTCGTGCCCGATCTTCATCAGCAGGCGCTGGACCTCGGCCGACTTGTGCCCGACCTTCTCGCCGATCGTCATGGCCACGACGCGCGCCTGGGGGGCCAGGGCCGGATTCTCGGCCACCTCGGCCACGAGTTTCAGACCGGCCAGGCTCGGGTTGCGCTGCAGGACCTCGAGGACCAGCTTCTTCTCGCTGTCGCGCTGGGCTGTGGCCAAGGCCGTGCGGCACATGGCCAGGCGTTCCTCTTCGGGCATGGAGAACTGGCGCGCGAGGCGCACGTAGCCGCGCAGGCCGCGAACGCCGTATTTGCCGGCGTCTTCGGCCTTGGCCAGGTCGAGCAGGACCGGGGCGGCCGAGATATCGAGCCATTCGCCCAGGGCCTGCGTGGCCAGGTCCTTTGCCAAACCGTCGGGACCCTTGGCGGCCTGGGCCACGGTGGCCAGGGCCTGGGGGCCGCCGATGCGTCGCAATTCCTCGGTGACGAAGCGGAGGATCTCTTCCGCATCGGTCTTGAGATAGGCGGCCAACCAGGTCGCGGTGGCGTCGCGGTCAGGCATGCGCGAGCAGGCCGTGTGCAGGGCATCGCAGGCGGCCTTGCGGACGTCGGCCGAATCGGACGCCAGCAATTTGCCGAGCACGTCGAGTTGCGTCAACGAGATCGTCTCGCCCAGGGCGGTGACGACCTCCAACCGGTCCGGCCCATCCAGCAGGGCGAGGAGCTTGGGCAGGGCCGCGGTGATACGGCGCTGGCCGATGAGGCGGATGGCCATGGCGCGGCGCGCCTGGTCGTCGAGGGCAGCCAACACGGCCTGATCGACTGGGGCGCCGGACAGGGCGGCGAGGGTTTTCTGGGCTTGTTCGGAGACTTCGGGCAGCTTGTCGGAGGCGGCGTCGATGAGGAGCGTGACCTGGGCGGCGCTGCCCAAGGTGGCCAGGGCTTCCAGGGCGGCGATGCGCACGGCGGGCTCGCTGCCCTGGGCCGCTTCGAGGACGGCCGGCAAGCAGGCGGGATCGGCCAGGTCGCCCAGTAGGGTCACCAGCAGGGCTCGGCGAGCGGGCGTGGCCTTGGGCAGGGTGGCCAGGACGGTCGGCACCGCGTCGGAGGGCTTGATGAGGCGCGCCGTGCGCAGCCCGGTCTGGAACACGCGCGGATCGGCGTCGGTCAGGGCCGAGCCGAGCAGTGCCAGGCCGTCGGCCTTCTGGATTTGGATCGCCTGGAGCAGCGCGGCCAGACGTACGTGTTCGGGCGCGGCCGGGAGCGAACGCAATTTCACCAGCAGGTCCACGGCTTCCTTGGTATGCCCTTGCCGGCTGAGGGTCTTGGCGCAGACCAGGGCCGCGGCGGCCGCGCCGTAGGAGGTGCCCTTGTCGTCCAGTCCCAGGGCGCCGGTCTTCTCCGCTAAGGTCTTGGAGCCGGTCCCAGAACCTGTCGGCAACTCAGTGCGGCTGGGCCGCTCGCCTTGGCTGGGGCAGTTCTCGGATAGGCACTGGGTGAGGATTTGGCCGGCCTTGGGCGTGCCGAGCCGGGCGATGGCGTGGGCCGCGGCCGAGGCGACGGCCGGGTCCGCGTCGCCGAGCTTGCCGGCCAGCGGGTCGATGGCCTCGGGCTTGCCCCGGTTGGCGATTGAATTGATCGCGCCGACCAGGTGCGTGCCTTTGAGCTTGCCCAGGGCGGCCAGCAGGGCCGCATCGACCTTGGGCGAGGGGATGGGTTCCAGGCCGAATCGCGCGTAGTGGGCGAGCTTTTCATCATTCAGCAGGGCGGCCAGGACGGGCACGGCCGCCTCGGTACCGACGACGGCCAGTTGCTTGCAGGCCAGGGCCTTGTCGAACAACGCCGCGTCCTTGTTGTTGAGCGTGGCCAGCAGTTCGGGCTCGGTGGGTGCGGCCGAGACGGACGAGGCCAGCCCGATGAGCCCCAGCAGGGCCAGGCAGAGAATCGCGCGAAGGCGGGTATGGCAAAACATGCTTGGTCTCCGATATGCGATGGCGTCGATGTTCTGGTACGGGAAGGTGCGGCTCAGATGGTCCAGGGTTCGCGCATGGCGCGGCTCCGCATGCGGTTGGCCTGTTCGTCGCCGATGAACTCTTCCTTGACCGGGTCGAAGTTGAGGGTGCGGCCGAGTTGCCAGGCGATGTAGGCGGCGTGGCAGACGATGTGCGACTGGCCGGCCACGCTGGCGTTGGCCCGGGTGAGGCGGCGCGTCTTGACGCATTCCAGGAAGTTGGCGACGTGGGTCGCGGCGGAGGTGCCGGCCATCTTGAAGGTCTTTTTTTGCGAGAGGAGCGAGTCGGGTTCGACGCGCATTGCGCCGCTATCGCCCGTCTCGACCCAGCCGGCATCGCCCACGAAGCGCGCACTGCAGGTTCCCAAGCCGAGCCAGCCGTCCTTGCGCATGACGAGTTTGACGCCGTTGGCATAGGTGCAGACGGCGCCCGATTCGTTGGGCACGTATTCGATGGGGGCGGTGTCGTCGGCGGAGGCGGCGGCCTGGCAGAGGTCGACCGTATGGGCGCCCCATTCCAGGATGCCGCCGCCGTGGAAATCGAAGTGGCCGCGCCAGCCGCCAGCGACGTAGCGCGCGTTGTAGGGGCGCCAGGGGCAGGGGCCCAGCCAGCGGTCCCAGTCGCATTCGTCGAGGCCGGGCTGGGGTTCGGCCGGGAGCCAGTCGTGGGTGACGCCCGGGCTCAAGGTGTTGGCGTGCACTTCCAGCAGCTTGCCGAGCTTGCCGGTCTGGGCCATTTCGATGGCGAGCATGAAGTTGCCGATGCTGCGGCGCTGCGTGCCGGCCTGGTAGATGCGGCCGTAGAGGTTGATCACGTCGGCCAGGGCGCGGCTTTCCTGCATGGTCAGCGAGCAGGGCTTTTCGCAGTAGATGTCCTTGCCCGCACGCGCGGCCGTGATCGAGGCCATGGTGTGCCAGCGGTCGCCGGTGGCGATGAGCACGGCGTCGATATCGCGACGGCCGAGGAGCTCGAACATATCGCGATACATGGTGCAGTCGGCGTTGCCGTAGTGGGCATCGACGGTTTTCTTGACTTGTTCGCGGCGGCTGAGCTGGCAGTCGGCGATGGCCACGAATTGGGTCACGGGGAACTTGAGGAACTCGCCGAGCACATAGCGGCCCCGGCCGCCCAGGCCGATTCCGCCCACGACGATGCGTTCGCTGGGGGGGACGGCCTGGCCGGCGCCGAGGGCGCTGCCGGGAACGAAGGTCGGCAAGGAGAGAGTGGCTCCGGTGGCGAGCGTTCCTTGCAGGAAGCTGCGGCGCGACACGCTCGGACTTCGATAGGCCATGGCACGACTCCTGATTCTCTGGCGGGATGATGGATCTTCAGCAGAGTAATGCCGCGGCGATCCGCGCAAGGGCGTGAACGTTACGGTATTGCTCACCTGAGACGCGATAGCTCGGCGGTCGACTTCTTGGAGCCGCAAGAGTTGGCGGCGCAAGCCGAAAAACACGGCTGCGGGACTTCTGTTCTATCCGACCGGTTTGCCAAGCTCAAGACTTTTCTGGGGGTGATGCGATTTCTTGGCGCATCAGGCCGGTCGGGTGCGCGAACCATCGGTTCTACGGCGGAAATTGGTGCGTGCGAGCGCTACGGCTGCGTGGACCTTGGGGAACGTGCGTTGCCAGGCCGGAGCTTCGCAACGAGGTAAATTGGTGCGTGCGAGCACGCACCCTACGGGTGTTTAGCTACGCTGCCGGCGCCGGCGGGCAACTCGTAGCAAGTGATTCCTTTGCGGCCGCGCACCAGGAGTTTGCCGTCGGCGATGGCCGGCGAGGGGCAGGACAAGGCACGCGCGTTGGCCTTGGCGAGCAGGGTGTATTTTTCGGGCGAGGGCTTGAGCATGAGCACCTTGGCGCCGCCGCTGGCGAGAAGGAAGACCTTGCCGTCGGCGCAGGCCGGCGAGGAGATGGCCGACGCGCCGACCTTCTCCTTCCACACTTCCCGGCCCGAGGCCAGGTCGATGCACCAGTGGACGCCGTCGTCCATGACATAGACATGCTCTCCGATGATCAGGGGGCTGGACTGCGAGCGGAGAGGGTCGTAGGGGATGTTCCAGAGTTGTTGGAAGCCGGTGGCGGAGAGCTTGCCGGCGAGGATGCCGACGCTGGCTTTGTTGGTTTGCACGGCGAGCACGTCGCCGACGATGGCGGGGGTGCAGTCGCCGCCGCCGGGCGTGGTCCAGAGCACTTCGCCGGACTTGAGATCGACGCCGGCCAGCGTGCCGCGGCCGTTGCAGAGGACGACGGTCTTATCGGCGGATTTCCAGGCGACGGGGGACGAGTTGCCGCCGCCCGCCTTGGGCTGCGTCCAGAGGGGCTTGCCGGTGGCGGCGTCGAAGGCGGCCAGTTTGCCGGCGTTCACGACCAGCACCCCATCGGCGACCAGGGGCGAGGCGGCGGGCGCTTTGACGGGCAGGGGCGCGGACCAGAGCAGCTTGCCGTCGTTGGCGTCGACACAGTAGCCGTGCGTGCTGCCCAGGGCGTACACGCGCCCGTCCACCACGCAGGGCGTGCTGGAGGCCATGCGGCCGACGGCTTCGCCGGGCGATTTGCACTTCCACAAAGTCTTGCCGGTGGCCAGATCGAGGCAGAGGATCACGTCTTCGGCAACGCGGATGGTGGGGGGCACGGCGGCCAGGATTTCCTTGGTGATCTTGTCGCCGAAGTTCTGCTCATTGAGCCACTGGACCAGGGCGGCTTCGTTGGGAAATCGCTTTTTGGAAACGGTCACAAGCTTGGCGTAGACCTCCAGCGGGATGGCGTCGCCGCGGCGTTGGAAGCGGCCGCGCACGAAGCCGCCGCTGGTCTGCCGCTTCTTGGCATCGAGGTTGGCCGCGAGCCAGTCGGTCACGAACTTGTCGAAGTCCTGGCCTTTCAGATTGGGATCGAGCGCGAGGCGATCGCGTTCCATCTTCTCGACGGTTTCCTTGGGCCAGCCGGCGACCGATTGATAGCCGAGTTCGCGGAGCACGAGGTCGTCGATGCCGCGCGTCTCGCTGGGGAGATCGCTGTGCCAGACGACGGCCGCATAGACGCGCGAGCCGACCGCTACGACACTGCCGTGGCCGCCTTCGTCATCGGAGGGGATGTTCTCGCTGTCCCAAAGCTTGGTCAGTCCTTTGCTGGGCCACTCGTTGGCCAGCGGCGGGCAATCGGTCTGGATGCCGTTGCGGCTCGGCCCGCGCCACTGCGGCCAATCGCCGGCGGCGGTCGCGACGGTGGTGAGGAGGAGGCAGGCAAGGAGAGAAGCTGCGGTGGACAGGAGGGCGTGCATGCGGCGAGCTCTCATAGTCAGGGGAGGGATGATCCTGGGAAAGGGACGGGTGGGAACGAGTGCTTTGGGCCGGTCCCAGAACCTGTCGGCAGCTCAGTCCTGCTGGGCCGCCCGGAGGTGGCTGGGGCGGTTATGGGAAAGGTTCTTTGGGCCGGTCCCAAAACCTGTCGGCAGCTCAGTCCTGCTGGGCCGCTCGGAGGTGGCTGGGGTGGTTATGGGATAGGTCCTTTGGCAGTTTGCGGACGAGCCTGTCTGGACAGGCATGGGCGGCATGCGTGGGGGCAAAGGGGGTAATCGCCTCTGCGGTAGTTGGGATTCCACTCAGTATCGCCGACGGGACGTGGGGAGTCCAGTTTTGGCTGGAAAAAATCGGCCGCGGCGGTTTGGCGGGGTCGGGCGATGCCGGTTCGGCGGGGCGGGTGGGCGTTGACAAACGCTTGTGGGGCAACGATTCTGATAGGTTCTTAGAGCCGGTCCCAGAGCCTGTCGGCCATGCACGGCCGCTGGGCCGCTCGAGCGCGCCGGGTTAGTGCTGGGATAGGTGCTTAGACCCGGTCCCAGAGCCTGTCGGCCATGCACGGCCGTTGGGCCGCCCGAGCGCGCTGGGTTGGTTCTGGGAAAGACTCTGTAGCCTCCAGACCGTTCCGCCTGCCGCGAAGGAGAATGAAGGATGAAAACGGAAGCGACTGCCCAATCCACCCGACGTCAGTTTGTGCAGGCCGCGGCCGCGGGCGCGGCGGCGGTGACGATTGTGCCGCGGCATGTGTTGGGGGGGCCCAAATTCGTGCCGCCCAGCGAGAAGGTGAACGTGGCCTTGATCGGGGCGGGCGGGCAAGGGCGATCGAATTTGCGGCAGTTGTTCCACCTGGACGACGTGCAGGTGACGGCCCTGGCCGATCCCTGCACGGAGTGGGACCTGGATCGCTTTTACTACAAGGGCAAGGCCGGCCGGTTGCCGATCAAGGCGGAGATCGAGAAGCACTACAGCGAGAAGACGCCCAATTTCCGCGCGGCGGACTACGAAGATTTTCGCGTGATGCTGGACAAGGAGAAGGCGATCGACGCGGTGCTCATCGCCACGCCCGATCATTTGCACGCCTACGTGAGCGTGGTGGCCATGCGGCAGGGGAAGCACACCTACTGCGAGAAGCCGCTGACGCACAACATTCGCGAGGCGCGGCTGGTGGCCCAGGTGGCCAAGGAGACGGGCGTGGCCACGCAGATGGGCAACCCCGGCCACTCGCGCGACGGCATCCGCGACACGTGCGAATTGATTTGGGCGGGGGTGATCGGCCCGGTGCGCGAGGTTCATTCGTGGGTGCCGGCGAAACGCTGGAATCCGGAACTGACCGAGATTCCCCAGGACACACCACCGGTGCCGGCGGGGCTGAACTGGGACCTGTGGCTCGGCCCGCGCGCGCCGCGGCCCTGGCACCCGGTCTACACGCCCGTTTCGTGGCGCGATTTCTGGGCGTTCGGCACGGGCGGGTTCGGCGACTTTGGCTGTCACGACATGGACGCGCCCTGCTGGGCGCTGGACCTGGATGCGCCGGAGAGCATCGAGGCGTATGGGGCGGGCAAGATCCATGCGGAGATGCAGCCGCAGGGCTGCTTGTGCTATTACCGCTATCCGGCCACGGAGCGTCGGCCGGCGGTGAAGCTGACCTGGTACGACAGCGGCCTGATGCCCGAGCTGCCGGCCGCCTATGACCGCACGCGGTCGAAGTATCGCCGGGGCGTGTTGTTTGTAGGGGACAAGGGCTACATTGCGTGCGAGGGGGCGGGCGGGCCGCCGCAGGTGGCCTTGCTGGACAAGACGGCCACCTTCACCAAGCCGGCGCCGACGTTGAAGCGTTCGGCAGGCCATCATCGCGACTGGATCGACGCCTGCAAGGGGGGCGCGGCGGCGAGCAGCAACTTCGAATACGGCGCCCGGCTTACGGAGATAGATCGGAAGAGCACACGTCTGAATCCAGTCACGAGTGGATATCTCGTATGC
>CALARR010000130.1 GCA_937889015.1 uncultured Planctomycetales bacterium | reverse complement strand
CCGGGAGGGAGGCACTGTTGACAGCGCTCGTTCAAGGGCCTAGTTTTAAGAGCCGGTGCGGAAACCTGTCGGCCGTTCGATCTTGCCGGGCCGCCCGACGTGGCTGGGATGGTTCTGGGATAGGTTCTAAAGCTGTTGCGCACAAGCCGGGTGATTGCCAGCGGGGTGTCCGATGAAGAAGCGGTTCGCGAGAATCTGGGCGTCCGCGATCCTCGGCGCGGTCGCGGTGGCCGTTGGGGTCGCGGCAGAGCCCAGCCCCCTGAAACGCCGCGGCGAGTTCCGCCGCGCGATCGAGTCTGGCGACGCGATCCTGCTGGCGCGGCAACGGCTCGGCGATCCAGATTGTGTGATCCGTCGCGCCGCGGCGTTCACGCTGTATGACAAACTCGGTGGCGAGGCCTTTGCGGAATTGAAAGCCCTCGGCGACGATCCCGACGGTCAGGTGCGACTGATCGTGGTGAACTGCGCCGCCGATGCCAAGACGCCGGAGTCGCAGGCCTATTTGAAGCGCAAGGCAGCGGATGATTCCGAGACGCGAGTCAGGCTGCAGGCCAGTAAGGCGGTCTGGCCTTTTCATCGGAACGTCTTGCTGCTGAAGGACGATCCCACTTGGGACCATGAGATTGTCGTCCTGCAGTCGATCGAGGTGCCCGACAAAGGGTGGCGATTCGCGCTCGACCGGCAGGGCGATGGACATCAGAAGAGGTTCTTCGCTGCCGGCTTCAACGACAGCGATTGGCGCCCGATCGGCCAGGGCTATTGGGAGAATCAGGGGGTTCCCGATTACGACGGTCTGGCCTGGTACCGTATCCGCTTCGATCTGCCGCCCAAGCCGGAGTGCCACGCGGTGGAGATCCAGTTCAGCGGGGTGGACGAGTCGGCGTGGGTTTGGCTGAATGGAGTCTATCTGGGCGCACACGACGCGGGCCCCGAAGGCCACAAGTTCCCCTTCCGGCTGAGCGCCACTCGGGAGGTTGTATGGGCCGGCAACAACGTGCTGACGGTTCGGGTGCTCGATACGCGGCAGGGCGGTGGAATCCACGGCGCCATTCGCGTGGAAATCCTCAAGTGAGATCCGCATGACAAGAACCACCCTGGGATGGATGTTGGCGGTGAGTTGTCTGGCGTCGCTGGGCTTTGATTTCCGCAACGGCGTGCCGGAAGGAATGGCACTCCGGGGCGAAAGCCGCCTGGTCGATGATGCCGAGCACGGCCGAGTCTTGCAGGTGGGATGGGGCGAGCCCAATCGCCCCGAGGGGCTGTGGCTGCGCAGTGCCAAGTCCTGGTGCCCAGCCGAGGGATTCCGGATCAAGGTGGTCTTCAAGCTCAGTCCGCAGCCCAAGGATCAACGGCAACTCGTGCTGGTGGATAATAAAGGCCTGTATCTGCCACCTGCGGAACGCACGGACCGCCACTGCGGCTGGGCGCTCATCTTGGCCGGCGGTTCCAGCGGCACGTATGTGCCGACGGGCTATTTCGGGCACGGAAGTTTTTCGCAAGCGGCCAAGGGCCAAGCCCTGAAACTCTGCGACGACCATTGGCACCAACTCGAAATGCTATTCTCGGGTGCTGGGGAAGTGACCTTCACGGTGGATGGCCAGTGGAACGCCACGTGTCCGGTTACGCCCGGCGCGATCGCAATGGCAAAATTGCCGACGGTCTTCGGCGATCGCGCCGTGGGAAACTACAATGCCTCCGGCGCCCAGTTCGCTGCCTTTGAGATCACGCCGATCGCAATCCCTTCCTTGTCTCTGAGTGTTTTCGGACGCACCACCTTCCCGCGACTGGAACCCGATGCCAATCTGCATGTGCGGTTGCGCAACAACTCGGACCGCCCGTTGAGCGGCCTGAAACTGAACGGCGTGGAGTTGGGCGCGATCTCCCCCCAAGGCGAGGCGAGCGTGGCGCTTCCGGTCGACACGGTGTTGCTGCCGGGGGTTTACAAGGTACCGCTTGCCGTCCGCGGCGCCCGGGAACTCACCACCGAAACGGAGATCTTCATCGCCCCCAGTTCTACCGCCGCCATTCCGGTGCTGATGCGCCGCGGGCCGGTCAACGACCTGCTGCCATACTATGGCTTCACCCATCAGATGATCCACCTCACGGACGCACTCGGGGCCGATTCGTCGCCGCAGTCGCGCGAGGCGATGTGCCGCCAGATCGACGCTGGTGTGCGCCACGGCTTGCGGTGGGTGGATATCATCTCGATCGGCCACACGCTCGCGCGCCGCGGCGAGTTTGTGCGGATCGATCGCGACGGTCGGCCGTATGCGCGGGCCAATCTGGAAGCATCCAACCCCGCCGTCCAGGACCTGTTCGTCAAGTACGCCACGATCGGCGCCGCGGCGATCCACGGCAATCCATTCGTCGACATCACCGTGGTCAATAACGAGGTCCGCGACGGCTCGATGCCTTCGTTCGGTCAGTTCGAGCCCGCAAACTACAGGCAGTTCTCCGGCAGCGAGATCCCGGCGGAGGTCCGCGGGCGCTCGTACAGCTATTCTGGAATTCCCGGGTTCCCCAAGTCGCGCGTCGTGCCCGACGACTACCCGTTGCTGAAGTACTATCGTTGGTTCTTCAAGGACGGCGACGGTTGGAATGTTCTGCAGCGGCGCACCAACCGCGTTTACAAGGACACCGTCACGCGTCCCAACTTCCACACGATCTATGACCCGATTACGCGCGTGCCGCCATTGTGGGGCAGCGGCGGCGACGTGGATGGCATGAGCCAATGGGTCTACAGCAATCCCGATCCGGTCAAGGCCAGTCTCGTGCTGGATGAACTGGAGGCCATGGGCCGTGCGTTTTCCGTCCCGCGCCAGATCCATCTCTGCATCCAGTCGATCTGGTATCGCCGGCAGACCGCGCCGCTGGGGGTGCAGGTCGACAACCCACCGCAGTGGCTGAGCCAAGAGCCCGAGGCCCAGTTCATCACGATTGCCCCGGATCACGTTCGGGAGGCAATCTGGCTGGCTGTTGCCCACCGCCTCGACGGCCTGGCCACGCACGGCTATGGCTCGTTGATCGAACCGCAGACGCACGGCTACCGCTACACCCATCCCGAAAGTCGCGAAGTCTTCAAGCGGATGGTCGAGCAGGTGGTGCGTCCCTTGGGACCGGTGGTCAAATCGGTGCCTGAACGGCGCCCCGATCTGGTCATTCTGGAGAGCTTTGCAGCGCAGATCTTCGCCGGCCATGGCACCAACGGCTGGGGCCATGGTTGGATCGCCGATCTCTACCTGGCCCTGCAATGGGCCCACTACCAGCCGGGCGTGATCTACGAGGAGGAACTGTTGCGGGATCGGCTCGCGGGCATCAAGGTGCTGGTGTTGCCGGGCTGCGAGGTGCTGCCCCAGTCGGTTTACGATGAGATCAAGCGGTTTCAACGCCGCGGGGGAATCATCGTCGGCGATGAGTACCTGGTGCCGGGGATCATCCCCGACGTTTCCGTAAGCTCCGTGACACGCAAGACCGCCGATGCGGCCGGTTCCAAAACCGCGCTGCAGACGCTCGGCGCCGCCATCCGCGCAGAACTGAACGAGGTCTATCAGCCAGGTGTCGACGCCGACAGCCCGGATATCGTGGTCCGCCGCCGGAGTTGCGGCGAGGCCGATTACCTCTTCGTGATCAATGACAAACGCACGTACGGCGATTACGTCGGCCAGTGGCGCATGGTCATGGAAGAGGGCCTGCCGAACGGTGCCACGGTGACCGTGGACCGTGCCTGCGGGGCGGCTTACGATCTGATGGCCCATCAGGCCATCCCCTTTGCGAGCACGAACGGGAAGACCCGGCTTCGCCGGGAGTTCGCCACCAACGACGGTACCTGTGTTCTGCTGCTGGATCGTCCCATTGCCGCCGTGGCTGCCGACGTTCCGGAAAAGGTCGTGCTGGGGCAACGATTCCAGGCTTCCGTGACACTGCTGGACGCGGATGGCAAACCGGTGCCGGCCTGGGTGCCGGTGCAGGTATCGTTGTTGAACGCCGCCGGCGAGGAACTGGACGGCAGCGGTTACTTCTGCACCAAGAACCCATCCCAGAACCATCCCCGCCGCGTCGAGCGGCCCAGCGGCACCGAACTGCCGACAGGTTTTCGGACCGGCTCCAAGAACCGATCGGAGAACTGCCACAGCCAACGCGGCCGGCCGGACGAAGGTGAGCCGGCAAGCAGTTCCGGACCGGCTTCAGAGAATGGCCGATTGGTAATCGACTTCACGCCGTCGCGTAACGATCTGCCTGGCGAACTGACCTTCAGAGTGCGGTGCCTGGCCTCGGGGCAAACCATCGAGAAGAAGCTCCATTTGGTGAAGCCGTGACGTACCGCATCAGAAAACGGGGTGGGTTCCTGTCGGCGCTGGCCGTGTGGCTGCTCCTGTGCGGGTGCGGCTATGCGGCGGCCGACGCGCCTTTGGCCCGCTTGGCCGACGGTAGCACGCTGACGGCCCCGGTGGTGGCCATGGATGCCCAGTGGAAGGTGACCTTCCTGGCCGACGGGGCGCGGCGCGAGGTTTCGGCGCGCGACCTGGTCGAATGGGGTGCTCCGGTCGAGCCGCCGCAAGCGACTCTGGTGCTCTTGGCCGACGGCGGCCTGCTGGCGGCGGAGACGGTGCAGGTCGATCTCCAGCACGTGACGTTGGAGTCCGGCGTCTTCGGCCGCCTGCAAATGCCGCGCGAAACGGCTGTCGGCATCCTGCTGCAACCGCCCGTCGACCGCGGGGCACGCGATCGGCTGATGGACCAACTCCGCCGGCGCGTGCCGGACGCGTCCGAGGAGTTGTTGCTGGCCAATGGCGATCGCCTGCCGGGCCGAGTGCGCGAAGTCCGCGCAGAGGCCGTGCAGATCGATGCGCCCGGCGGTCCGATACGCGTGGAAGCACAGCGCGTGGCGGCCATCGGGCTTCGCGCTGCGGAGACGCCGGCCGCCGCCTTTGGCGTCTGGCTTGGTCTGCGCGACGGCAGCCGTTTGCCGACCGCGGCCCTCGCCTGGAGCGCGCAGGCGGTTCGTGTGACCTGGCAAGATCGAATCGTGAGCTGCCGACCGGAGGATGCGGTGTGGCTGCAGCCGCGCGGAGGTCGAAGCGTGTATCTGTCGGATCTGTCGGCAACCGACTATCGCCATGTGCCCTATCTGACGTTGACGCGGCCCTACGCCAAGGACCGCAGCCTGGGTGGCGGGATGCTGCGCTGCCACGGCCGGCTCTACGCCAAAGGGCTGGCCATGCCCAGCACGTCGCGGCTCACCTACGCGTTGCCCCGCGACGCGCGGCGCTTCGAGGCCGAGTTGGGCCTGGACGACGAGACCGATCGCGGCGGGAGCGTGCGATTTCGGGTCTTCGTCGACGGCCGGCTGAAACACGCCAGCCCCACCGTGCGCGGCGGCGATGCGCCGTTGCCTTTGTCCGTCGACGTGGCCGGCGCCGAACGCCTGGACCTGGTGGTGGACTTTGCCGACCGCGGCGACGTGCTGGACCACGCCGACTGGCTCAACGCGCGCCTCATCCGCTAACCCCGAGTTGTTCACGGCCCCACTGAAGCTCGAATTGTGAGGAAGCCTGAAGCCCGAAGCGCAAGCGAGGGAGTCATGACAAACGGCCTTCGCTTGCGCTTCAGGCTGCAATAGCGCGCTGTGTGTCCTTAGGGCCCTGCGGGCGTTGAATGATCCGAGCACCACAGGCGCACGCTTCACACGTTCGTGTTCGGCCGCGACCAGTGGATCCGCGCGACATACACGCTGCCGTCGCTGCCGTACTTTTCGACCCCCTTGGGCTGCATCCACTCGGCCACCGTGACCCAGGTCTCGTCGCGGCTGACTTCCGTCACGCCGAAATTGCCCAGCCGCGCCCCGCGCTCCGGCACCAGGATCTGCTCGGTGTGCCGCAGCACGCACAGGCGGTCCGGATCGACCTGGGCCATGAACAGCGGCGCGCGGTGGCGAAACACGTGGTCGTTGTTCGCCCCGCGGCGCGTGTAGACCAGGAACAACCCGTCGCTGTGCGACACCCAGTGCTGCTGCGTGTTGTAGCTGCCCAGTTCCGAGCCGTCGTCAAAGGTCCAGGGCCGATAGGGCTCGAAGTGCAGCCCGTCGGCGCTGCGCGCCACGTAGCCGCGCAGGTCATTGCGCAGGGTGAGGAAATAGCGGCCGGCGAACCGCGTCAGCGAAGGCTCGCCCAGCCCGCGCGTGCGGTCGTCGATGGCCAGCTCGTCCCCGTGGTCCAGGTAGCGCAGCGTGGTGCCGTCGAACGCGCAACGCAGCACGGTCGTGCGGCTGTTCGACTCCGGCGGCTTAAAATAGATCGGCAGCAGGAGCGTGCCGTCGGGCAGATCGTAGCGCTGCGTGCAGCCCGCCCCGGCGTTATAGAACTTGGGCCCTTCCGGCATCGGCAGCTTCTGCCAGGCGGCCCAGCGATCGGCGGCCGGATCATACACCGCGTAGGCCGTGTGCCGCGGACGCTCGCGCGCCACCTTCCACTCCGGCGTGTAGACCACGGTGTGCCCCGTGCCCAGCAACCGCTTCGCGCTGACGTGCCAGCGCGGCCAGAAATCGCTTAGGGCCACCGGTCGCGGCTGGCCGTCGATGGTCTCCTGCCGCGGCGCCAGGCTGTCGAGTTTGGCCGGCTCAGTCCAGGTGCGGCCGAGGTCGTCGGTCCGCAATCCATACAAGGCCTCGAACACATCGCTGCCCGACAGCCGCAGCGTGTTCATGGTCATGACCACGGCCGGTTGACCTCCTTTTCCGGCGCCCGGCACGATGCCGGCGCGCGGATGGCACCAGCAGTGCTCGCCGTCGAAGAAGCGTGTGGGCACGTCGCGCGTCAAGCGGAATGGCGGTGGTTGCGGCGTTGCGCCTTGGGCGCTTGCGAAGCCGAATCCGCGCGAAAAGGAACAGAACGACAGTCCACCCAACAGAGAGGACTTCAGGAACGTGCGGCGCTGGAACATGGTTTTCCAGAGAGAGGGCGAGTCAGGGGTGGTGCCGTAAGCGTGGTGGGCTACTTCTTCTTGTGCTTGTGCTGTCGCTTGTTATGCTTCTGCCGTTCCTTTTCGGCCTGTTCCCGGGCCTTGCGGCGGAGTTCTTCCTCACGCTGCCGTTGCTTGGCCAGGTCGTCGGCCTCCTTCTTGCGCGCGTCCTTGAGAATCGCATCCCGCGCGTCAAAGACCGATTCGGCGAACTTCGTGAATTCGGGTCGCGAGACGCTGCCGTCCTTGGAACCCTTGATCGGCTTGGAAATCAGGTCCTCGATCCTGTCGCGCGTGGCTTTGCCACCGGGGACGTCGTTGGGCAGGGCGGCCAGCACCGCCCCGCGGAGGATTCGCCGCGCCTCGCGCACCTCCTTCTCGTCCAGTTGCTGATCGGAATCCGTGTCGGCCGACTTGAAGGCCTTTTCGATGACCGACGCTTCCTGCTTGTCAGAAGCATCGGCCGCGGCCAAAGCCGGGACCAGCGCAAACAAGACCGCCGTGACTGCCGGGAACATACTCGCCCCTTCCGCGTGTGGTGGTTGGTTGCGGGTCTTGTGCGCCGCGGGGTAGGCCCGCCCCCCAGCGATCAGTATATCGATTGTCGGCAAGAAAAAACAACTACGCGAGCACGCTTTTCCGCCCCAGGCCAAGGTGCCGCCGGCAAGGCCTTTGCGTGGAACGAATCCACCAGCGTCCGTTCCAAGCGGCGTGCCTTGCCCGGCTCGTCGCGCCCTGCTGGCTACTCCTCGCCGGTTGGGGTATGCTGGCCTGTCGGTTGCAGGATATCCTCAACGGCAGCCGGGGGGCGGCGGGAATCGCATCCGGCTTGATTGGCTCTGGCCTGTTCGCCCCTGGCGGACCTTCCTTCAAGATCGCACGGAGTCCACTTAAGATGCTCGCACTGCTCTCCGCTTTCGCCCTTGCGGTCTCTCTGCCCGAGAACCTCCACGCGGCGCCGCTGGCGCAGGACTACACGGTCGTCTGGCACAATCCGGACCGGGAATCCTACGTCGAGGGCCCGGGACTGGTCCGCCTGGACGACGGTCAACTGCTGGCGGTGGTCCCGGTCGTGCCCCGCGTCGAGTGGAGCCGGGCGCGGCGCGTCGCGTACAGCCGAACGCATCTTGTGCGCAGCGGCGACGGGGGCAAGACCTGGCAACCCCTGGGCGATCTGCCCTACTACTCCGCGGTTCCCTGGACGCATCGCGGAACGCTGTACCTGTTTGCCAACAAGGGCGGCTCCGAGTTCCGCAACGATGACCTGCTGCTATTGCGCAGCGAGGATGGCGGACGCAAATGGTCCGCGCCGGTCACCCTCTTTCAGGGACACTTCTGGAACTGCCATACCGGCATGGTGTTGCGCGAGAATCGCCTCTACTGGGCGGTCGACGACCTCGCGTTGCACGGCAAGCGCGGACCGCGCGTCGTGGCCGGCGATCTGTCTGCCGATCCCATGGACGCGCGCGCTTGGCGCATGTCCGATCCGGTCCCTTTCCCCGGTGTGCCCAACGCCCTGGTCAACCCCAGATTCTCCGCCCTCTCCAGCCAGTACCTGGAACCCAACGTGATCGACGTGGGCGGACGGCTGCGCGTGCTGGCCACGGTCAAACCCAATCACCAATCCGGCGCCAGTCTGTGCGCGGTCTTGGACGTGAACGACGACGGCCGGAAACTCGACTTGAAGTTCACGCAGTACCATCCCATGCCCGGCGCGCAACTCAAGTTCTGCGTGCTTTGGGACCAGGTCTCGAAGATGTTCTGGGCCACGGCCAACCTGGTCGTCGACAGCCAGGGCCTCTTCGACTGGTGGGAGGAAGGTCAGAAGCGGGGCGACTTCCGCGGCGACGGCCGGATCGGCGGGAACGACCGCCGCTTGCTGATGCTCTTGTACAGCCTGGATGGCCTGAACTGGTTCCAGGCCGGGTGTGTGGCGCGCGCCGGCAAGATCTCGCAATCCTTCATGTACGCCAGGCCGGTGATCGACGGCAACGATCTGGTGCTCGTCGCCCGCTCCAGCGTCAACGCCCCCAACCAGCACGACGCCGACTACGCCACTTTCCACCGGGTCCGTGATTTCCGCAGGCTGGCCCTGGACTTGTTTCCCGACGCCGCTGCCCGATAGCATCGAACTTCGCCGCGGCCCCTATTTCACGATAATCGAGTCGAGCTTGAGACGAATGTCGCTGCTGGACTGCCTGCCCACGGGCCACTCCGGCCTGGTGTAGAGACCGCCGAAGCAAATCTTGCGCAACAGCGGCTGCGTGAACGACTGTGCTCGCGAATGGTTCACGGACACCGAGAAACCCGCCTCGGTCAACACGACTTCCACGTGGTTCCAGGTTTTCATTTTGAAGGGAGCGATGTCGACCCAGTCATCGCCGTGCAGGCAGACCTGAAAGAGATCGGTCTTCTTCTCTGGACTGTAGACGGCGCGCAGGACACTGCCCTGACGGGTCTTGCCGCCAAGCGTCAGCACGGGCCACTCCGTGCCGTCGTAGCTTTGAATGTTCACGTCGAACGCCAGCCGCAGTTCTGGTTGACGAGTCAGGTTCTCGGTCAGCACGAGCCCCAGACTGCTTCGTCTTTGCGCGAAGCACGCCAGGCCGTTCTCGATCTTCAGCCCGGAGCGTCCGCCGCGCGGCAGCAGAAACGGGCCGGTGAAATCCGGCAAGGGCTCGACGATGCTGCAATGGATGCCGCGCGGATAAGTGTAAGCGACATGGAGTTTGCCGCCGTCGACAAAGCCGTTCGGGTAATACGCCCTGCCGCCTTCGGGCTGGATGACGGGGCCGGGCAGAAGCAGATCGGGATCGCAGACCGGCGACACGAAGAGCGACAAAAAATAACGGTCTTGCGGTGACCGATCCGGCACGCGCGAGTGGTTGTCGTTCATCGCCATCAACAGGCTATCGCGCGTGCCGACGCCGGAGACGGTAAAGTTGCGCGACATGAGCGTGTCAACCTCGACCGAGCGAGCGTTGGTCCACGTGCGGCCGTGGTCGCTGCTGGTGGCGTAGAGCAACATCCGATGGGGCGTTCCGGGGCCGGTGTTGTTACGGATGAGCAGGCCGATCCTGCCGTCGCCCTGCTCGAACAGCATCGGCTCCCATATCGGGACAAGTTCTTCGCTGACCTCCTCAGGCTTGTCGCCGAGCTTCGACCACGGCAACGCCTCGACGGGCTCGCTCCAGGTCCATGTCTTGCCCCCGTCGCTGCTGAGCATCACGCCGGCGTAGCGCGTGCGGGTCGGTCTGCACTTCACTTCGATAGGCGGCAGACTACAGGGAAACATCATCACGCCCTTGCTGGTGAGCAGACCATGATTGGTCGGAAAACCAACAACCTTGCCCGTAAGCGATGGCGGCGCCGTGGGCACTTCACGGTTGCGCCAGCGCAGGCCGTCGGTAGAGGTGGCGATGTAAGTCTTTCTCGCGTTGTAATCGCACCACGCGCAGAAGAGGGTTTCGTCGCGCCAATTGATGAAGATCGGCTGCCACTGGTTGTCGCTCTCGACGGGATTCTCCGCCCCTGCGTCGCGCGTGAAGAGCCGCACGGGCGGCGACCAGTTCTCGAAGTCGTCGCTGACGCTGAGGAAGTTGTATTGCCCCGGGGTGTCCTCGCCGCGGCCCTCGTTGGCGTTCCACGCGGCGAAGAATGTCCCTTTGAATTTCACGATGTCCACGTCGTGATTGTATTGGAGCGCCGGTTGCGCTCCGGGATGATAGAAGTAGATCGGCGCGTGTCTCACCTTCGGCTGGTAGACCGGAAGCGGTTCGCCGGCAATGGCCTGACCGAGCGAAACCGCAATAAACAGGGCGGCAAAGGATGGCGCACGGTGCCGAAGTGCGCTGCGCGCGTTGCGTGAAGGTCCGGTAATCATTGGCGGAGCCTGGTCGAAAAGGGCGGTTCAGAATGCGGCTGCGCGCGGTTGCTCGCCCCGCGCGGCTGAACTCGTCGATAAGAATCTTGGGGCTTGTGATCCGAGGTGGACGACACGGCCCGGCCAATCGCAGCCTGGCTGTGCGGTTCATGACCATCCTGCGGTGAGGGGCTTGCTCCGATCCTGGGCCTTTGTGGTCATATCGGTGGCAGAGATCGCCGGGCCGCGCCGAACTCCCGGTCGGCCGTAGTCACTGCGGACGGCTACTGTTGGTGGCAGGTCGTGCACTGCATCTTGCCGATGGCCCTGGGCGGTTCGGCTGCGAGTTTGAGGCCCGCCTTGGTCGGTTCAAGGGGCAACGGCGAGGCCAAATGCCGGTTCAGCAGTTCGACCGTCTTCGCCGCCACGTCGGCGGTCAGGCAACTGCAGCGCTGCTTCCGCTCCTTGCTCTGCGGCTCTGCCCCCGACACCTTGCACCACCGCGCCGCGGATACATGGCACAGGATCGACGTGGCCACACTCTTGGCGATGCTCGCGGGCTCGATGTCTGCGCAGCGATAGACGGGCAACTCGCTGCGTTCGTACCAGGAGAAGAGTTCCTCGATCAACTGATCCTCGCGCGCCTTGTCCGGCTCGAACAGCCCGACAATCGCCGCCCCGCCGTTCAGGGCGCCGCAGACCGTGCCCCAGCCTCCCACACCCCCATGGCCGTAACGCATCATGTGAAACGGGAACGAGTCGGCCGACCGGCCTACCTGGTTGAACCAGGCGGTGACGACTGCCCGGAAGACGGCGTACATGCATCCGCCCTCCGGCATCAGACGGTAGGCTTCCGCGGCAACGGCGGCGGCGTCCAGGGGAACGTACTGCCAATCCTTGGCGGGATCCTTGGTTCCAGTCTGCGGCCGCGCCTCGCCCGCGAATCCCGACAGGGCACTCGCCCCCGCTGCCAGGCCGATCGCGCTCAACACTTCACGTCGCGTCTTCTTCATGATGCCTCTCTTGGGAATGCCAATGGAGTCAGAACAACTCACTATAGGCAATCGGCAGACGCCTTGCCAGCGTGCTGGGATGCTTGGGCTTAGGGACCGCGCGCCTGGGTGGTTCTCGGCCCTTCTGTAGTCTGGCGGCCGTCACTCCTTCGCCAGCTTGTGCATGAAGCGCACTCCGTCGATTTCCGGCGTTGCGCCCGGCACTCGCACCGCCTCGCGGCAGATCTGGCCGGAACGCATCAACCCATACAGCACGTCGTAGACCGGATCGTAGCGGACCTTGGGCGCCGGGGTGGGCGACAGCGGTTCCACAATCGTGAGCATCGCTCCCACACCCAGCGACTTGCCTCCGGACAAGGCCTCAAGAATTGCCGCGCGCGCCGCTCCCCGGTCCACGTCGTCCACAATCGCCGTGGATGGCGCGCCCAGGGGCGACACGCTCACCCGGTCCCGGCAGAGCGTGAACGAGGAGCAGGGTGGGATCCACTTCCACCAACGCACCGAGGCGGGAAAACCCTCGGGCGAACTGGCCACGTACGCGCCCTCGTCGTCCATGCCTACGCAGGCTGGCAGGTTCCACCGCGCGCCGTACACGGCCTGGGGGTAGTCGGGCGCGACGAACAGCCCGACCACTTCCGAAGGCATCTCGATCATCGCCGCGGCGATCGCCTTCTCCGGATCGCCGCTGCGCTGCAAGTTGTCTTCCACCAGGTGCGCCATGATATCGCTGATGTGCACCGAGCGACCGTCTTTCAGCGTGGGATAGGCGCCGATCGGACGATCGCTCACGGCGTGAAAGACGTGGCCCTTGCGTGCCAACCGGTCTGGAACTTCCTGCCGGCTGGGGTGGTCCTTCCACACGCCCGCACTGCCGTTGGCCACATAGGCCACCGACTCGAAGCAGGCCACGAAGGGGTGGGCCCACTCCTCGTCACCGCCCGACTTGGAGCGCGAATGCGCCACGCCCACGCAGCCAGGCAGGGCCTCGCCGTCCATCTTCTTGCGCAGATCGGTGATGGTGCCCACGACCTTGCGCCAGTGCATGCTGCCCGGCTCCACCGCGGCCAGACCGGTGTAGAACCCGCCCGCCAGGCCTTCCTGGCGTTCGATCATCTCGATGAGCACGGGCGCGGCAAGACGCGAACCCGCATATCCGGCAATGACGCACACAATAGCACCTCCCATTCGGTGGTGAGGAAACGCGACGGCGTTCAACTCCCCCGAATATAGTCGATGAGCCCGCGGCGGGCAAAGCAGAAACGCGCGCTTCCTTGCGGCTTCGCGTCCTTGACTTTGCGAGAGCACTCAACTGGTCTCTCGCCAGCCGCCAAGCCGCAAACCAGAGGAGTTGTTGATCTCTGCCCTGCTAATGGCCCGGGCGACCAACGGAAGGTCGGGAAGACCGGGCTTCCGCGACCAACCTACGGTCGGTGCCCGGCCCTCGGTTCATTGGCTAGGCAGGACCCAATAGAACCAGGCGTCTCGGGCAGGCCGCGCCGTGAGGCTGACCTCCGATCGGGACAGCACATTACAGCCCCTTCTCGGCGACCCCTTCCAGATCCACGCCGGTGGCTTGCAGCGTCACCTCGCTGGGCAGGAACCCCGTCTCCACATACAACACCGAAACGCTCTGCGCATCCTTGCTGAACGACAGCGAGCCCGCCTCGTTGGCCAAAGCGGCCACATCCTCTTTCCAACCATCCTGGACGAATTGCCGGCGCCACGCCTCGACGGCCACCTTGGCCTTGCCCGCAGGGACCTTGAACTCAATCCGGTTCTTGGTCTGCCGCAGTTCGCTCGCGCCGGCGGGCAGGGTAACTGAGACTTTGGGCAGGGGCTTCTCTTGGTCCTTCTGCCGCCGTTCGATTTCCGCCCTGGCGCGTTGCTCCTGCTCCGCCACGGCGGCCGCTGTTTGATGCCTGAGAGCGACCCGGCTCTTGCCGTCCACGCTGTGGACTTCCAGGGTCAGCAGGTCTTTCTGCGGATTGCGGAACAGCAGAACATCCTTGAACCCGATGCGCAGCGGCCGTTCGGTGGTGGGCACCCAGGCCATCTTGGAAAGCGCCTGGCGATAGAAATCGAACACGTCCGCCTGCGCCCCCTTGAAATCAAACGAGAGCTGGGTCGTCACGTCGGCGTACTGCAATTGTTCGGTCTCGGGAGGCGCGGGCAGATCGGCCGACATCAGCACGGCGCTGTAGTCGATCACGGTCTTGCCCCCCTGGGCCGGCGCAGCGGCCACGCGCGCGGTCAATTGCACGGCGTTTTGCTTGAACCCAAGCGCGTCCCCGGCCACACCGTAGGGCTGCCAACCGCTGGCCGTCAGAAGCTGGCGGCAAGCTTCCGCCGTTTCGGCAACCGGCGCTTCCGTAAGATAGGCCGTGCTGACCGGGCCGCCGTAAAAGGGTTTTGCGCCCGGCGGGACCGGCAGCTTGTCCAAAGCCACGTTTCCGTGGTTGGTGAGCGTCACGTCCACCGCGCCGGCCTGGCCGGAGGGAAATACGGCCAACGAGAGCAAGTAGCCTTGGCAGCCGAACGTGGCGTTGGCCATCTGGCCGGTCACATACGCGTTGGGCAGCTCTTTCCACTGCCGCTGGGCGAGCTGCTTCTGGTGGAACTGGAAGACCTGCTCCACCGTGCCCGGGGCCCTGTACGAGAGGTTGGCGACGTTGCGTTGTCGAGGCGCCTCGGCGCCGTCGACCAGAGGAAATGTCGCCAGATCCAGTACCTGGGCCGCCTCGGTAACGGTGGCCGGTGGATTGGGAGCCGATCCGGCGGCCTGGGAGTGCCATGAACTGGCAATTCCGCTCATCGCAATCAGACTAACGATCCACAAACGGGAGACTTGGCGGCAGAAGTGCATGGTGTTGCCCCTGGTTCAGATAGGAGGGTCTCGCCCGCAATACTAGCGCGACCATCCGGTATGGGCAAAACACAGCGTGCGCATGGTGATCGCAACCGCCGATGAGCAAAGGCCTTGCGTCACCAGGGCCTGTGGCTTGTCACACGCGCGGCCCGTTGGTCGCGCAGGGCTCCCACCAGCGGGCCCGATCGCGTGGGGCCGCGAGTGTCCGGGCCAATCCTCCTGGCGAGTCCATGCTGGGCCATGCGCCACCGGATCCGGCCGGCCATAATATTCTCATCATGGGCTAACCGTGGGCTAACATCGTGCGATTAACCTGGAGAGCGTCGGTATGAACAGGAAATCCACAGAGCCTTGCCGGATCACCTCGGTCCGAATCGCCCGGAGAACAGGGTCGTGAAACAGTCGGTCTTGGTGATTGAGGACGATGACGACATCCGCGAATTGGTCGCCTACAATCTCCTCAAGGAAGGCTATCAGGTCGCCAGTGCCACCTCGGGGGAGGAGGGGCTTGCCGCGGTCGAGACGCGCATGCCCGACCTGATCCTCTTGGACCTGATGTTGCCCGGAGTCGACGGACTGAGCGTCTGCCGGCAACTGAAGAGCACGGCAAAGACGCAGTCGATCCCGGTCGTCATGTTCACTGCCAAGGGCGAAGAGGCCGACATTGTGACCGGCCTGAATCTGGGCGCCGACGACTATATCACCAAGCCTTTCAGTCCGCGCGTGCTGTTGGCGCGCGTCCGCGCCGTGCTGCGGCGGTCCGACTGCGTCGCGGCGGATCGCGACGACGAGGACCCCAACGGGCAGGCCTACCAGATCCACGAGATGGTGATCCATCCCGGCCGCCACGAAGTGCTCGTGCAGGGCCAGGTGGTGGATCTGACCTCCACCGAGTTCCGCGTGCTGCAATTGCTGGCCCGGCGCCCGGGCTGGGTCTTCACTCGGGAGCAGATCCTGGATGGGATCCACAGCGGGCCCTACGCAATCACGGACCGGGCCGTCGATGTGCAGATTGTCGGATTGCGAAAGAAGCTCGGGCCGGCAGGGAACTATATCGAGACGGTCCGCGGCGTGGGCTATCGCTTCAAGGACAATTACCAATGTGTGTCCTGATCGCCACTCCCAGAACGGTTCGCCCCGGCGGTTTCTCCTGGCCGCGCACACGGGCCAAGGCGGCTCTGGGATGGATTTCAGATATGGCCCAAGGACTCGGGAGCCGGGCCACGCATGCCTAGGCAAACTCTCTTTCAGCGTGTGCTTCGCAGTTGCCTTTGGACAACGGGGGCCGGCCTGGTGCTGATGACCCTCGGCGGCTCGTGGTACCTGCACGAGGTCTCGCTGCAACTGGCCGCAATTCTCGTGGCCCTGGGGTTGGCTGTCCTGGGACTGCTGGCGCTGACCATCTGGATCCAGTGCCGGAATCTATCCGAGCTGCTGGGTGAACTTCGGGCGGCGGCGGGACGATTTGCCAGCGGAGACTTGGACCAGAAGATCCCCGCGCTGGAACTGGTCGAGTTCGACGCGGTAGCCGCCGCGATGAACGACATGGCGCTGCGGTTGGGCGCGCGTATCGAGCACATCGCGCGCCAGGAAGCCCAACACGCCGCGATGTTCTCCAGCATGACCGAGGGGGTTCTCGCCTTGGACCTGGACGGCCGCGTCCTGAGCCTCAACGAGACCTGCGCCCGGCTGTTGGGAGTCGCCTCGGACCGTCTGCGTGGCCGATTGTTCCACGAGGTGCTCCGCAAGCCGGATTTGCTGCGACTGATTGACGCGGCCTTGGGCGACGGCCCGCCCGGCGATCGAGAACAGTCGATCCAGATGAACGACCTGTGTTGCCTGCACGCCAACACGACCGATCTGTACGATCGGCGGCGGCAGAAGATCGGCGCCCTTGTGGTGCTGCACGACGTGACGCGCCTGCGGCAATTGGAGACCGTGCGGCGGGACTTTGTGGCCAATGTGTCGCACGAACTGCGGACCCCCATCACCTCGATCAAAGGTTTTCTGGAGACGCTGCTGGAGGGGGCGTTGGAAGACCGCGAAAACGCCATCCGCTTCATGCGCATCGTGCTCCGCCAGGTCAATCGGCTCAACGCCATCATCGACGATCTGCTGGCGCTGTCGCGCGTGCAACGGGGCGCCGAGGATCGGGATATTCCCCTGCAGTCCGGCGAAATCCGCCCCGTGCTCGCCTCGGCGATCGAGATGTGCGCCTCCAAGGCGGCCGACAAGCAGGTGTGCGTGGAGTTGGATTGCCCGGCAGGCCTGGCCGGCCAGATCAACGGCCGCCTGTTGGAGCAGGCCGTGGTCAATCTGATCGACAACGCCGTGAAGTACAGCAGTGCCGGACAGCGCGTGCAGGTCTCTGCCGCTGATGAGCCGCAGGGCCTGCGAATCAGCGTCCGCGACGAAGGCTGCGGCATCGAACCCAAGCACCTTCCGCGACTGTTCGAGCGTTTCTATCGGGTGGACAAGGCGCGCAGTCGCGAGTTGGGCGGGACGGGATTGGGGTTGGCGATCGTCAAGCACATCGTCCTCGCCCATCATGGAAACGTGGGCGTCGAAAGCCGCGTGGGGCAGGGCAGTTGCTTCTCCATCCACCTGCCGGTCCGCGTCCATGGCCTTCCGGGAGAAATGCCCAAGCCGGCTTGTGCCGCCGAAGCCGAACAGGCCGCGGCCGGCGCGCCATGAACGGCCCGACGTGGACCGCCGGTGCTCACGGCAGATCGCAGTAAAGGCCGAACTGCCGCCGCAGTCGGGCCACCGTTTCCGGTGTCCACACCGCCAGGAACTCCCGGTGGACGTCCGCGTGGGCGCGCGATTCCGCCAACAGCACGCCCTCGCAGAAAGCCCTCTCCTCCACATCCGGCGATGTCCGCAGCCAATCCTGGAACAGGACCTGCGTCGTCGCGTGGTCCGTGACCGTCCCCATCATGTCCTGGAGCATGCTGATCCGCGGATACAACCGGCGGCGAAATCCGGGTGCGAAGGCCACGGCCACGAGCTCCATCGTATAACGCAGCTTCTTGGTGCGCAGGCGCAGACGGTGCAGAGCCTCGTCATTAGAGACGCCGGCCGCAGCGGCCTTGAAGAACTTCTTGAGCACCGGCCGCAGATAGCGGCGCGCCTGCTGCCGGAAGCTGCGGTCCGCCTTGCCCTTGCGGCTGGATTGCAGTGCGCTCAGCAGGGCGTCGATCTGGGCGGCGAATCCGGCCGCCGTCAACTCGTGGTACACGTCCACCAGCGGCTGTTGGGCCTCGCGCCGGCGCTGCTGCGTCTGCGCGGCGAAACGCGCCGTGACTCCTTCGGCCGGGCTCGCAGCGCTGTGGGCAAAACAGGCCCTGAGCACGTCCCAGTTGCGCGCCCCGTCGGCAGCCAGGCGAATCTGTCTCAGCCGGGCGCGCACCGCTTCGCGGAGGTCATCCGGCAGCAGGTCGGCAAACATCCGCAGCGCCTGCGCAGCGCGGCGCACCGAGATCCGCAACTGATGAACGTATTCCGCATCCTCGTCACTTTTCTCGGCAGCCAGTGGCAGCCAGTGCCAGATCGCTTTCAGACGAGCTTCCAGAATGCACCGCGCGGCCTTGCGCACCGACTGGTTGGCAGAGAAGCCCTTGCCCCACTTGCCCCCGGTGAGATCGGTTTGCGGATTGGGATGTGAGAGTGCCTGTTCGTTCAACGTATCTCAGTTCCTTGACTCATGCCACCGACTCATCGCTGGCAGAATCGTGCAAGGCAAGGCCGCATCCGTCGGCGGCCAGATTGGCGCAGCCCCAGCCCACATACGCCGTTCCCTGATGTTAGTGCAGGCTCCCGCCGCATTACAAGCGGTGTGTCGCAAATTGCCGAAGCGGCGTTAGAGAACGGTTAGGATTGTGTTATGCGCACGGCCGGGCCAGCCGGAAAGGGGAGGCTGCGCTGAGATGGCCGGCGCACATGCCGTCCTGGGATGGACGAGCCACGGGCATGTGGGGGGCGATGTCCCCCTGCACGCCTTCGGACCGCGGCGTCCGGTGGGAACCTTCGACGGCGCGCAGATCGGCCGGATTCTGGCGGAGGCCGCAGGGCTGGATCTGGCGGACGCCACCCAGCGATTGTTTGTCGAAGCCGGCGCGGCCTTGCCGGGCGCGCAGGTCGAGATCGATCGGGCCGAGGTCCACAATCCGCTGGTCCGCATTCGCCACAACGGGACCACGGCGGAACTGCCCGTCAACAAGAACCTGCTGCGGTTGGGCGCCAAGACCGTGGAACTCGAAGGCGTGGTGGTGCACATCCAGGAAACGGGCAGGACCTATCTGCCCGAGCAGGCCGTACGCCTCATCCAAGGGCGCTGAGAACCACCGGGACGGCTCGATTACAGTTCGCCGGCTTGCGACCGCGGCGGTCGAGTCACCGCAGGCGTCTCATGGAGTTGGGCCTCGCGAATTGCGGCCTGGGCCGCCGCGCGTCTTCCCAGCTTCACGAGCGTCAGCGCCCACTGTGTGAGAAAGGGCGCATCGCGGCGCCAGGCCAGCCCTTCCCGGATCGCCGCTTCGGCCTGCACGTATTCGCCGCGCCGCAACCGCAATACGCTGATCCAATACCAGGCCTCGGCATCGTCGGCCCTGTAGTACACGGCCTGCCGCAAGTTCTCCAGCGCCAGATCGTCCTGCCCACAATCGATCTGCAGGCTTGCCAGGCCATAATTGCCCGCCCCCGACGCCGTCAAATGCCGCGGCCAGAGCCCCTTTTGTCGCTTTGTCTTGCCTCGATTCACTTTGTGACCAACGGCAACGCAAACCTAACCGAAACTTCTCACCTCCAGAACCAACTGCTCATACCGCAGGGCGAGAATGGGTCCGCCAGAGAGAAAACGCGGCGCGCTTCTACCATCCGCCGCGACACTCTTTCGCCAGGAGGTTTGCCATGCACGCGCGCCGTTGTAACCGTAGTCGTTCCTCTCGTCGTTTGCCCCACGGCATGACGTTGGTGGAAATGCTGACCGTCGTGGCGCTGATCGGCATGCTGATCGCCATGTTGATGCCTGCCTTGAACAGTGCGCGCGAGGCAGGACGTCAAACGGCTTGCCAAAACAATCTGCGCCAGTTCGGCATCGGCATGATGGCCGTTTCCGAGCAGCGCAACGGCACCTTTTGCACGGGCGCGTTCGACTGGCTGTTGGATGGTTGCGTGACCGAGGTGGGCTGGGTGGCCGATATGGTCAATGGGGGCATCCCGACCGGCAAGATGCTCTGCCCCTCCAATCCGGCCATGATCGCCGACACCTATGCCGACCTGCTGACCGCCACGCCTTCCAGTTCCGACACGTGTGTCGATCGACTGGGCTCCTCGCCGACCACCCTGCCCGATGGCAGCAGCCTCGCCAATCCCTGCCGGATGATCATCGAGAATTCGTCCGATTACGCCGCCAACAGCGATGCGCGGCAGGAACTGATCGAAAGCAAGGTCTTCGCCAAGCACTACAACACCAATTACACGGCCAGTTGGTTCCTCGTGCGATCGGAACTGACCTTGAACAACTCGGGGAACCTCCGCTCTACGCCCACGTCCTGCCCGCGCTCGCTGGTCTCGCGCAACTCTTCGCTCGGACCGCTGAAGCGGTCGATTCTGGACCGCGGGACGACCGCCGCCTGTTTCGTGCCCTTGTTGGGCTGCGGCGCCTCGACCGGAAGCCTGTCGATGGGGATCGGCTCCAATCCGGCGGGCTCGCTGATGTCCATGGCCTTGACCGCCGGCCCGGTCGCCAAGGACACCCTGGCGCGGCTGCCGAATTTCTCCTCGGGAACCGCCAAGACGGGCGCCGATGGCTGGTGGGCCGTCTGGAACAACACGTTGCAGGACTATCGCGGCTTCGCGCCCGTGCATCGCGGCGTCTGCAATCTCCTCTTCGCCGACGGCAGCGTGCGCGGCGTGTTGGACAGCAACGGCGACGGGTTGCTGAACAACGGCTTTCCGGCCAGCAGCGACAGCGGCTTCACCAGCGACAAGGTCGAGCTTTCGCTGGAAGAGGTCTTCAGCAAGTTCTCGCTGCGCGAAGGCATGAATTGACCGCGTGCCGGCCGGCGAGTGCTGTGGCCAGGGCTGGCCGCGATCCGTCCAAGTTAATCAAAGTCTCACGGCGCGTCCATCAAACCGTGACATCGACGTGGATAATCCAGGGCTGAAATCGTGGTCGTCGGATGGCCGCTTCCGGCCGTAGCGGAAACCAGAAGAAAGGAGGTGCGATCTTCGCCCAGTACGCAAAGTGAATCGTCCACGTCCAGTACGCTCTCCGTGTTGTATTTGTTCTTTCCCTGTTGTTTTGAGGAGTTGTGATTTATGAAAGTGTCTCTCAAGCGTAGTGCTTTTACGCTGGTGGAAATGCTGGTGGTGATCACGATCATCGCCATTCTCATCGGCTTGTTGCTGCCCGCGCTGAATTCCGCGCGCGAAGCGGCGCGCAGCGCTCAGTGCAAGGCCAACCTCCGACAGATCGGCATCGGCCTCTTGATGCACGCCGATCGTGATCCCTCTGGCAAGTATTGCTCTGGCGCCTACGACTGGCGCCGCGATGGCTGCCCCGACAGCTACGGTTGGGTCGCCGACCTCGTCAATGCCGAGATCTGCCGTCCCATCGACATCCTCTGCCCGAGCAACAAGCTGCGCGCTATGGAGAAAGTCAACGACCTGCTGGGTATCTCGACCATCAGCGCCAAAGACGGACTTCCTGACGCGTCCCGGCTCGTGCACGGCGCGTGCAACGGGAAGACGAGTGGATTCAGCCCGACTGAGGTCGAAGAGCTTATGTTCGACAAGGGTTACTCCTCCAATTACGCCGCGAGTTGGTACCTCGTACGCGGCGGCATCAAGCAGAGCGTGAGCACCACCGAGTCCGGCGGCAAGGTCACCGCCTTGACGATGACCGCCGACGGCGATGGCAACAATTTCAAGGGTCTGGGCGGCGTGACGGGCCCATTGACTCGCAATACCGTGGATCGCTCTCCCATTCCGGCCAGCAACATCCCGCTGCTGGGCGACGCCGCTCCTGGCGATCCGGATGAGGCCTTCGCGATCGAGTCCGTCAAGTACCGTGGTGAGGAGCATGTGATGGCCGGCGATCGCCTGGCCGAGTCCTTCAACGACGGCCCTTCCTACTACAACAGCGGTCTGCTGGCGCTGATGCCCAGCGACGGAAGCGTCACCACGTTCAGCGGCACGGGACTCAATGGCGGCTCGCCGACCTACAGCGGCTTGGCCTACCTGGAGTACACACAGGGGCAGGGCACGCCGGTCGACGGCGTGGTGTACTTGCAGGACACGCGTGACTGGTTTGCGGTCCACGGCGGCGAGTGCAACATCCTCATGGCCGACGGCAGCGTACAGTCGTTCGCCGACGGCAATGGCGACAAGTACCTGAACCCCGGGTTCCCGATCGACGCCAACGCCGACCCCGACAATCTCGGCTACAAGAGCAATCAAGTCGAGTTGCCCAGCGCCCGGATCTTCAGCGGCATCTTCCTCACCAATCCCATGCACGGGAAGAACGCCAAGTTCGAATAGTGGAGTCTCTGGCGTAGAGCAAAGCGTGCGCAGTGCTGAGCTTTGTGGCTAGTCGGTGCACGCCTTTGCTGGTGGTGAACCTCGAGCAGGCGAGGGACGCGCGTTCCTCGCCTGCTTTCTGTCGTGTGACCAAGATCCTATCTACGAACTGTCCCTGCCAGGACAAGCGGCAGAGCGGACTCAAGGCGACGATCTGTAGGGAAACGGTCATGATGTCGGCTCTTCGGCGTTCGCTTTGGTGGCGGTTGGCGTTGCTGGGCTTGCTCCTCGCTGCGGTGATCGCGGTGTGGATCGCCAACCTGTACGCGGCACATATCTGGACGCATCTTGCGGTTGACCAGCATCGTCCCGACGACGAGGTGTTGGTTCCGGTAGCGCCTTCTCAGTCGCCGGCACCGATGGCGTTGCCGATCGAACGTGACCGGGAGGGAATATCGCCCAGGGGCGCTGGCATGGGGTGGCCAACCCTTCTCGGCCCCTGTCGGGACGGCTCGTCACCGGAGACCGGGTTGCAGTTGGAGTGGTCCGAGCAAGGCCCGCCCGAAAGGTGGCGAATCCGGGTGGGCACGGGTTACAGCAGTCCTGTGGTCATGGCTGACAACTTGATTCTGTTCCATCGTCAAGACGACCGTGAAGTCGTTGAGTGCTATGACCCCAGCCGTGGTGAGTCGCGATGGCGGTTCTCTTGGTTCGCGACATATCGGTGTCCATTCAACCACAGCAGTGGGCCGTACAGCGCTCCGGTGCTCATGGACGGCCTGGTCTTCGCGCTGGGCGCGATGGGAGAACTGTGCTGCTTGCGCCAAGCCGACGGCAGCGAGGTCTGGAGGCGTGATCTCTACCGGGATTATCGCGTCAAGATCGAGGTGTGGCCTGCCTCGTGCAGTCCGTTGATCGAGGGTGAGCGGTTGATTGTCAACGTCGGAGGCCGCGCGACCGAGGCTGGCGTGGTGGCGTTGGACAAGAACAGCGGCGCGACGCTGTGGACGGCTACGGCTGACGGCGCCAGTTGCTCCACGCCCTGCGCTGCCACAATTCATGGCCGGCGATACCTTTTCGTCTGGACGGCAGATGCTCTGGTCTCGCTGGATCCCGTGGATGGCCGCGTCCATTGGCGTATCCCCTTCTGTGCCAAGAATCCCGAGGCTGCCCATGGTACGCCGGTCCTGGTTATGGATGATGTCGTCTTCATCTCGGGCTATCAGATCGGCAACCTTTGTGTTCGGGTTCTGCCCGACGGATCGTACCAGGAGTTGTGGCGCGACAAACGCAAAGCACTCGACAGTCAATACAATAATCTCTTTCACGAGGGCGGCCGCGTGTGGGGATTCTCGACCTCGCGCGGCGGCCTGCACTGCCTGGATCTCAGCACAGGCGAACTCCTTTGGCGATGGCGATCATCGGTGCGCAACGGCAGCATGATTGCCGTAGACGGTGCGTATCTGCTCTTCGGCGAAAATGGCCGTCTCGCCGTGCTGGAAATCGCTTCCCAAGGAGTGACGGTTCGTTCAATGACCCCACGTGCTGTGCTTGCGCCACCGTGCGTTTCCTATCCGGCCCTGCACAATGGCCGGTTGTTCCTGCGAAATGAGGAGGAACTGGTGTGTATCGATTTGCGCTATCCTCTCCCGGAAAAGGGTGGTCTATGAACCGTCACGCGCGTGGGTTTACACTTCTTGAAATGCTGGTGGTGATTGTGATCCTGTCTATGCTTGTGGCCATTACGTTGCCGGCCATCCAGTCGGCGCGCAATCAGGCTCGGCTGGCCCAGGATCGCAATAACCTGCGGCAACTGGGCGTTGGCTTGATCCAGTTCTCCGACCGCGATGCGCAGGGCCGATTCTGCACCGGCGCTTACGATTTCCGCCGCGACGGCTGCCCGGATACCTACGGCTGGGTGGCCGACCTGGTCAATTCCCAGATCTGCAAGCCGGGCGAACTGCTCAATCCCAATGGCGAACTCCGCGGGATTGGGGAACTGAACGCCATGCTCACCTCCCCCACCAGCCAGACCGCCCAGGATGGCGGCTCCAATCGCAAGTTGGGCGATGGACAGTGCGGACGCAACGCCAGCTACAACTCGGGCGCGTGGAGCGGATTGTTCGCCGGGACCGAGGCCGGCAGCCCCGCCAGAGCCGACTATATCGCGCGCTGCTTCCTGGAAAAGGGCTACAACACCAACTATGTCGCCAGTTGGTATCTGGTCCGCTCGGCAGTGAAGATCGCCGCCGGTTCGAGCGCCAACACCTGGAACTCGACCAGCGGCAGTATGCGCGGACTGGGGGCCACCTTCGGTCCCCTCACACGACGCAAAGTGGAGAATGGCCGCGTTTCCAGCTCAACCATTCCCCTGCTGGGCGACGGCGGAAGCGGAAACGCCTCCGACAGCATCCTCTCCGCCGACCTGGGCAAGTCGCCGGCCACCTATTGGAATGGCGAAGAAAGCTGCATCGATCCCAAGACCGCCGTCTTCCTGGCCCAAGGCCAATGGCTGACCGAATCGGCCAACCGCGGGCCGTCCGTCTACGATCCCACCGGAGCCAAAATCCAACCCCTTTCCGAAGAGACCGACTTGACCAGTCAGGTGCAGGCCGAGATGACCAGCGGAGCGGTCCTTCCCGCCGATACGTCCGAGGCCAACCAGGGCTGGCTCCAGGATACTCGCGGCTGGCAGGCCGTGCATGGCGGCGCGCTCAACATCCTCATGGCCGACGGCTGCGTGAAGACCTTCTCCGACACCAACGGCGACGGGTTCCTCAATCCTGGCTTCCCCATTCGCAGCACACACAGCGATGGCGAATATCAGTCCCTGGGCTACCGGCCCGGCCCTACGGAGTTGGAGCCGGCTGAGATCTTCAGCGGACTGTTTCTGGAGCAGGTCCGCCGCTTCATGCCGTGAGGCTTGCGCCATTCTAACGGCCTCTTAAGGGCCTGCTAATCCTTTAACGCTAAGATAAGCTCACAAGTCCTTGGGAACTTGAGAGTCCTTCCAGCAAACGCCCAACGCAGACGGTTGACGTTTCGGAAATAGTACAACAGGCTGCGATGGTTCACCACAACAAACCGAGCCGCCGCTGATCGCTCTGGCTCGCGCGCAATCCGCGGCCGCGAAAGCCCCGGAATCCGGTCGACGCGGCCGAAGCCGGACGAGCGTGCGAACGGTGACCGCGCGGCATCCCTCGTTGCCCGAGGGGCGACAGGCATTCCTCTTTGTCGGAGATTTGGGTCGTGGAGCAATATGCGCCTGAGAACCTACCCGAGAACCGCCCCGGCCACCTCGGGCGGCCCAGCCACACGGAGCTGCCGACAGGTTTGGGGACCGGCTCAAAGAACCTATCCGAGAACCGCCCCAGCCGCACTGAGCTGCCGACAGGTTTCAGGACCGGCTCCAAAGCATGTGCCGGTCGGGCCGGAAGGACACAATGGCCGTGGACCTGCCTGGTGGTCGCAGTCCTGGCGGCGGTCGCCATCGGGGCGGCAGCGTGGTCTTCTTCCTCCCACGAGGCCGGAACAAGCCCTGCGCCGCGGCCCGCGCACAGCCTGCGACCAGCGCCGCCGACGTTGGCCGAGTTGTCGGCCGATGAACCGCAGCCGAGGGTTCTGGTCGAAGAGAATGAACACGACTTCGGCTTTGTCCAACCCTGGGAGGATTGCCATCACACCTTCGTCCTCCGTAACGTGGGCGATGCCCCCAGCACGCTCAAGGTCGATTCGACGACCTGCGTTTGCACGGTGGGGGGGCTGTCCAGTTCGGTGCTGTATCCGGGCGGAAAGGTCCGGGCCGCGGTGACGGTCAAGCCCAAGATCAATGAGGAAGTCTTCTGTCAGTCGGCGACCATCCGCACCCAAGACCCGGAAAACGAACGGATCACGCTACGTGTCAGCGGAGCGGTGCGCAAGATGATCGAGGCCGCGCCTCCGCACTTGGAGTTCACAAACCTCCGCCCCGGACAGAGTGCAAGCGACGAGGTCGTCGTCTTTTCACAGGTATGGGACGGATTTCGCATCGCACGCGTCACGCCGTCGCGACCTGAAGTGACATGCCGGGTCGAGCTCGCCCCGGAAGCGACCTTGAGCAAGCTCGGAGCTCGTTGCGGTCACCGGCTGATTATTACGATTCCCGGAAGTCTTCCTGCGGCAAGCTTTGCGGAGCGAATCCAGCTAGCGATCGAGCCGGAAGAGGGTATGTACAAGCCCCAGGAACTCGTAGTCGAGGTGCGAGGCAGGATTGCGGTCTCTGTTTCCCTGGATGGTCCGCGGTTGAACGTCTTAAACGTGCTCCAATTGGGGCAGCTTCGCACGGGCCAAGGCGCGCGAGCGCATGTCACCATGAAAGTCCGTGATGAACCACGTGATGTCCAGATCAAAGAGATTCGCTCCAAGCCGGACTTCCTGCGAGTTCGAGTATCACCCTATGTGGCGGCAAAACCGCAACTAGGACTATACCGCATCGACGTCGAAGTCCCCTCGGATGCGCCGCCTGCGAATTTCACGGGCGATCATCCCGGAGAGATTGAGATCCAGACCGACCACCCCCACATACCAACGGTGCGGTTGAAGGTCCAATTCGCGGTCGCCAGCCGTGCGGAAGACGACCTACGCTGATGCACGGAAGCCAAGGGTTTGACATGTTACGCCACACGGAGTTCGAGGGGGTCGCTGCGACTGAGGCCCATGGGCTGATAAGTGACATGACCGGCGAGGGGTTTGATCCATACCGAGCCTGGCTCAACATTCGCGACGTCCGGCGCCCCCTGAACGCCTATCAGTTGTTGGGGCTGGCAGCGGCAGAAGGCGACCTGGACCGCATCCGCCGCGCGGCCAGTCAGCAACGCGCGGCGATGGAGATGCACCGCTTCGAGGCCCATCCCGCCACGTGGCGCGCCGTGCGCGACGAGCTGGAGCAGGCCATTCAGACGCTCACCGACGCGGACTTGAAAGTCGCCTACGACATCACCCTGCGGCATGGCGGCGATCCTGAGCCGACCCTCCGCCCCGAGAACGGAAACGGCGCCAGCCGCGCCCCGGCCGCCCTGTTGCGCTGCGCCCAGTGCGGCAGCGACAATCCCTCCACGCGCAAGTTCTGCGGTTCGTGCGGACACAACCTGTGGGAGACCTGCCCCAGTTGCGGAACGCTGAGCCTGGCCGGCGAACGCTACTGCGGCGCCTGCGGCGTACACCTGTCCTCGCACATCCGGCAACTGGTAGAGCAGTACGAGGCGAACCTGGCCAAGGCCCAGTCGCTGCACCAGGAATTCCGCTATGAAGAGGCGTTGGCCCTCCTGACCACGATGCTGGCCGTCGAGCACTCCTATCTGGCCGAGCCCATGCGCCGCGCCAAGCAGCTTCAGGAAGAGGTTAGCCGCGATCGCGATCTGCGACTGGCGCAGATCCAAACCGCGCTCGACCAGGCCAACGCGGCGGCCGAGGGCTGCGATTTCGCCGCCGCTCTGGCCCTGCTGGAGCCCATCCCCGCGGCCCTCCGCAGTCCGGAGATGGAAACCCTTTACCGCGACATGCGGGCCAAGGCCTCCGAACTGGCCCTGCTCGAAGAGAGCCTCGAAGAGGCGGTGCGCCAGAAGAACTCGACGGAAGTCCTGGCCAGCGTGCGGCAGGTCCTGAAGATCAAGCCCGACCACGCGCGCGCGCTGAAACTGGCCCGGCACCTGGCCCAGAGCGTGGGCCGCGTCGCGGCCGATCGCCTGGCGCGCCATCGCTACGAAGACGCCTGCCGCTTGCTGCAGCAGTTGCCGGAGGAGGTGCTGTCCGAGCAGCTCGCCGAGCTGTCGCAGCGGGCGACCGAGTTGCTGTGGCTGATGCAACACCTCCGCTCGGCGCCGTATGCCGACGCGCCGTTGCTGGCCATCGCCGGACGCCTGCGGAAAATGGCCCCGGCCGACCCCCAGGCGGCGCGCTGGTATGATGAGATCCAACGCCGCGTGGCGGCCGGATCGCGGCAATCCAAGTTCTCCGTGCCGACCATGATCCGCGCGCCCGAGAACAACCACTGCGGCTTGCCCGTGGACTGGCTCACCGGCTTCCGCCGCGTCGACGACAGCCGTGTGCGCGAGTCGGCGGCCTTCGTCGAGCATCCCGGCAACTACTATGTGTCCGCGGGGCTGGCCTTGCACGGTCTGGGGCTGGCCGGATTGCGAATCAACCTCCTGCCGGACGACGGCGGCGTGTGGGGCCGGTTGAGTCGCGTCTTGCCCCGGCGATCGAGCGGCGTCGCCTGGGGCCTGGACCTGGGGTGCGGCGCGCTGAAAGCCGTGCGCCTGGCCCTCGACGACAAGCAGAAGTCGCCCGCCATCACCGCCTGCGATTACCAGGAATACCGCAAGGTCCTCAGCCAGGCCAACGACGAGGCCGAGGCCCAGACCCTCGTGCAGGAGGCGCTGCAGGCCTTTGCCGCGCGTCATCGCTTGCGCGGAGAACGGGTCTGCCTGGGACTGCCTCCAGCGATGGTCCTCAGCCGCATGCTGACCATGCCCGTGATCTCTCCCGAGAAACTGGAGGTGGCGGTGCGCTACGAGGCCCGGCGGCAGTTTCCGCACTTGCACGGCGAGTTGGTGCTCGGCCATCACGCCATGGAGAAGATCGAGGGCGATCTGCACGTCCGGCGCGAAAGCGAGGTCCTGATGGTCGTCACGCGCCGCGCCCGACTGGAAGTGCTGCTCAAAGCCTGCCAGGAGTTGGGGATCAGCGTGGAATCCGTGCAGGCGGATTTCCTCGCTCTGCACAACTTCCTGTTGCTGGATCACCTGCCCGAACAGGTGCAGGATGTCGCTCTGCCCTCGGCCGTCATGCCCGCCCTCGCGGTCCTGGACATCGGCGCCGACTCCAGCAATCTCGTGGTCTCGTCGGCCAAGCTCGCCTGGCATCGCAACATCCCGCTGGGGACCGAACGGTTCACCAAGACGCTCGTGCGCGAATTCGATCTGAGCTTTGCCGAAGCGGAGAAACTGCTGCGCAATCCCGACGCGGCGCCCAGCCTGCACAAGTTCTACAGCGCCCTGCAGCCGGCCTGCGAAGATTTCGTGGAAGAGATCCAGCGGACTCTGGAGGGCTTCCGCCGGATCCATCACAAGCAACGCGTGGAGATGCTCCTCGGTCTGGGCGGCGGGTTCCAGCTCCACGGACTCATGAAGTACCTGCGCTACGGACCGCAGCCCTTGGATCGCCGCCCGAATGGGGATCGCATCCTGACCGCAACCGCGCCCGCATGACGTCAAAGGCCCAACCCATGCCCACCCCCAGCAGACTTTCCCGGCCCAACAGGGCCCGATCCACGCGTTCGCACCGGGCCGGTGTCTTAGCCTGGTCGATCGCCTTGCTCCCCTTGGTGACTATCTTCTTCGCCGGTTGCGGAGGTTGCGGGAAACAGGATCCCACCGCGCGCGCCAGTTCGGCACAACTGGCTGCAATGAAGCAGCGCGCTGCCGAGCGAGCCAAGGCGGATGAGAAAGCCAATGCCGAGGTCAAGTTGCGAAAGGAGGAGGCCAAGTCTGCCAAAGCCAAACAAAGATCCGCGCAGCGCGAGAAGATTAACCAGCCTCCCGCCCCGGTTGCTCCACCCAAGCCCGCGCGCCCCGAGAACCTGGCCGATTGGAAGGCCGAACACTATCTCAGTGCTCGAGAGGACAACGACCCACGCTTGATCGACGCCGTCGGTCAAGTCTCCTCCACCACGGCGGCCGAGGTCCTGCCGGTGCTGTTGGGCCGCGCTGAAGGCAAGAAGGCCAAGCCCGATCGAAATCTGCTCCGGGCCGTGATCGTGGCCTTGGCTCGGCAACCGGGCGAACTCCGCGCGGTCCTGGAGGGTATCCTCTGGGGACGCATCGCCACTGATGACGACAAGTGTGCCCTGGATTGCACGCTGGAAGTGCTGTTCGCCTCGCCCGATCAACACGCGGAAACCCTGGCCCTGCAAATCCTGCGACAACGCGCGCGCGGCGAAGACTCGCCGAACGAAATCGCGCACAAGAAGCGCGTTCTCGCGGCCGTGGCCAATACGGGCTCGAACAGCTTCCGGCTGGAGCTGGCGCGCATGGCTTTGGCGGCCGAGACCGCCGCTCCGCTGCGGTCGGAATACCTGCGCGTCCTGTGCGAGCCCCGCGTCGAGAACTTGCCGGCCCAGTTGGCCTTGTACCGCGACCCGGCCCTGTCGCCCGCGGTTCACGCCATCCTGGAACGGATCTTCTCCGACTGCGCGCTGCGCGCCCTGGCGCTGGCCGCAGGCTTGCCGCCGCCCTCCACCGGCGAGGCCAAGACCTCTGCCCACAGCCGCCGCCAGGCGGGACGAGCACGCGATGCCGAGCCGGGGACCAGTCCCGAGGCGCGCACGCACGCCCTGCACGGCGCGCCGGACCTGATTGCGCAGGCAGCAACGGGATTGTGGACCGGCGCTTTTCAGGACGTGATGGGGCAACGCCTGTTTCGGCTGGAATCGCTGGACCGGCAGACGGGCCTCTTTACCCTCGTGAGCAGCTTCCCCACCGACGCGATGCGCGCCCAGGTGCAGCAGGCCCTGAGCCGCAATTGGCAAGACGGAGCCGAATCACTGCAAGCCGCGTCCGCCGGTTGCGAACCCGGTTTCCTCGTGGTCGTCAAGACATTGCCGCGGCGCGGAGCGGCCTGGAGTCCTGCTGCGCCGCGCATCAGCCCGGATCGCAACGGCAACTCACGAACGCCGCGCGATATCGCCCAGGTCTCCGAGGCCAAGCAGGAGATCGACCGCGTGGGCGGCGATTGGTTCCGCTTCTCGCACAACCTCAGCCGCAGTCTCATCCAGCGTCTGGAGGCGGCCAGCCGGAATTCTGTGCCGGCCAGTCCCGGCACGCGCGATCCTGACGCCGCGCACGAGTGCCCCATCGATCTGCATCCCGACGCGCGCGTCGTGGCTCGCTGCCGGATCCTCTGGCCCGAGGCCTTTCCACAGGCCGATGGTTTTCGGCCAGACGGCCTGGAAGTCCATTACATCCGCATTCACGAGACCACGCGGCACGTCAAGGCGATCGTGGCCCACTACCGCCGCAGGCTGAAAGCGCCGTTGGAGGAAGTCGCCGACAACGGCCGCACCCTGTGGTTGGACAGCGTGGGCCCGGGGCGCGACGACGATCGCCTGCGCTCAGTGGACGTGATCATCTCCAAGTCCAAAGCCGTGGCCTTCGCCACGCCCAACGAGGAGGAAAAGATCGCCGTCGATCTGCTCACGGTCGAGATCCGCAAGCCCGGCGCCACCCGGGTGGCGCGCAGCGACGCGTTGTATTAAGAACTTATCCCAGAACCACCCCAGGCACGTCGGGCGGCCCGGCGGGACTGAGCTGCCGACAGATTCTGGGACCGGCTCTAAGAACCTATCCCAGAACCACCCCAGCCACGTCGGGCGGCCCGGCAAGACTGCGCTGCCAGGAGGTAAT
>CALARR010000129.1 GCA_937889015.1 uncultured Planctomycetales bacterium | reverse complement strand
CCGGTGGGACGCGGGGTGTAGGGCCGGTCCGCCGGGAAGAGCCTTTCGCCGCCCCCGATCTCCAGCTCGCCGAGCAATACCACCTTCACATCGGGCATCTGGTTGAGCTGAATCAACACCCGGTTGCGGCCGTCGCGCGAAAACTGCTCGTGCTTGGCGTGATAGCCCGGCTTGTTCAGCAGCACGCTCCACTGCTTCGCACGGAGGTCGAGCAAATGCACCTGCGCCGGCCCGCCTTCGGGCACCGTCACGCTCACGGCATAGTAGCGGTGGTCGGGCGATACGGTGCCGTAGCTGTAGCTGCCCCGTTCCGGCGGCAATTCAGCCACGTTTTCCACCTGCAGGCTCAGGTAGTTGCAGCGTCGCAGCCACCGCTTGCCGTCGAGCGTCTGGGCATAGTACAGCCACTCGCCCCAGGCGTGAAAGGCCGGAAAGGGCGGCTTGCCGGAGAGGATTTCGTGATTGCCGCCGTCTTCCAGATCGAGGATGTTGATGCCGCCCGGCTTCTTGCCCTGCGTGTAATAGCGAATGGCGATCCGACGCCCGGTGACGTCGCCGTAAGGCTGCTCGCCGTAGATATCGTCGGCCGGCCGTTCGTCGCCGCCCAGCAGGCACACTTCCGCGCCGCTTTCCGAATCCCGCTCCGGACTGCCGATCGCGCCCTTGCCGGACGCTTGAGCCAGGACCAACTGGGGCATCAGAACGACGAGAACGAACAGGCCGCGCATGGTCGCCTCCGGGAATCGTTTTCAAGGAAGTCGCGAAACAGGCAACTCAGCAATGCCTCTCAGAGCCGGTCCCAGAACCAGTCGACGGTTCGGTCCCGCAGGGCCGCCCGAGCTGGCTGTGGCAGTCCCAGGATCGGCTCTTAGTGTTGTTGCGCGCGCGGCCCATGTCAAGATGCGCTCGGCAAGAGGCGGCGTTTCCTCGTCTGCGCGCGAGACCGTTGCTCTCACGTCAGCGCACAGCCACTCTGTCCCTAACCGTTCGCCGCGCCGCTTTCCGGCAGGTCGCTGGCCGTCCCGGGAAGTGCCGACCGCTTGGGGACGTCCGTGCCGGGCACAATCATCGGACTGGGCGAATTGGCCTCGATCACGGACCTCAACTCGTCCGTCTCGACAGTCTCCTTCTCCATCAAATGCTCGGCCAGCGCGACCAGCGCCTTGCGCCGGGTCTGGAGAATGTGTCTCGCCTTCTCCAGCAGCTTGTCGATGATGTACTTGATTTCCTCGTCGATCTCCCTGGCGGTCTGCTCGCTGTGGCTCCGTTCGCGCCAGTCGGCTCCTGCCAGGAAACGCGACTGGGGGCTTTCGCGGAACGTCACCCGGCCCAGCCGGCTCATGCCGAAGTCCATGGTCATGCTGCGTGCGACCTCCGTGGCCCGCTCCAGGTCGTTCTGCGCCCCGGTCGAAAGATCTTCAAAGATCATCTCCTCGGCGACCGTGCCTGCCAGCAACACTTGGATCCGGCTCTCCAACTCGCTTTGCGTTTGCAGATAGCGATCGCCTTCCGGCCGGTGCATGGTATAGCCCAAGGCGGCCATCCCGCGCGGAATGATCGAGACTTTGTGGACCGGATCGGTGTTGGGCAGACTGTAAGCCACCAGCGCGTGCCCGCTTTCGTGATAGGCCACGCGCGTCTTCTCGTCCTTGCTGATGATCCGTTGCTTCTTCTCCAGTCCGGCCACCACGCGTTCCACGGCCTCGTTGAAGTCCATTCCGGTCACGGCCGGCTTGTCCTTGCGCGCCGCCAGCAGGGCCGCTTCGTTGACCAGGTTGGCCAGATCAGCGCCCACAAAACCCGAAGTGATCCGCGCAATCTCTTTCAGATCCACCGATTCGTCGAGCTTGACTTTCTGCACGTGGACCTTCAGGATCGCTTCGCGCCCGCGGATGTCCGGCCGGTCGACCAGCACGTTGCGGTCGAAGCGGCCCGGCCGCAGCAGGGCCGGATCGAGCGTCTCTGGCCGGTTGGTGGCGGCCAGCACGATCACGCCGCTGTTGGAACTGAAACCGTCCATCTCCACCAGCAGCGCGTTGAGCGTCTGCTCGCGCTCGTCATGTCCGCCCACGACGCTGCTGCCGCGGGTCTTGCCCAGGGCGTCCAACTCGTCGATGAACACGATGCACGGGGCCTTGGCCTGCGCCTGCTGGAACAGGTCACGGACCCGCGCCGCGCCGACCCCCACGAACATCTCCACGAAATCCGAGCCCGAGATGCTGAAGAAAGGCACGCCCGCCTCGCCGGCGATCGCCTTGGCCAGCAGGGTCTTGCCGGTGCCCGGGGGGCCGACCAGGAGCACGCCCTTGGGGATTCGGCCGCCGAGCACGCGGTACTTCTCCGGCGTGCGCAGGAACTCCACCACCTCGCGCACCTCTTCCACGGCCTCGTCCACGCCAGCCACGTCCTTGAAGGTCACGCCGATGTCTTCCTGCACGAAAAGCTTGCCCCGGTTGCGGCCGAAGGCCATGGCCGATCCGGCTCCGCCCAGTCGCCGCATCATCACCACCAGCACCACGATCGTCAGGGCCGTGAACAGCACCATCGGCACATAGTTCTGCCAGGCTCCGGCGCGCTCCTCGCCCCGTACCTGGAACCCCTTCGATTCCGCCAGCTTGAACAACTCGTGATTGTCGTTTTCCAGCCCCAGCCGTGCCGTGCGGAAAGGCACCGCCAGCTTGGGCTCGGCCGGCGGAACCGCGTCCAATTCCTCGCGTTTGAGCCTGCCGGTGATCTCCGTCGGCCCGAACTTTAGATCGCTCAACTCGCTGTACCGCACGCGCCGTCGCGACTCCGGCCCGTCCAGCACCTCAATGTGCGCGTCCTTGTTGCTCGCCGGCGCCCCTTGCTCGATGAGGCGGTAGAGATCGGAATAGGCCAGGTCGATCTGGGCCGTCGGCTGCAACAAGCTGAACAGGACCAGCGTTCCCAGCCCCAGGGCGATCAGATACCAGATCGTGCTGCCGTTCACGGGCGACGAGCGGCGTTCCGTGGGCCGTTTTTCGGAATCGTTGTTCTTGGAGTCGCTCACGGTCGTTAGGGTCTCTTTGAGGGGAGGGATTGGACATTGGCCCACCGGGGCGCGCGCGTCCCCCTTCCTGTTCGGAAAGAGAGCCGCGCCGGCCCTTTCGCGCTCAGTCGCGATAGGGCCGGTTCTTCTGGTAAAGCTCCAGCCGGGTCTGGAACCTCTTGATCGCCGCTTCGTCCTTGGCTTTTTCGGCCAGGGCCAAGGCTTGCTGCGTGGTCTTCACCGCGTCGGCGAAGCGACCCGCTTCCGCGTAGGCCGCGGCCAAGGTGCTCAGCAGCGCGCGATCCTCCTTGCCGCCGATCTGCACCGCCTGCTCCGCCATCTGCACCGCCTGCGGCCCGTTGCGGAATTGGCCGTAGCTCGAAGTGGCGTAGATCCATGCCAGGTTGTTCAACGCGCGCACGTCATTGGCGTTGGCCTGCAAGGCCAGTCGATACTGCTCGATGGCCTGCGGCAGCGCGCCCACGTTGGCGAAACACTCGGCGACCTCCACTCGGATCGGGGCCACCGCTTCCGGTTTCGCCTTCTGCGTCAGGTTGGCAAAGAGTTGGCTGGCCTTCTGCGTCTCGCCGCCCTGCAGTATCGCGCGGACCATCCGCGGCACGATGTCCAGCCGGTCGGGCCGGAGTTGGATCGCCCGAGCCCAGGCGCTCAGCGCGTCGGTCGGCCGCTTCATGTCCGCATAGAAGTTGCCGAGGTGGAAGTGGCAGTCCGACTCGTCCTGATCCAGGGCCACCTCGAACACGAAGACCGCGCTGACGTGCTGGCCCAGTCGTGGGTCCAACAGGTAGCCCAAAGGCATGGGCCGCAGCCAATTGGGGATCTTGCGCTCGACGAAGAGCCGGTAGGCGAAGCACTGTTTCAGGCCATTCTCGTCGAACTGGCCCTTGTCCAACTCGTAGTATCCACCCACGAAGTCGCGCCGCGAGACCGTCACGAAATGCGTCACTCCGCGCTCGCGCATCATCTGGCGCACTTCCTCGTCGCTGTGCGAAGCGTACATGGCCGCCGCCGCGCGCAGGCCTTCCAGGTTCTCCCAATACAGTGTGCCGATCGCGCGCCCGTCGCTGAAGTAGCTCATCGGCAGGCTGTCCGAGGGGCTGCTGAGGATCACCAGGTTCTCGGCACCATAGCGATCGCGGAGCCGGCTGCCGATGTCGCGCATCACCACGTATTCCAGGAAGTCGATCTGCAACTCGTTCCGCGTGTAGGCATTGTACTCGCGCGTCAAAAGCAGCACCGGAAAGACGCTCATCGTCACCATGACCACCAGCAGGAACACGCTGGCGACCTGCAGGCTGTTGTCGCGGTCGTCAGCGACCTGCCGCCACAAGAGGCCGCGCTGGACGAGCAGAACAACGGCCGCCAAGGAGAACCACATCCATTGCTGGGAGTCGATGGCCGATCCAACGCCCACCATCGTCAGCAGGGCCAGGGCCTCGAAGAACCAGGCCGCCAGCGGTTGGTCGGCCGGGCGGCGGGTCATGACAATCCCCGCCAATGCGGCGGCCGTGGCCGCCTCCACCAATAACACCAGCCCCACGGCCATCGCTTGCAGGAACGTGCCGCTCACGATGGTCGTGATCAGGGCGATGACGGTCACGCAGATGATTGCGCCGTGCAGAGCCAGCAACGCAGTCGTTGGGATGCGGTGTTCCAACGTGAACGCGCTCCACACGGCCGCGCTCACCAAGGCCACCGCGGCGAAGGCCAACCCGATCCAGGGCAGTTGAATCCATAGGCCCCGGTAGATCGCCAGGAGCAGAGCGCCTCCCACGGGAACCAGGAAGAACGTGGCAATGGTCAACAAGACGGGAGCCACACGCGGCAAGGTCATGCGTCGCAGGACGATCAATCCAAGGATCGAGCCCACCTCAAACAACAGCAGGGCGCCCGCGCGCAGGGCTTGAAGCAGACTCTCCGCCGTCAAGCTTCGGTTTGCCCCTCCCGGCGGAGAGGAGGCGTCGCCGAAGACCGCGATGAACAACGAGATCCCGATGCAGGCCGCCGTCGCCACCACAAGAGGCGCGGCCACAGACACGAACAGCGGCGTGATCGAGAAGCGATCGGTGCGACGCACCAGGGCCAGCACGGTCGCCCCGCACACCATCAGCACCAGCAGCAGACCGATCATCCCGGCCTGATACCACCGCCCCTGATACACGGCAAACCCCATGCAAATGACGCCAGGAATCGTGGCAAACGTCAGCAGGGCGCGCTCAATCTT
>CALARR010000128.1 GCA_937889015.1 uncultured Planctomycetales bacterium | reverse complement strand
GGAATCCGCACGGAATTGCGATCATGGACTGCGCCGGCATCAATCAACCGTGGCCGTTTTTCGCGCTCCGCACGCCCCCATCTCTCGCCGCGCCATGGCCCAACGGGGACTTCACCCCCAGCCACAACCTTGCCCCGCCAAGCGCGCACACTTATGCTTGACTGAATGAAGAGCATTCTCGGCCTCCTGCTGATGGTGGCGGTTCTCATCGCTGCCGTAGTCTACTACCGCGACTGGAATAGCGGTCCCCCGCCGGTTCGCTTCCGTACCACCACCGTCGAGCGTGGCGACCTCCGCGCCATGATCAGCGCTACCGGTACGGTGGAACCGGAAGAGGTCGTCGACGTCGGTGCGCAAGTGGCGGGCAAGATCAACTTCTTCGGTCCCGACCCGCGAGCCGAGAGCGAGCCGCGCTACAAAAACAAGTTCATCGACTACGGATCGCCGGTCCATGTGGGCACGGTGCTGGCCCAGATCGATGACTCGGTGTACCGCGCGCAACGCGATCAGGCCCTGGCCTCGCGGAAACGAACCCAGGCCGACCTGGGACAATTCCTGGCCAAATTGCTCCAGGCCGAACAAGAGCGCAAGCGCGCCGAGGACCTGCGCAAACTGGCCGGCAACATCAAGGGCATCGCCGATACGGACTACGATCTGGTGGTGGCCAACCACGATGTGGCCAAGGCCAATGTGGAAGTCGCCAAGGCCGCCGTGGAGCAGGCCGAAGCCGCCCTCAAACTCGCCCAGACCAATCTCGACTACACCGTCATCCGTTCCCCGGTCGAAGGCGTGATCGTCGACCGCCGCGTCAACGTGGGCCAGACCGTGGTCGCCAGCCTCAACGCCCCCAGCCTGTTCCTGATCGCCAAGGATCTTAGCAAGATGCAGGTCTGGGCCTCGGTCAACGAGGCCGACATCGGCCGTATCCGCAGTCGCAAGGACATGCCCGTGCGGTTCACGGTCGATGCCTATCCCGGCGAGGTCTTCCACGGCAAGGTAGACCAGGTGCGGCTGAATGCCACCATGACCCAAAACGTGGTGACCTACACCGTGGTCGTGGCTTTCGATAATTCCAACATGAAGCTTCTACCCTATCTGACGGCAAACCTGCAGTTCGAAATCGAAGAGCGTCATGATGTGCTCTTGGTGCCCAATGCAGCCTTGCGCTGGCGCCCCCGGTTGGAGCAGGTCTCGCCCGAAATCCGCGAAGAAGTGGCGCCTCTCCTGGTGCGCAAGCGCAGCGGGGAAGGCGCCCCCGGCGCCAAAACCCGCTCCGCTGCGTCCGGCTCCGGCAGGCCTCCGCAGGCCGAGCGGCCTTCTCCCGAAACCCCGCGTCTCGAACGCGGCCGCCTGTGGATCGCCGACGAAGACTTCGTCCGGCCGATTGAGGTCGAGCTGGGATCCACCGACGGATCAAACACGGAGATCCGCGGTGACGCCGTCAAGGAAGGCATGCAGGTCGTGACGGGCGAAATCCGCAACGACCCCGCCGCCGGCTCGGACGGCACCAATCCCTTCGCCCCCAAGATCTTCCGCAAGTCCCGGCAGTAATCGGTGCGACACGCATGGAACTGATCCGGCTGGAAGAGATCCACAAAACGTACCATCTGGGCGAGGTGGACGTGCCGGTACTGCGCGGCGTATCCCTGGTCATTCGCCGCGGCGAGATGGTGGCCTTGATGGGCGCCTCCGGTTCGGGCAAGACCACGCTCATGAACATCCTCGGCTGCCTGGATCACCCCAGTTCAGGCCGCTACTGGTTGGACGGCCAGGAACTCAGCGCGCTGGGGCCCAATCGGCGCGCCTTGATCCGCACGGAGAAGCTGGGCTTCGTCTTCCAGAGCTTCAACCTGCTGCCGCGGACCACGGCCCTGCAGAATGTGCTCATGCCCCTGGACTACGCCCTGCATCGCCCCGCCCCCCGCCCCGCTCGACACCATGCCCAGACGCTTCTCAGCCGTGTGGGGCTGGCAGAACGCATCGATCACGAACCCTCGCAAATGTCCGGCGGACAACAACAACGCGTGGCCATCGCCCGTGCCCTGGTCAATCGACCGGCACTGGTCCTGGCCGATGAGCCCACCGGCAATCTGGACTCGCATACCAGCGTAGAGATCTTGCGGATGTTCCAGCAGCTCAATGCCGAGGGAATCACCGTGGTTCTGGTGACCCACGATCCGCAGGTCGCGGCCTATGCTCACCGCACGATCCGCATCGTGGATGGACAGGTGGTCGCCGACGAAGGCGGCGACCAGGCGTCGGACGCCCCCCGCACGTCGGCCCCCTCGGTCCACGCCGCGACCGATCTCTCCACTGCGTCGTCGCGATCCCGCGCCATCCCGCCCGGTTGGAAGAAGTCCCCCTTCTCACTGCGGACCGTGGCCACAGCCCTCAACGCCCTGCGGCGGAACAAGATGCGGTCGGCCCTCACGGCCCTCGGCGTGATCATCGGCGTCGGCGCCGTCATCGCCATGATGGAGATCGGGCAGGGTTCTCGGTCGGCGGTGGAAAAGACCATCGCCAGCATGGGCGCCGGTTCGCTGCAGATCCAGTCCGGGGCTGCCGCCAGCGGCGGGATCAGCTTCGGCTCCGGCAGCGTCCTCACCCTCACGCCGCAAGACGCCGAAGAAATTCTGCGCCAGTGCCCAAACGTCGACGAGGTCGCGCCCGTAGTCCGCACACGATCTCAGGTTATCTATCGCAATCGCAATTGGGTGCCGATGTTCATCTACGGCACCACGCCAGCCTACTTGGCGGTCCGCGATTGGGAGGAACTCGCTGAAGGGGACATGTTCAGCGACCACGACGTCCGCAACACCAGCAAGGTCGCTGTGATCGGTGAGACGTTGCGCCGTGAGTTGTTCCAGGACGAATCGCCGATAGGCAAGGAAATCCGCATTCAGAATGTCTCCTTCCGCGTCATCGGTGTTTTGACCCGCAAGGGCGCCAACATGATGGGCATGGATCAGGATGACATCGTGCTGGCCCCCTGGACCACCATCAAGTACCGAGTCAGCGGCAGTTCGCTGGCCAATGTGAACCAAAGTGCCTCCAGCAGTTCCAGCAGTAACTCCGGATCGAGCGGCCAGGTGAACACCCTGAACAATCTCTATCCGGGATCAACCGCCTTATATACCTCCCCTTCCGCCAGCCAGTTGGCCAATACCCCGCAGCCGATCCGGGTCACCAACGTGGACCAGATCCACGTCAAGGCGGCGGCGCCCGATGCCATTCCCCAGGCCATCGACGAGATCAGCGACCTGCTTCGCCAGCGACATCGCATCCGCCCCGGACAGGCCGACGACTTCAACATCCGTGACATGACCGAGGTCACCAAGGCCCTCGCTTCCACGTCGCAGTCGATGGGCGTGCTGCTCTTGTCCGTGGCCTTGATCTCACTGGTGGTGGGCGGCGTGGGAATCATGAACATCATGCTCGTTTCGGTCACCGAACGCACGCGGGAAATCGGACTCCGCATGGCGGTCGGCGCCCGGGCGCATCACATCTTGCGCCAATTCCTGGTGGAAGCCGTGGCCCTCTGCCTGTGTGGCGGAGCGGTGGGTATTCTGGCCGGACGGGGCTCATCGATCCTGGTGCGAAATACGCTGGGATGGGCCACCGAACCCTCGCTGCCGGCCATCGTGGCCGCCTTTGCCGTGTCGGCCTCCGTCGGCGTCCTGTTTGGCTTCTACCCCGCCTGGAAGGCCTCGCGGCTGGATCCCATCGAAGCCCTGCGCTACGAGTAGCCGCCCGCCCGCGGAAGGGGCGTCTTGACTGCACAATTTTGTGCAGCCAAGCTGGACTCCACGAGTACCTGCGTTTCCTACCCTCGGTCTGTCCTGGGAGCCCCTGCCGATGCAAAAAACAAGCCAGCCCGTATTGCCCTGCCTCCTGGCGGTCATCCTCGCCCTCCCCTCCCTGGCCCTCGCCGCCGACCTGGCCCGCGAACCGGTGCGGATGATCTTCGACACCGATATCGGCAACGATGTCGATGACACCATGGCCCTCGCCATGATCCACGCCCTGCAGACCCGTGGCGAATGCCGCCTCCTGGGCATCACCATCACCAAGGACAACCGCTATGCGGGCCCTATGGTCGACCTCTTGGACACCTTCTACGGCCGGCCGGACATCCCGATCGGAATGGTCCGCGGCGGTGTCACGCCCGAGGACGGCAAGTACCTGCGCCTGGTGGTCACAGCCCAAGACGGCGGTCGCCCCCGCTATCCCCACAAGCTCACCGACTCCAGCCAGGCCCCCGAAGCCGTCAGTCTGCTGCGCAAGCTGCTGGCCGCCGAACCCGATGGCTCGGTCGTCTTGGTGCAAGTGGGCTTCTCCACGAATCTCGCACGCCTGCTGGACAGCCCCGCCGACGCCGCCTTGCCGCTGCCGGGCCGCGAACTCGTGCAACGCAAGGTGCGCCTCCTCTCGACCATGGCTGGTGCCTTCGGACCAGGCATGAAGACTCGCAAGGAATTCAACATCATCCGCGACCTGCCCATGGCCAAGAAGCTCTTCGCCCAGTGGCCCACGCCCATCGTCGCCAGCGGTTGGGAAATCGGCAACGCCATCAAGCACTCCAGCCGCAGCATCCGCGAAGACTACCGCTGGGCTCGGCAGCATCCTCTGGTCGAAGCCTACGGCTACTATCGCGGCATGGACAAGGACCAGGCAACCTATGACTTGACTAGCGTGCTGTATGCCGTCCGTCCCGACCGCGGCTACTTCGATCTCTCGCCTCCCGGCCGCATCACCGTGGAAGAGGACCAGACCACATCCTTCCGCGAGGAGCCCAACGGCCCGCACCGCTACCTGATCGTCAGCCCTGAACAGATCGCTCGCGTGCGCGAAGCGCAGGAAATGCTCTGCGCCGAGCCGACCGGCGCGCGCAAGGCTGGGTGCATGTCCGAAAGATGATGCCGGCTTATCGGCGATTCGTCTGGGCCGAAACCGACGAACTCGCGCGGCTGTGCCGGTTACACTCGCATCCTCGCGACGCACCTGGCGTTCAGTATCCGTCCGAATTGACAACTCCGAAGCTGCGAACCGATCGCTCAAGGGCTTTGGCGTGTCGATCGAGGTGTGCAAAACCCTGGCTGATGGCCTGACGGGATGCTCGCTGTCCTGAAAAGTGTTAGAATGTGCGATGCAAAACGACCTCGACATCCGGAGGCACGGTGGACCATTGGGTGGTTCCGGATTTGACTGACCAGGATTCTCGCCATGACAAGCGACCACTTCGAGGGGCCGGCAACTGCCAGCAGCGACCGCTACCGTGCCCTGCTGGCCGTTTCGGAAGCAATCATCGCACACCGCGACTTGTCCGCGCTGTTCCAAGAGATGGCCGGCCGACTTCATCTGGTGGTCCAGTTCGACGCCCTCTCCCTTGTCCTTCACGAGGCGGCGAGCGGCACGATGCGCCTGCACGTCCTAGAGACTTCCGAATCCCTCCCACAACCGCTCGTGCTGGCTTTTCCTGTTGAAGACGACCCGGCGGGATGGGTTTGGCAGGCCCAGCAACCGCTCACCACCTCAACCGTGACCGAGCTGCATCGCTGGCCCGGATTCCTGGAACGAGTGCAGCCGTTTGGAGTCCAGAGCCTCTGCTGGCTTCCGCTGACCACCGCCCGGCGGCGGCTCGGCGCGCTGGTGTTCGCGTGCAAGCAGCCGTCCGCCTACGATGCGGCGGACATGGGCTTCCTGCAACTGGTGGCCAATCAGGTGGCCGTGGCCATTGACAACGCCTTGGCATTCCAGGAGATCACAGCGCTAAAGGAACAGCTCTCCAAGGAGAAGGCCTACCTGGAGGAGGAGGCTCGCACCGAGCACGGCTTCGAGGAGATCGTCGGCGAGAGCGCCGCCCTGCGCCGGGTCCTCAAACAGGTTGAGACCGTCGCCCCTACTGGCTCCACGGTGCTCATCTGCGGCGAGACGGGCACGGGCAAGGAACTCATCGCTCGGGCCCTCCACGACCTGAGTCCGCGCGCGGAGCGCACCTTTGTCAAGCTCAACTGCGCGGCCATCCCCACGGGGCTCTTGGAGAGCGAACTGTTCGGCCACGAGAAGGGCGCGTTCACCGGTGCCATCAGCCAGAAGGTCGGTCGTTTCGAGCTAGCGCACAAGGGCACGCTCTTCCTTGATGAAGTGGGCGATATTCCCCTGGAGCTGCAACCCAAGCTGCTTCGCGTGCTCCAGGAACAGGAGTTCGAGCGGCTTGGGAGCACAAAGACAATTCACGTGGACGTCCGCCTGGTGGCGGCCACCAACCGTGATCTGTCTGCAATGGTCGCCGATGGCCGCTTCCGCAGCGACCTCTACTATCGCCTGAACGTGTTCCCGCTCGTGCTGCCGCCGCTGCGCGAGCGTCCCGACGACATCCCCCGACTAGTCCGCCATTTCACTCAACGATTCGCCCGGCGGATGGGCCGGCGGATTGAGACGATCCCGTCTAAAGTCATCGAGGCCCTGGTTCGTTACCCCTGGCCGGGGAACGTCCGGGAACTACAAAATGTCATCGAACGCGCCGTCATTCTCTCGGTTGGCTCGTCGCTTCAGGTCCCGCTGGGCGACTTGCCGCCTGCGGCCACGTCGACCCCGGAGTTTGCGGCCACGGAAGCCACGCAGGAGCCAGCGCCAACTGGCGAGGCGGTCACGCTGGCCGACGCCGAGCGGGAGCACATCCTCACTGCACTCCGCGAGACGAGCGGGGTGGTGGGCGGGCCCAAGGGCGCCGCGGCCCGCCTGGGGATGAAGCGTTCCATGTTGTACTGGAAGATGAAGAAGCTCGGCATTTCTCGACCCGAGTAGCGCGCGCCCGTTGGCGCCTGCGCGCGCCCGCTGGCGCGCCACCGTTGACACTTCCTTTCCGCGGCTGCCAACCGCCTCATCCCGTCCGATCCACAAGCCCTTGCTGGTGCTTGTCTTACGAGACGAACTGCCGACTCGGATGTTTCCGGCACGGCGCCTGCTTTAGAGCCGTGCTGAACTTTACTGCTGGCCAGCCAACTGGCGGTCAACGAGTGCGTCGGAGGCAATGCCGCCAGGGAGACGCGGGTCTAGGGCGTGTGCCTTCGGCATGTCCATTTTCCCAAATGCAGTCGAGGTCCGGCCATGTACAAGTGCTATTACCTCCTGGTCTGGTGCGAAGATGCGGGTTGTTGGTGGCAGGCCGATGAGTGCGAGGAACGGTCGTTGGGCCGCGCCATTGCCATGCTCAAAGGCCGCAACCCGCGGCAATGTCGTGCGGGGCGGTCGTGGGCCGTGGTGGCGCAGTACGAACTAGAGGAATCCCTGCATCGTAAGCCCATGGGCCGGACCGTGGAACTCGAAGAGCTTGCGGCGGCATAGCGATAGTTTTGGTGGCGATGACGCCTATCGGGCGCCGCTTCACCGAACACGAGTCGCTGTGCGAGAGAAGAAACGCGTCGATAAAACGGAGAAGACTCCATGAACGAAGCGATCTTCGTGCTCAATGCCGGTTCCTCCAGCTTGAAGTTCTCGATCTACGGCGTGGCGGACCAGGACCTCAACGTGGTGGCACACGGGGAGATCGAAGTGCTGGGTACGTCCGCGCACTTCAAAGCCAAGGACCAACGCGGCCAAACACTGGCCGATGTGTCACTCGGCGACTCGACGAAAAGCTTCGGACATGCGGAAGCATTCACGCACTTAGCACGTTGGGCTTACGAGAATTTCGCCGATGAACTCGTGCCGCTCGCCGTGGGGCATCGTGTGGTCCATGGGGGGCTCTGGTTCAGCGAACCGACGCTGATTGATGCCGCAGTCATGACGAGACTGGAGCAGCTCATCCCGCTCGTGCCGCTGCACCAAGCGCTCAACTTGAACGCCATCAAAGCCGTGCTGCGGTTGTGGCCGGATCTGCCGCAGGTCGCCTGCTTCGATACGGCGTTCCATCGGAAAAGGGCCGAGGTGACCGAGCGGTTCGGCCTCCCCGAAGAGCTATTCCGCCGGGGCGTGCGCCGCTGGGGATTTCATGGGCTGTCCTTCGAGTGCATCGCGGGCCGTTTGCGTCGCCTTGCTCCGGACGTGAGCGGCGGCCGGGTCGTTGTCGCCCACTTGGGCAGCGGCGCCAGCCTGTGCGCCATGAGAGATGGCCAAAGCGTGGATACCACGATGAGCTTGTCGGTCCTGGATGGGCTGCCGATGGACACACGCTGCGGGACTCTCGATCCCGGCGCGGTCCTCTTCCTGCTCCGGGACGGCTGGAGCGTCGATCGCATCGAGGACCTTCTCTACAAACGATCCGGTTTGCTGGGAATCTCAGGGGTCAGCAACGACGTGCGTGCGCTGTTGGCGAGTGACTGCCCGCGGGCGGCCGAGGCGATCGAGTTCTTCGTGTATCGCGTGATCCGCGAGACTGGCTCGTTGACCGCAGCATTAGGCGGCTTGGATGCGCTCGTCTTCACTGCGGGCATCGGCGAGAACTCCCCGCTGATCCGCCAGCAGATCTGCCAGGGCCTCACGTGGCTGGGTGTCCGCATCGACCCCGACGCCAACCAGCGTGGAAATGGGCGCGTCTCTCCCGAGGGACGTACACCATCGGTGTGGGTTATCCCGACCGACGAAGAGGCCGTGATCGCGTCCCACACCCTGGCCATCGTCCGCTCGCCAGCGGCACGCGACCGCTGCCACACGCGCGCGCCTGCTGGCGGACCACGTTTGGCACTTCCTCTCCATGCTACGGAACTTCTTCCGTCCGGTCCGTCAGTCCCTGCTGGCGATTGCCTTACGGGACGAAGCACCGAAGTGGACATCTCCTCTGACGAGTGAACGATGGAATCAACAGTAGTTACTGCAACGGCTGCGGCATTGGGTTCATTGGTGGGTGCGACTGCTTCCATTGCTACGACTTGGATCACCCAGCGCACACAGGCCATTCGCGCCCATTCGGAGTGGAAGCTGCGCGAGCGAGAGGCTTTGTACAAGGAATTCATCACGGAGGCTTCGCGTCTGGCCGTTGATGCACTGGCCCATTGCCTGGAACGGCCAGATCAAATCGTAGCCCTTTACGGGCTTCTGAGTCGCATTCGACTCATCTCCGGGGAAGAGGTTCTGCGCCAGGGCGAGGCTTGTTGCCGTCGAATCCTTGGACTGTATGGGCGGCCCAATCTGACGACAGACGAGATCCGCGCAGCCGCCGAAACCGATGACCTTGATGGCATCGACCCGCTCAAAGACTTCAGTACCGCTTGTCGGAAGGAGCTGTTGGCAAGGCACTGGTGATCGGTCACATTACGGCGTGAGGAGAGGTAGCAAAGGGGCAAATCAGCCCCTCTCGTCAGAACTGAATGTGGTTACGTAATCCGCCTGCAGACAGTAATGAAGAGAACTTCAATGTCAGTGACGGGCATTCTCTACCGACGTCTCGCAGAACATGCGGACGATCCATCAACTGGCGCGATTGGGAATGATCTTGACGAGGGCGACGATTGGGAAGAACTCCCGGTCCTCTTGCAGAGTGGCGAGGTGAGCGACTTGATCAGAATGGCGCAGCAGCGCGGCTCATCTGCCGCTGCGGCGAGGCCGACAGACGCTGCATCGGGTCTCGGGAGACGGCGTTACCTTCAGTCTTCCGCACCGTCTTGGCGACCGGATGCGATCGCTCGTGTCCTGGTCGCGCCTATTTATCGACCAGGAAGTCCTGATCGCAATGAACACCGACGGGGCGCAGCCGGTCACCGCTTATTCGACAGTTGCGCCAACATTTCATGTCGAGGGAGACCAGTTTCATCTGATCTTCTGGTACGCCCCGAAGAGTGCTGCGCCACCTCCATCCATTTTGACTGTAGAATGCAACGGTGGGCCGCCTGCCGTTCGGATGACACTCCCGCCCGCGGGCTTCGCAATCTACCAGGCGGCCCCTGGCCTTGCCCGCCTGGGCTCCAGGCCGCCACCGGACCTGAAACTGTGGCAACCAGATTCAGCTCACGCGTGAGCGCGAAAGGAAAACACGCAAGATAAAGTCACAAGCCGAGCCCGTGAATATCTGAAACACCAAATACGCAGATAAGGAACACAGCTATGACCACAAAGCCGAAAGCGGTCTCTACGGCGTCACTGGAAGCGGACGGCTTGGCGAGTCTAATCGAGCAATACGGGTGCGGTCCGGTGGAGTTCGCGGGCACGGATGAGGCGCTTTACGAGCGGCATCTGCTCTTCGATAACGTCGTCAAACTGACCGCCGCGGGCCCGCGAGAACGCTTCGAGGCAGTCGCCCGTTCCGTCCGGGACGTCCTTTCGCAACGCTGGTTGCTCACCGAGGATACCTATGAGCGCGAGGACCCCAAGCGAGTCTATTACCTTTCGATGGAGTTTCTCATCGGGCGCTGCCTTGCAAACAATGTGACGAACCTCTTGCTCGACGCCATCGCCAGGCAAGCCGTCAAGCAGAAGAACCTCGATTGGCTCGGCATGCTTGAGGCAGAACCCGACGCCGGCCTTGGCAACGGCGGGCTCGGGCGCCTGGCCGCCTGTTTCCTCGACTCGATGGCCACAATGCAACTTCCCGCTATGGGCTACGGTCTGCGGTACGAATACGGCATCTTTCGTCAGACAATCGAGGACGGCTGGCAGCACGAGCAGCCCGACAACTGGCTGCGGCGCCCGGACCCTTGGGAGGTCGCTCGCCCTCACGATAAGGTGGAGGTCAAGCTGAACTGCTCGTTCGAGATGCGTGGGGGACGCTTGCACCCCATCGTTGGCAAGCCCGCCAACCTGATCGGAATCCCCTTTGATCGCCCTGTGGTCGGCTACGGCGGCAAGACGATCAATACCCTTCGGCTTTGGGCTGTAGCGGCCCCGGACTATTTCGATTTTCGGAGATTCAGCAGCGGCGATTTTGTCGGCGCGGTGGCCCAGACGCTCACGGCCGAGTCCCTGACGCGGGTCTTGTATCCCGACGATTCCACGAGCATGGGGCAGGGACTGCGCTTCGTGCAAGAGTATTTTCTGGTCGCTTGCGCGCTGGCCGACCTGGTGCGGCGTTTCCGCCGCAGCAATGCCGACTGGAATACGCTTCCCGAGAAAGTCGCCATCCAGCTCAACGACACCCACCCCGCAATGGCCGTCCCCGAGTTGATGCGAATTCTCTTGGACGAAGCGCACCTTGGCTGGGACCAGGCATGGTCGCTGACCCAGCGGACTCTCGCCTACACGAACCACACCTTACTCCCGGAGGCCCTGGAAACATGGCCGGTCGCCTGGTTTGAGATGTTGGCCCCTCGTCACCTGGAGATCATCTACGAGATCAACCACCGCCTGTTGGACTCCGTCCGGAGCCGCTTCCTTGGCGACGAGGGCCGCGCGGAGCGCATCAGCTTGATCGAGGAGGGCGCCAACAAGCACGTTCGCATGGCGAACCTGGCCATCGTCGGGTCGCATAGCACCAATGGCGTGGCTGCGATCCACTCGAAACTGCTGCGCACGGTGACGGTCAAGGACCTGGCCGAGTTGTTTCCCGACCGCTTCAGTAACAAGACCAATGGCGTCACGCCGCGGCGCTGGTTGCTGCTGGCGAACCCCGCCCTGGCCAGCACGATCACCGCGGCCATTGGCGACGGCTGGATCACTGACCTGGCCCAATTGAGCAAGCTCAAGCCGTTGGCCGAAGACAGGAGCTTTCGCAACGAGTTCCGCAAGGCCAAACGCGAGGCCAAGGCCCAGTTCGTCCAGTGGCTCAAAGCCACTTCCGGGCAAACCGTGGATCCCGACACCGCCTTCGATTGCCAGGTCAAGCGCATCCACGAGTACAAGCGGCAACTGCTAAATGCCCTGCGGATCGTGATCCTCTACAACCGCCTTCGAGCCAATCCGAACCTAAACGTACCGCCGCGAACGTTCTTCTTCGCCGGCAAGGCGGCGCCCGGCTACCACTTGGCCAAACTCATCATCAAGTTCATCAATAACCTGGCGGGAACGATCGACGGCGACCCGGCGCTCCGCGACCGGCTTCGGGTCGTGTTCTTGCCCGAGTACAATGTGTCGCTCGCCGAGCGGCTCATCCCGGCCAGCGACGTGTCCAATCAGGTCTCGACGGCCGGCTACGAGGCCAGCGGCACCAGCAACATGAAGTTCATGATGAATGGGGCGCTCACGATCGGCACGCGCGACGGCGCCACCATCGAAATGGCCGAAGAAGCTGGCGAGGAGAACTTCTTCCTGTTCGGTCTCACGGCGGAACAGGTAGCCAGTAGCCGCGGTTGGTACGACCCGCACTGGCACTACGAGCACGAGCCAGAAACCCGCGCGGCGCTGGACTTGGTCATCGCTGACCACTTCAGCCGCTACGAGCCGGGCGTCTTCGCCCCTTTGCGCAACGCGCTGCTGACCCACGGCGACCACTACATGCACCTGGCGGACCTGAAGTCCTACCTGGAGGCGGACCAGCGCCTGGTCGAGTTGTATGCTGACCCGGATGCCTGGGCGCGCAAGGCCATACTGAATATCGCTGGGTCTGGGATGTTCTCCAGCGACCGCACGATCGGCGAATATGCGACCATGATCTGGAACGCGGCGCCCTGTCCGGTATTGTAACGACGATTTCAACAACCTGGAGATCGAACCAGGCCAAGTACTACCATGGGCGAACGAGCCGCAGTTCTGACTTCCGAAGCGATTTCCCTCCGCATGATCGAGCACGGCGCCGAGCTAGCCCGCGACGTGCGGGCTACCGCGATGCTCATCAGTGCGGACCTTCCCCTTCCGTGCAGCACAATCCGAGCGGCTCTCGCCGGAATGCCGTTCCGCGTCATCATGGCGAACCGAGGGACCGTTCCGCACCCGGATCCGGCCATCTCGCAATCGACCGGCACGGTCACGATATTCCGAGAGGGGAGACTGATTGCCAGCCTTCCCCGGGCGACCGGATGGAGCCAGCTTGTAGGATGAGAGGTGCCAGCGGCACCATCGGCCAGAAGGTCGGTCGCTTCGCGTTGTTGCACCGGTGGGCGCCGTTCCTCGACGATCTCGTCGACATCCCCCGATACGGCAGCCCAAGCTGCTCCACGTCCTACAGGAACAGCGGTTCGACGTCTCGGCAGCAGCAAGACATTCTGCGCGGACGTCCACTTGGTGGCGTCCCCGGACCGCAATCGGGCTGCGTGTGATCGCTGGCTTCCGCAGTGACATCCACTGCCGCCTGAACGTGTTCTCACTCGTGCTGCCGTACTGGGAAGTGAAGAAGCTCGGCATCTCTCGACCCGATTGGCGCGCGCCCGCTGGCGCCCGCGCGCGCCCGCTGGCGCGCCACCGTTGACACTCCCTCTCCATCCGACGGTCCTTCTCCTCGCGTCCGATCCACAAGTACTTATCAGACTGTGCGTTACGACGCGCTGCGAGAATATTCGCCTCGCCGGCACGGCCTCTGCTTTAGGTGCAAGCCGCTAAGGCTGAGAGCAAGGGCGGCGAAGGCCACGGGCGAGAACCGACGCCTGACCTCCCGGCTTGAAAAGGAGGGTCACGACCATGTACGAGATTTCTGTCTACTCCATCACACCCAAGCTGTGGCGATGGGAACTCCGATGTGGCGGCGCGCTGCTGCGTTGCGGCACTGCCCCGACCAGGGCCGCCGCCGAAAGGGAAGTGAGCTTTATCCTCAACATAGGACAAGTGCGCAACGAGGAGTGAGCCATGCTACGTATCTCCGTTCATGACAACCAAGAGTCGCTCTGCTTCCGGCTCGAAGGGAGGTTGGTAGGCGCCTGGGTGAAGGAAGTTGTGCAGTGCTGGCAGAACGCCCTCAACCGTCAGCGCAAAGCAATGCTCCGCGTCGACCTCACCGGGGTGACCTTTATCGACGACGCAGGCAAGGCCTGCTTGGCAGCCATGCACCGCCAAGGGGCGGAATTCGTTGCTGCCGACTGCGAGACAAAAGCCATCGTGGCCGAGATCGCCCATTCGGCCTTTCCCGAATGCACTGAACCCACAACGACCTAACCACAGAAGAACAGGTTCGACCATGAACACAATCGCCAACAAGACTTCTCATGACTCTCAAGTCTCGACCGAAGCCACGCCAGCTCCTCCCGGCGAGGCGGTCACGCGAGTGCCGACCGGAGCGTCGGCGACCACGGCCGATACGCCCCCACATCCTGACGCGTCTGTCACGCCGACAGACGGTCCGCTTCACGGCACCCAGCAACAACCGCCCGTCAGCGCGCCGCCTGTGCATCGCTACCGAAAGTGGCTACTGCTGGCCGGAACCGTGACCGCGATGGCGGTGGGCGGTTCCTACCTCGCCCCATGGGTCAATACAACACTGAACACGGTGAGCACCGAGGACGCTTACGTCAACGGTCACGCGACTTTTGTGGCCCCCCGGGTATCCGGTCAGGTGATGAAGGTCCTGGTCAATGACAACAACCGCGTCAAGAAGGGCGATTTGCTCGTCCAGCTCGACAAGGAACCTTTCGAGGTGCTGGTGTCGTTGAAGCGTGCCGCCGTGCAGACGGCGGAGGCGAACTTCGCGGCGGCCGAGTCCAAGGCCCGAGGCCTGGCAGCCCAACTCGGTGCCCAACGCTGGAAACTCCAGACCACCTCCGAACAGGTCGATGCCCAAGTCGCCCTCTTGCGGTCCCAGGTGGCCGCGCTGCGTAGCCAGGAGGCTACTCTCGACCGGGCCCGGGCCGATTTCAAGCGCGCCCAGAACTTGTTGCCGACGAGCGCTATCAGCCGCGAGGAATACGACATGCGTGAGCAGCAGGTGCGGGTCGCAGCAGCCTCCCTCGCCCAGGCGCATGAGGCGATCGCTCAAATCCGAGTCTCCCTCGGATTGACGCCGCAACCGGAAGAGGGGAAGGAACTCACCGACGTGCCCCCGGACTTGAACCAGACGTTCTCCTCGGTCCGAGCGGCCCTGGCCGACTGCATGGCGACAATGACTCAACTCGGGCAGCCGCTGGCGTCCACCGACCTGACGCCCAACAAGGCGCTGGAAGAGTTTCGCCGGCTCGACGAGAAAGGGGACATCGACCGTATCCTTCACGATCTGGTCCCTAAAGCGCCTTTCGTACTGCTGGCTAAGGCCGATCTGGAGCAATCGCGGCACGACTTGGCGCTGGCCGAACTGAACCTCCGCTATTGCGACATCACGAGTGAGATCGACGGGGTGGTGACCGGCAAGAACGTCAACCCCGGCAACACGGTCCAGGCGGGGCAAGCCCTGATGGCCGTCCGTTCGCTCACGGAGATCTGGATCGACGCGAATTTCAAGGAGACGCAACTGGCCGACCTGCGGATCGGCCAGCGCGTGCGGTGCGAGGTGGACATGTACGGCAGCCACCATGAGTTCGAGGGGCGGATCACGGGGTTCACCATGGGGACCGGTCAGACACTCTCCCTGCTGCCGCCGCAGAACGCCACCGGCAACTTCGTCAAGATCGTCCAGCGGCTGCCGGTCAGGATTGAGCTAGTCGACTACGATCCGGACAAGACGCCGCTGTTCGTCGGCCTGTCGGTGGAGCCTTTCGTGTACTACAAGGAGCCTCCCACGGGACCGCACGCCGGAGAGATCCTGCAGCCGTTGGCGGCCCTTCCGACGAGAACTGCGGCCGCGCAGCCATGACATGAAGGAACTGCCCACTCTCCAAGCAAGAGCCGGTCTAGGAGATATACCATGAGTAGCATCGCACTGAACCCCGCCGCGGCTAGCCGACCGGCGGTCAACTCCTGGGTCATCGCTGGCATCGTGGTCCTGCCCACGTTCATGGAGATCCTGGACACCACGGTCGCGAATGTGGCCCTGCGATATATGGCCGGCGGACTATCCTGCGCCCAGAGCGACGCCGAGTGGATCATCACCAGCTACCTGGCCGCCAACGCCATCGTCCTGCCAATCACCGGCTGGCTGTCGGCTCACCTTGGCCGCCGCAACTACTTCCTCCTCTCGGTCGCCATCTTCACGCTCTCCTCGGCAATGTGCGGCTTCGCCACTAGCCTGGGGCAGATGATTCTGTTCCGCGTGATCCAGGGGCTGTCCGGCGGCGGGCTCCAGCCGTGCAGCCAGGGAATCCTGATGGACTCCTTCCCGCCCGAGAAGCAGGGCACGGCGATGACGCTGTTCGGGCTGGCTGCCATCATCGCGCCGGTCGTCGGGCCGACGCTGGGCGGTTGGCTCTGCGTCGATTACAACTGGCGGTGGATCTTCCTGATTAACGTCCCGATGGGGCTGGTGGCACTGCTCGGTGCGTACGCCGCGGTCGACGACCCCGACTATCTCAAGCAAGAGAAGGCCGGGTTCCGCGGCAAGCCGCTGAACTTCGACAGCATCGGCCTGGGACTCTTGGTGCTGGTCATGTGCTGCTGGGAAATCATGCTCAGCAAGGGCCGCGAATGGGACTGGCTGGGCGACCCGTTCGGGCGACTGCAGACGCTCTTGATCCTGTTCGTGGTTGGACTGATCTTGCTGATCGTCCGGGAGATGCGCTGTGCCCACCCGATCATCAACTTCCGGGTCCTCGGCGAGCGGAATTTCGCCGTCTCCTGCGTCATCATGTTCTTCGCCTTTGCCGTGGTGTACTGCGCCAGTATGGCGCTGCCGTCGCTGCTGCAGGCGTTGTTCGGCTACGATGCACTCGTCTCGGGGCTGGCGATGTCCCCCTCCGGGGTCTCATCAATGGCCGCAATGGTGGTCGTCGGCATCCTGCTGGGTCGGCAGTTTGACGCCCGCTGGATGATCGCGCTTGGCCTAGTGTTCATGGCCGCCGGCAACTACTGGATGGTGCGGATGAACCTCCAGGTCAGCTTCTGGCACGTGATTTGGCCGCGGATGATCTTGACTTTGGGCCTCGGAATGATCTTCGCCCCGGCCAGCGTGGCTGCGTACAAGTACATTCCGGTGCATCTGCGCGGGGCGGCAGTCGGACTGTTCAGCCTGCTCCGCACCGAAGGGGGCAGCGTCGGCACCTCGCTGAGCCAGACCATCCAGGAACCGCGCATGCAATTTCACCTGTCCCGCCTGGGCGAAAACCTCGGCCCGCTGAACCCCCATGTCCAATCGTTTATGGAACAGACCCGCGAGTTCTTCATGCAGTGGACCGGCGACCCGGCCCGGTCGCAGCAGTTGGCGGTCCAGACGCTCGACAACCTGCGCCAGCAGCAGGCCGCGTCGCTGGCCTTCTTCGATATCTTCTGGGTGTGCGCCGTCCTGTCGGCGGTGCTCGTCCCCCTGGTCCTGTTGATGAAGCGCTCGGTGACCGAGAAGGGCGAGCACGTCTCGGCGCATTAGACCGCTCGCGACTGAGAGGAGGAAACCATGTTGATTCTAGCGAGAAAAGCCGGCCAGTCGGTGGTGATTGACGGGAACATCCGCGTCACCATCGATCGCATCGGGGGACGAGTGGTGCGACTGAAGGTCGAGGCTCCCAGGAAGATCCGCGTGGATCGCGAGGAGGTGTGGATTCGGCGAGCGAGTGACAACCAACATGTTCTGCCGCGAGGAGCGTAATCCCGATGCTGAATCGAGTGCATGGCAACAAGCAATGTGACAAGAGCTTTCCGCGCGCCGACTATCGTAGCGTTGCTCAACTCGGTGTTCCGCCGGGGAGCCAGCCAAACTCAATCGGCCTCCGGGATGCAGTCTATCATCTGGTCGTCGTAAACCGTGCATGTGACGGTCCGGAGATCGAGTTTTGTGACGACTTGGCTGAGGGTGAACTGCGGCCCACGCTTCAACTGGCGGTGTTGTTCATTGTGCGGGAACTGATGCTCAACGCCATGCACCATAGCCGGAGCGAAAAGGCACTGGTGGGGGTTGCACAACACGATGGATGCCTCTTTATCCAGGTTCAGGACTGGGGCGTCGGCTTCGATCCCCAAAACATTCCGCTGAATCTATACGGGTTGGAGGGAATTCGAGACCTGGTTCGTTGGCTCGCCGGCAGCATAGAGATTGACAGCCAGCCTGGGGCGGGGACCTGCGTGATCGTCGAACTTCCGCTGTCACAGGAGAGCGCCGCTAACCAACCCACAACGAGCCTCAACCCACGATAAACAGTCTGTTTGTCATGAAGCGTGGGACGGTGTTCATCCGTCAAGCACCCGTTAACTCGGCATGCACGATCCTGGACAACTTGCGCCACATCCAGATGCTTCCCGAAGGGTAGCGGTGGGGATGGCACGTCCCAAGATCACGAGGCTCCATTCAGTGAACATATCGCAGTGCGACGAAGCAGGTATTGCGGTTCGCTTGTCAAGGCCCACGAACCGATCAACAGAGCGTCCCCAGTCCCGCCAAGGGCAGCCACAAGGCCAGACTGACGTACGTCAATAGCAGAACCACGGCCAACAATCCGAGCGTCGTCCAACCCCAAAGCAGCCACCAGCGCCGGGGCGTGCCCCAGGCCAGGCCCACCAGGACAACCGAATCCAGGCCCAATACAACAGCCAGGGCGGTGGGGCCGAAACGCTTGACACACTGCGACAGAGCCAGAACCTGCTGCGTGGCAGCCGGCAGCGTCATCTCGCACTCGCTGAAATAGGCCCGATAGGTCGGGGCTATCTTGACGAACACCGCCAGCACGGCCACCATCGCCAACAAGTGCGCCAGCAACGCCCCCACGGCCACCAACCGCGCCGGCCAGGGGCCATACTTCGCCGTTCGGTCTTCGTGCATGGCCCCAATCTCAATCAGGGACTGCGCCGACTCAATACTCGCGCCGACGCATCCCGGCCTGAACCCGGCCCGGCAACCCCTGGATCCGCAAGAACCCCTCGGCGTCCGTCTGATTATACGACCCGCCGCCTTCCATCGTGGCGATCCCTTCGTCGTACAAACTGTTCGGGCTGGAGCGACCGGCCACGTTGATGTTGCCCTTATACAAATCCAGGCTCACCTCGCCGGTCACCGGCTTCTGCGCCTCGCGAATAAACGCCAACAAGGCGTCAAACTTGGCGTGGTACCAGAAGCCGTAATAGACCATCTCGGCCACCTCGGGCGCGAGCCGGTCGCGCAGGTGCATCAGGTCGCGATCCATGGTGATCTGCTCGACCACGCGATGGGCCGCATACAGCAGCGTCATGCCCGGGGCCTCGTACACGCCCCGGCTCTTCATGCCCACAAAACGATTCTCGACCATGTCGATCCGGCCGATCCCGTTACGGCCCCCGATCTCGTTCAGCCAACTGACGATCTCGAACGGCGACTGTTCCTGGCCGTTGACGCTCACCGGAATGCCCGCCTGGAAACCGATCAGCACATTCTCGGTCTCGTTCGGCGCGTCCTTGGGCGAAGTCGTCATGCCGAACTCGACCAACTCGACCCCATTGACCCGCAAGTCCTCCAACTTGCCCGCCTCGTAACTGATGTGCAGACAATTCTCGTCGGAACTGTACGGCTTGCGCGACGTGGCCTTGACCGGAATGTTCCGCGCCTCGCAATAGGCAATCATCTCGCTCCGTCCCGGAAATGCCTTGCGGAACCGCTCCAGACGCCACGGCGCGATCACCTTCACATTGGGCTCCAGGGCCTCAGCCGCCAACTGGAATCGGCACTGGTCATTGCCCTTGCCGGTCGCGCCATGGGCATAGGCGTCGGCGCCGACTTCGCGCGCCACGCGCAGGCAAATCTTCGAGATCAACGGCCGGGCAATCGAGGTGCCCAGCAGGTACAGGCCCTCGTACTTGGCCTGCCACTGCAACACCGGAAAGGCGAAATCGCGGCACAATTCCTCCTGGGCGTCGACGATCTGGGCCGACTTGGCCCCGATCCGCTTCGCCTTCTCCAGGATTGCTCCGCGGTCTTCGCAAGGCTGCCCCAGGTCGACATAGACGGCGTGAACGTCGTAGCCCTCGTCCATCAGCCAACCAAGAATCACCGAAGTATCCAACCCGCCCGAGTAGGCCAGTACGCAGCTTGGCATGCAATGCCCTTCCCTCAAATAGAAACCACTTTTTGCAGAAACAGGACCAAGAGCCCATCCCAGAACCGCCGGGGCCAGGTCGAACGGCCAGCAAGACTGAGCTGTCGACAAGTGCCGGGACCGGCTCCAAGAAATAGTCATTGTGGTTCCCTGGCCCCCTGCTGACAAGGGCGGGGGGCCAGGATGCGACCTGGGCCCGTAGTCCTGCGCGCGTGCCGAACTGAGATCGCATTCTCTGCCCCCCAGATTGGTCAGCGACAAAGTCCATGAACTGGTAAGGTGGGGGGTGGTCGGCTAGACTGGCACGTTGTGCCCCCATGTTCTCACCCCGCTTTCGCCCGCCCCAACGGAGTCCTCGCTCATGACTCGCTCCGCTCTCTCCCGCCGCCACTTCCTCGCCGCGTCGGTCGCAATCGGCGCCGCCCCCTATTTCTGGACCTCAGCCCCGGCCCAGACCCCCTCGGCCAACGACCGTCTCGGGATCGCGGGCATCGGCGTAGGGGGCAAGGGATCGGGCGACGCCCATTCAGCGGCCAAATTCGGCGATATGGTCGCCTGTTGCGATGTGGATCGGGCCCATGCCGAGAAGTTCGCCGTTCGTTACAAGGGACGCTGCCAGATCTACGAGGATTATCGGTACGTATTGGATCGCAAGGATGTGCAAGTCGTCATCATCGGCACGCCTGACCACTGGCACACGCCCATTGCCATCGCTGCCATGCGCGCCGGCAAGGATGTCTATTGTGAAAAGCCCCTGACACTCACCATCGACGAAGGCAAGCAGATCGCCAAAGTGGTGCGCGAAACCGGCCAGGTCTTCCAGGTCGGCACTCAGCAGCGCAGCGAATACCAGCAGATGTTCCTCAAAGCTGTGGTGCTCGCGCGCAGCGGACGGTTGGGCAAGAACGTCAATGCCATCTGCTCGATCGGCGGCGCAAAGGCGGGCGGACCGTTCGAGAACACGGCGCCGCCGGCCAGCCTGAACTGGGATCTGTGGCTCGGACAAACGCCGGTCGTGCCCTACTGTGAACAACGCTGCCACCGCACGTTTCGCGGGTTCCTGGAGTATTCCGGCGGCAAACTCACCGACTGGGGTGCGCACCATCTGGATATCGCCCAGTGGGCCTTGGGCTACGAGGATTCCGGGCCGATCCACATTGAAGGTCAGGGCGAAATGCCCGTCATCCCCGATGACTTCGATCCGGTGGCCTTCTTCGCCGGCCAGGTGCGACTGCCCAATTCCTACAACATCGCCCTGACCTTCGAATGCAAACTGACCTACGCCAACGGCCGGACCATGACCGTGCGCCACGGCCCTGACAATGGCATCTGGCTGGAAGGCGAGTTGGGTAAGATCTTCGTCAATCGGGGCAAGCTCACCGGCAAGCCGATCGAAGATCTCACGCAAAAAGACCAACAGTGGCTCGACGAAGAGGTCCGCAAGCTCTACCACGGCCGCGAGTTCTTGGGCCACATGGCCAACTTCTTCCAGTGCATCAAGCAGCGCAAGCAGCCCATCTCCGACGTCTTCACCCACCACCGCAGCATGACCTGCTGCCACCTCTGCAATATTGCCTTGCTCTTGAAGCGCAAGCTGCAATGGGACCCGCAGAAGGAGGATTTCGTGGGCGACGATCAGGCCAGCCAACTCCTAGCCCGCCCGCAACGAGCAGCGTACAAATTCGGAGGTCGGAAGTCGGAGGTCGGAAGTATTGGCTGAGGGATGTGATTGAGGAGACTGTATGAGGAATCAGGAACTGCGGGAGCGGACGAAGCAGTTTGCCCTGCGTGTCATCCGCATGTTTGCCGCCTTGCCCAAGACCGCCGAGGCCCAGATCCTGGGAAAACAAGTACTTCGATCCGGCACGAGCGTCGCCGCAAACTATCGCGAGGCGACGCGTGCGAGGTCCAGGACGGAGTTCCGGGCGAAGTTGGGAATTGTGGAACAAGAACTCGATGAGACTTGCCTTTGGCTGGAGTTGCTCGTAGAGTCAAAGGTCGTGTCCGCGACCCGCATGAGGGCTCTGCAAAGTGAGGCCGACGAACTGCTGAAGATCATGGTAGCGTCAATCAAGTCGTCCAAGAGAACCCCAAAGCCTCCCCAGTCACCATAACCCGCGTCGCAACCCGACTTCCGACTTCCGACTTCCGACTTCCGACTTCCGACTTCCGACTTCCGACT
>CALARR010000127.1 GCA_937889015.1 uncultured Planctomycetales bacterium | reverse complement strand
CCTCGGCCTCGATGCCCCCCACGCCCCAGCCCAGCACGCCCAGGCCGTTGATCATCGTGGTGTGGCTGTCGGTGCCCACCAGCGTGTCCGGCAGGGCCACCGCCCCGGCCGCGTCTTGGCGCAGGAACACCACCTTGGCCAGGAACTCCAGGTTCACCTGGTGTACGATGCCTACCGCCGGTGGCACCACCCGGAAGTTGTCAAACGCCTTCTGTCCCCAACGCAGGAACTCGTACCGTTCCCGGTTCCGCTGGAACTCCAGCCGCACGTTCTCGTCCAACGCGTGGGCGCTGCCAAAATGGTCCACCTGCACCGAATGGTCGATCACCAGGTCCACGGGAATCAGCGGGTTGATCTTCTTCGGGTCTCCGCCCAGGCGGCTCATGGCGCTGCGCATCGCGGCCAGGTCGACCACGGCCGGCACCCCGGTGAAGTCCTGCAGCACCACGCGCGACGGCTTGAAGGGAATCTCCACTGCCGCGGCGCAGGGGCTCCAGGCGGCGATGTTCCGCACGTCCTGCTCGGTGACCTCAAAACCATCGCACGTCCGCAGCGCCGCCTCCAGCAGCAACCGGATCGAGTAGGGCAGATCGGCGATCCGCGTCAGTCCCGCCTCTTCCAGTTTCGACAGCCGGTAGATCCCCGCTCGGCCAGAGCCCGTATCGAACGTATCACGCGCGCAGAAGGGGTCGAACTTTCGTGGCATGGTGCTCCTTTCGTCGTTTTCTCCAATATCCCCTCCTCGGCCCAGTTTGGGAACTACCCCCCGCATTCACTGTTTGCGGAACCCTACCGACGGGGTAAAATCGGGGCCGTCCCCCTAAGCCGAATCTAGCCATGAAGACCAACGCCGTTCGCCTGCTCGACAAACTGGCTATCCCCTACGAACTCCGCGAGTACCAGGTCAATCCCGACGACCTGGCGGCCGAAAAGGTCGCGCACGACATCGGCCTTCCAGCCGAGCAGGTCTTCAAGACCCTCGTCGTGCGCGGCGACCGGCAGGGGGTCTTGCTTGCCGTGGTCCAGGCCGATGCCGAACTGGACCTCAAGGCCCTGGCGCGCGCCAGCGGCGATCGCAAAGTGGAAATGGCCCCCTTGAAGGACCTCCAGACGCTCACCGGCTACATCCGCGGCGGTGTCACGGCCCTGGCCTGCAAGCGCGCCTACCCCGTCTTCGCCGATCAACAGATCAGCCACCACGATCGGATCGCCGTCTCCGCGGGCATTCGTGGAATGCAGATCGTGCTGGCCCCGGCCGACTACCTCCGGGCCGCCAATGCCAGCACCGCGGTCATCGCTCGCCCCAAGAACGCATCCTAGAACCGCCAGGCAGCCCAGCGAGACGGGGTTGGGTGCCATGCCGCGCCCACGCTCGGCGTGGGCCCGCTCGCCGTGGGCATGCCGAAGCCTGAAACTGCATGGCTACGCTAGCGTGGCCAGGGCACCACTAGCGGCCAGGCTTCTTCGCTTGCTTGCTCGGAGCCGACAACGGCTTGGCCAGCTTGATCGTCCCCAGGCTCAGATTCACGTTCTTCGGGTTCTTGGGATCCTTGTCGGCACGCGAAAGCGTGATCGAATCGCCCGGCTGGACCACGCTGATGTCGTCGATGTTCAAGTCGATCTTCGCGTTCTCGGCCACCTCGACCTTCACCGTCGCCCCCACCCCCGGCACCGACAGCAACACCGTCTGCCCGCGCACGTTCTTCACCTGCCCCGAGACAACGTAGGGCGAATACGCCGGATCGTCATCCGGTCCCACCTTGACCAAGGTGTCTTCGAACACGCCGGGCGTGAACTCCGCGCACTCGGTGTACAGGATGAACTTCTTCACCGGGTCGCGCACCTGGCCCGTCTTCTTGTTGAACATCGCGTTGAACTGCATCGAATGCCCCGGCTTCAGCAGATCGAAAGTCGCCGTTCCGGTCACGCGCGGCGGTGTCTTCTTCTTGAACTTCAGCAGAAAAGTCTCTTCCTTGAGCTTGATCTGGAACCCGTCGGGCGGAACGAGGGCCTCGATCTTGGCCGTCCCCGACACCCGTTCCGGAGGCTTCTTCGTCGCTTGCGCCAGCGCAACCGAAGACTCGCTGACGATGACCAGGACCGCAAACAGACAGAGACCCAGCGAGAATCGCGCTTGCATGGCAACAGCTCCTGATCGGTGCTTGCTGTACTGCCCGAGAGCCAGACAACCTCGCTCCCGCGCATCCGGGGAATCCCTCGATCCCAATGTGACATGTCAGGCGTCGATTGTCAATCTGCGTCAGATTGTCTTCCGCAGAACTGCACGATCGCCACCGGCGTCCAGGGTTCACAATTCTCCCACGAAAACGATACGATCCTCTCGCGAAGGATCTTGCCTGCTCGTTGTTGGGGGGCGCCCGCTGCGCCTCCCGATAGACTATGCAACGAGGGCGACCAGCGCGTGCCCGGTTTCGCGGTGCAAACGCCACCGTCGTGCTGCACTGCTCTTATGAAGATCCATAGACTCCACGCCCCGCCTCAACACCGCATCGCACTCCGCTTTTCCGCGATAAACGGCAGGTGATGCCGCAGATGATTCACGGCGTGCTGCAGGATCTGCCGCAACGTCAGCATGCCGGTCTCGCTGTGGATCGCCGTCCGCTTCCACCGATCGGGGCACGCCAACCGCAGGATCCTGGCCATCTGCTGCCGCGTCATGGCCACCAGTGCCAGTTCTTCCGCCAGGTCTCGCTGCTGATAAGAGAGCGGCCCCGGGTATCGATCCCCGTCCACCCCCATCAATAGCGGCCGTTCCATGGCCATGGTGCGCTTCATCCGGTCCGCATACACCTGCTCGCAGTCGCTGATGTGGCAAACCACCTCCAGCGTGCTCCACCTGCCTTCAATGGGACGAGCCAGAAGTTGCTCCAGGCTCATCCCTGCCACGGCCGCGCGCAGTTCATCCACCTCCTGCTCGTAGACCGCGATCAGATCGGCCACGTCAGCCAGGCCATCGTCTCTTTGTACACTGCAACTCGCAGATGAATCAGACATGACATCCCAACCTTGTGCTTGAGTCGTGGTTGCACGGATATCAT
>CALARR010000126.1 GCA_937889015.1 uncultured Planctomycetales bacterium | reverse complement strand
ATCAACCGTGAAGCTTGCGCTTGCGGTATTCGGTGGGCGACACGCGAAGTCCCTTCTTGAACTGCTTGCTGAACTGAAAGGCATCGCAGAACCCGCACGCCGCGGCAATCTCCTTCAGCCCCAGCCGGCGGTCTTCCAGCAATTTGCAGGCGGTCTCCAGACGCCGCGCCATAAGGTACCTGGCCGGCGACGTGCGCGCGGACTGCGTGAACCGCTTGCGAAAGCGGTCGTAGGAGAGTCCCATCTGCGCGGCGACGGCGAGCCAGTCGGGCGGTTCATCGACAGGCTGCTGATTCAAGAGCGTCAGGGCCTGGCTGAGCCAGAGGCTGCGTGCCGGTTGTTGCTTGCGCCCACTGCCATGGCCCAAGATCTCCGCCAGCAGGACCTGCCACTGGCAGACCTGTCTCAGGATATGGTTGGCGTGCCTGATCGATGGCGCGCGCGACAGGTCTTCGAAACGGCTGAGCCACTTCTCGATCGGCTCGAGATGGTAGATCGGGTGGGCCGGGTCGAGAATCTTCGCCTGCCGCCAGAGGTCGAAGACGGGCCCCTGGAACTGCATGGAGAACTCACTCCAGGCCTGCCGCGGATCGATGTCATAGTGGTAGCCGTGGCCCGGGAAGGTCAACAGCAGGTCGCCGGGCTGCAGGGGCAGGCTCAGCCCCGTCTCATCCCAGAATCGTGCACGCCCATCCAGCACATACACGGCCGCGAAGGTGTCCCAGAGCCGCATGGGCATCGGGCCGCTGACATGCAGGTCGATCAAGACGCCCGCCTCGGTCAGCCGGCCCAGGGGATGCACGGCCGTTTGCCGCAGAAAGACCTTTGATCTGCGTGGAATAGCCATGCAAGTGACGTTCCTTGGTTCCCAGGAGATGCACACCGTCCCGCGTTTCCGGCAGCACTTGTCCAGGGCTCGCGGGAGCCTGCTCCCTGGCCGGCCCCGCGTTTGCGGGATGTTGCCTTCCATGCCCAAATTGTACATGGAATGCCCGCGTTGGCTATGGCGATGCCGTCGCAAGCGACGAAAATGAAGTCCTCCGGGCGCCGCGGACTGTTCCCGATGTGGAAATGGACCGGGCGATCGGCACGCCTTTCGCTTCCGTCAGCCCATCCATGTGAGATCCTGCCATGCGTCGACGCGACTTCCTCAAGACGAGCATCCAAGCCAGCGCGGTGACTGCAGCCGCCTCCCTGCCGGCAAGCGCTGCACCAGCCACCGTCAGCGTCTGCCGTCCCGCTCCTTCGGCGGCCATCATGACCAGCTACACCGAGGATGACCACAGGCGACGGTTGCAGAATATTGCCTTGGGCACCAGAGCCATCCGCTCGTGCATGCGCAAGCACTTGATCACGAACTATTTACCCGGACAATGCTGCTACAACCTGGGCGAGTATCCCAGCCGCAGGCCCTGGAGCCCGGATGAGTCCGACGAACGCGAGCTGGACCGGCTCAAGGCGCATGGAATCGAACTGATCCAGGTGATGGACGAGTGGAACGATCGTTATGGACTCTTCGGGGGCAACAAGCTGACGGCGGTCAATCCGGACGGATTCCGGCGTTTCGTGGCGATGGTCCACCAGCGGGGCATGAAGATCCTGGCCTATGCTTCCAGCGGATATTTTTGCGGAAGCGATCCGGAGTTCCGCCAGGAATGGTCCCGGCCCGGCGACGGTCTCTACGGTTGGTGGGACCTGGTGCGCTGCTCGCCGGCCAGCCCCGGCTGGCGCGCGTATCTTCTGCCGCGCATGACGCGGATTCTCGACGATTACGGGGTGGATGGCCTGTACAACGACTGGGGATATGTTCCCAACGCCCAGAAGCGGATCAAGGAACTGGCCGCAGACGAAATTGCGGCCTTTGAGGAAACCCCGGCGTACGACGGCGCCGTGTCCGACCTCCTGCAATTGATCTATGCGGAAGTGAAGCGGCGCGGGGGCATCTACAAGGTCCACGCCGATCGCGCTAACCAGCCGCAAACGGATGGAGTCCGCGTGTATGACTATCTCTGGGTGGGCGAAGGCGTGAAGAACGCCGACGGGTTGCGCGAAGCGGTCAAGAACCATCCGCCTTACGTCGTTCCCTGCATTGACGGCCGACTGAACACCGTCGGCAGTGAGAACGAGCCGTTTCTGCACGCGATTCCCTACATGCAGTTCCCCTTGCTCCTGGCCGGCCGGGTCTTCACGGGCGAACGGAGTGTGATCCCGATTCCGCGATTGCCCGCGGTCAAACCCAGCCCTTCTTACCTGGCGGCCTGGAAGTACCATCAAGCGCATCCCGACGGACCTCATCTCTATAGCGGTTGGGACGCGATTCCGCCCAGCGCCGAGACGCAGCCCACCCACGCGCGGTGGCTGAAACAGTATCTGCCCATGGTGGAAGAAGGCACCTGGGCGTTCCTGGAGATCGGCGAGTCACATTTGTTCAGCAAACCGCTGCCCAAGGAATGCGTGGCCTCGGCCTTTGTCAACCGCGACTGGTACCTGGTTCTGGCCAACTACAGCCAGTCGCCGCAAGAGATCGAGACGGCCGACGCGTATGTCGCCACGGATGATCCCGCGACCCCGGCTGCGAAGCAATGGAAACTTGCCCCACGGTCCCTGCGCATTCTCAGGCGATCGGTTTGACCAACCTCATACACTTGACGTGGCTCATACGCGCGTCTGGCAGCCGCGGAAGAGCCCCGAGCAACACAGGACAATGATTGCAATGACACAGGTTCCGCTTCTGGTGCTGATCGCCGGTTTGGGGCTATCGTCGAGCGCGCCGGTCCGGATCGTGCCCCAGCCGCAGTACTTCGAGTGCCTGAAACTCTGCCTTGCCCTGCCTCCCGCCGGATCGGTTGTCATTCGGGTCTCGCCCGGCGAGAAGATCAAGCTGGCCGCCGAGTTCTTGCGCACGGCCCTCGTTCAGACGGGCGGATCGTTCACGGTGTCGGTCCAAACGGCCGCCGCCAGCGGCAAGGCGGAGGGACCGGTGATTCATCTCTGGAACTACCAGGCCGATCGGCTCCCTGGGCTGGCATTGAACTTCCTGGATCGGGAGGTACTGGCCGATTCGCATCGCTATGGACAGAGTTATGTCATTCGAACGCCGGATGCAAGATCGCTATGGGTGGTCGGCAATTCGGACCAGGGCGTGCTGTTCGGCGCCATGACGGTGCGGCAATTGATCCGGCGCGCCGGCACAGGCGCTGAAATCCAGGGGGCGTATGTACGGGACTACCCGGATTTCGAGTTCCGTGCGGCTGCCGACTGGCTGCTGAACGTCGAGTGCAATCGTTGGGCGTTGGACCGCGGTCAAGGCATCGACGTCTTTGCCCAACTCTGCGAGCGAAAGTTGGACGCCGCGCTGCGGTTCAAGATCAACATGATCGCGATGGATGGCTTTGGCTGGGGGCTGGACCAGCGTTTCAAGGAATACGGGCCCTTGATGCGCCGCCTCAACCGCTATGCCCGGGCACGCGGCATCAGCCTGTGTTTCGGCGGCTACGGCGCGGGCTACGGCCTTGTCTACCAGGGGGGGCCGATCTACGAGGATGCGCCGTACCTGGGCGAGGTTTTTAAGAACGTATCCCAGAACCGTCACGGCCACCTCGGGCGGCCCGGCGAGACGGAACTGTCGAACGGCTTGGGAACCGGCTCCAAGAACCTATCCCAAAACCGTCACGGCCAGGTCGGGCGGCCCAGCGAGACGGAACTGTCGAACGGCTTGGGAACCGGCTCCAAGAACCATGAACAGTCCCCGGATGGTCCCACGTACCGCTGCATGGGATTTCCCGCTCGTCACACCTTTGCCAAAGAGATCGATCCGGCGGTCCTTGGGACTTGCCGTTCGAATGACGAACTGAATCGCAGAAAGGCCGAGGAACTGCGGCATTTCGTCGAGGCGGTCGAGCCCGGAGCGGTGTACATCCACCACGAGGACTTCAGCGGCTTTGACGGGGCGCAGTCCTTCTGGAAGCAACGCTGCGAGCGCTGTCGCGCGCGTTGGAGCAACGATGCCTTGGCAGCCAGAGACGGCGGCGCGGGCGCGCTGGCCCACGGCTACTCCGCATTGGTGCGAGCCGTGAACACGGTGAAGAATCCCGACGGCGGCTACGACGCCGCGCGCGACTGCCAGATCATCCTCGTCTCGCCGGCCTACTCGCCGGATTCGCCCGCCTCGGACGACTGGTCCGAGGTGCTCGAACTGTGGCAGAACATCGCCGTTCAGTTACCCCGGGCCAACAACATTCAGTTCGGCTTCCGCGAAGTCTTTCGGCAGAAGTGGGGCGGTGGCAAGTGGATCGACCACGTCGTCGGGGCGATGAACGCCGTGGGAGTGCGCACAGGCGTCTATCTGTTCTTTGCGGGCGGTGCGGACAACTACTTCACGGACTACCCCTTGAGCGGCGCGCCCAGTTTGAATGCCGCCTTTCTCGGGGCGCGCACGATGTACAACTTCAGCGGCGATTTCTATGGCGAACCGATGGCGGTCATCAACGCGGAGTACAGTTGGAATGCGCACGCGCCCGGTGGCTGCGACCCCTTGACCTACGAAGAAGCTTCGACGCTCTATCATCGTTACGTCTACGACCAGAACCAGCCCGAGGCGATCTTCGGTGCAGGCGGTTTGTACCACCGGGCGTGCGCGCTGTTGTACGGCGAGAAAGCTGGGCCCGTGATGGCCGACTTCTATCGAGAATCGGCCTGGATTCCCGACGTGGAGATCCAGGCTCCGAAGTCGAGCCGTGCCCATTACGGGAACAGCTACCTGCCGGCGACGTGGAATCGTGCGTACGCGATCCCCACCCACTGGCGACACCTGGCGCTGGACTCGAAGACCTGGGGCCCTGAAATCGACAACGAGAAGTACCTGGCGGCCTTCCGCGCACTGAAGATCGATCGCCAAGAACTGCACCGGCGGCTGGCGCGGCGTTGGAGCGTCGTGGCGGAACTCAACCAGAAGGGAGCGCGCTACATCGATCGGGCCCTCGCGTTCGGGCCGCCGCCGGCGCCTGAGGAGGACCTGAAGTTCTTACGAGAGCTGTTCCGCGTCTACCAGCCTTTTGCCGAAGGGTTGGCGGATTTCCACAGCGCGTTCCATCTTTTTCTCACGCAGTCGAGTGATTCGCAATCGATTGCATTTCGGTTCGAGCGCGCGTGCATCAAGGGGCGGCAAGCGCGCGACTTGGCGGCAGAGGCATTTCCCTGCCCCCTGGATCCGTCCGGCGGCGAAGTGGGAACCCTGCGTCGCTTGTTGGACCAGTTCGTCGAATCGGCCGCCGCCATGCAAAAGAGAACTGTGACGGGGCCGGAAGACAGGGCGTTGGAAGGGATCCACGATTGACCTCCGCATTGTCGGTGGCCCCGTCCGGCCAGCGCGAGGTCATGTGCGGCAGGAATTGGGAGCAGACGCAGATCGTTCTGCCGCCCAGTCTGCCCGTGGTCCTCCGCCCCCTACGGCCTAGGGCAAATAGGCCCCGCACGACTCGCGCACCACCAACCGCGGCGTGAGCGCCAAGTGTCGCGGCGGCAAGGTGGGGGCCACGATCCGCTCGAGCATCGCCTGCATGGCGGTCGCCGCGATCTCCCGACACGGCTGGTGGATGGTGGTCAGCGGCACGGAAAGCAGGGTGGCGTACTTGACGTCGTCGAACCCGACCAGGCGCACGGTGTTCGGCACGGGCACGTTGATCCGTTCCAGGGTCCGCATCAGCAAGGCGGCCGTGTAGTCGTTGGCGCAGATGATCGCGTCCACGTCCCGGCCCGCCCCCAGCGAGGCGACAAACGCGGCATCGTGCGGCTCGCCCGTGCGCACAAAATCGGGCGGGATCGGCAAGCCGCGCGCGGTCAGGGCCTCGCGCGCACCGGCGGCCCGGGCATTGATCGTGGGCGCGGAAAGCGGCCGGGCCACGAACACGATCCGCCGGCAACGGAGTTTCAGCAGGTGCTCGGCCAGCACGTAGCCCCCGGCGAAGTTGTCGATGCCCACCAGGTCGAACTCGCTGCGGGACGGAAAACCGCCCAGGTCGCGGTCCAAGAGGGTCACGGCAATGCCCGCTTGGCGCAGGTTCTCAGCCAATCCCCGGTTCACCTCCTCCTTGCGTTCGATGTGCTCGAAGGGGGCAAAAAACACACCGGCCACTTTGCGATCAATGAACCGCCGGCAGACCTCCTGGGCATCGTCCACGCTGGCGTCGGCATTCAACCGCGGATGCGTGCTGCCGCCCCACAGCAGGTTGTAGTCGCGGACGCGCGCCAGGCTGGCCAATTCCCCGCAAATCACCTCGAAGATCTCGGTCGAGCCCAAGCCGGGGATGAGCAGCCCGAGTTGCCGGGTGCCGGCCATCGCCCCGTCGGGCGCGTCGGAACGCACAAACGTGCCCGCCCCCGCCCGGCGCTCAATCAGGCCCGCCTCTTGGAGGTCGCGCAGGGCGCGGGCCACGGTGGGGCGCGAGACCTGAAAACGGTCCATCAGTTGGGCTTCGCTGGGCAATCGGCCTCTCGGACCATAGCGTCCTTGGCTGATCTCGCTGCGGAGTTGGCGGGAAATCTCCCGATGTTTGGGCTCGCCGGCCATAGATCTGCTACTTACAACCGGGACGATTGTCATGACAGCTTTCCAGGATAATCTGCCAGAGATGTACTTACAACAGTCTGCCTGTCCGGTTAGATTCAGACACGCAACGGGTTGCGAAACCGTGATGCTCCGAGGAAGACCATGAGCGTCCGTATTCTCGCCATCGGCGAAATCCTCTGGGACTTGTTGCCGTCCGGCAAGCAACTGGGCGGCGCGCCGGCCAACTTCGCCTACCACGCCCACGCCCTCGGCGCGACGGCGCGCGTTGTTTCGCGCGTGGGCGACGATCCGCTAGGTCGCGAGATTCTGGATCGCCTGCGCGCACTGGGCCTGCCGGCCGGCAGCGTCGGTGTGGACCCGGGCGCGCCGTCCGGCACCGTGTCGGTGGAGATCGCCGCTGACGGCCAGCCGCATTTCACGATCCACGAAGACGTCGCCTGGGACCGCATCCTCGTGGACGACGACGCGCTGGCCTTTGCCGCGCAGGCCGACGCGGTCTGCTTTGGCAGCCTCGCGCAGCGCAGCGCCATTTCGCGAGACAGCATCCACCGCCTCGTGGCGGCCACGCCGGCCTCCGCCTGGCGCGTGTTCGACGTCAACCTCCGCCAGCATTTCTACTCGCGCGAGATTATCGAGTCGTCACTAGTATTGGCCAATGCCCTCAAGCTCAACGACGCCGAACTGCCCGTGCTCGCCTCGATGTTCGGCCTGGGCGGCGACGTGCGCGGTCAGCTGGCGGGATTGGCGCAATGTTTCCAATTGCGTGCCATCGCGTTGACGCGCGGCGCGGCTGGCAGCCTGCTGCTGGCCGACGGCGCCTGGTCGCAACACCCCGGCATTGGCGTGAAAGTCGTCGACGCCGTGGGCGCCGGCGACGCCTTCACGGCGGCATGGACGCTGGGCCTGCTGGCCGGACAGCCGCTTGACGAGATCAACCAGCGCGCCAACAAGCTTGCCGCCATGGTCTGCACCCACCCCGGCGCCATGCCGATCTACCGTAAGGAGGAATTATGAGACTGCTCGTCACCCTCGTTCTTGCCCTCAGCCCCCAGTTCAGCCATGCCGATGACATCGTGCTTGCCGACTTCGAGGGGCAGGACTACGGCGATTGGAAGGTCGAGGGCGAAGCCTTCGGTTCGCGCCCGGCCGTGGCTAACGTTATGCCGAAGAACCGGGTCACGGGGCATCATGGACAGGGACTGGTAAACAGCTATCTTGGCGGGGACAGGACCACCGGCACACTCACGTCGCCGGAGTTCACCATTCAGCGCAAACACATCAACTTCCTGGTCGGCGGCGGAAATCATGTCGGCATGACCTGCATCCATCTGCTGGTGGACGGCAAAGTCGTGCGCACCGCCGTTGGCCCGGCGGTGAAGGATGACGAGAACCGCGAGGTCTTAGTTGCGCATGCGTGGGACGTTGCGGAGTTTGCCGGCAAGAAGGCCGTGCTGCAGATCGTGGACAACCACACCGGCGGCTGGGGCCACATCAACATCGACCACATCGTGCAGTCCAACGAACCGGTGAAAGAGACGTACCCGGCCAGCCTCCTGGAAATGAAGGACTTTGTTTCCAAGGTGCCGAAGTTCACCTTCGCCAGCACGCTCGCGGACCAGGAGAAGCAGTTGGCGGAGAACCCGCTGTTGCAGCGCTTCCGCGCGTCGCGCGCCAAGATCCTCAAGGATCCGCATCATCCGCTGTATCACTTCACCAGCCCGGAGAACCGTCTCAACGATCCGAACGGGCTGTGTTTCTGGCAGGGGAACTGGCACATGTTCTACCAGGGCTACCCGCCGGAAGACTCGCGCCAACACTGGGGGCACGCGATCAGCGCCGACCTGATCCACTGGCGCGATCTGCCCTACGCCATCTACCCCGACCCGGAACGCGCCTGCTATTCGGGTTCGGCCCTGGTGGAGGCGGACCGGGTGATCGCAATGTACCACGGCACCATGGTCGGCAGCATGGTGGCGGTGTCCAGCGACCCATTTCTGTTGAACTGGGAGAAGGTCACCGGCAAGGCGGTGATTCCCTATGCCAAGCCGGGAGACGCCCCCTTGCCCTACAACATCTTCGACCCCTGCATCTGGAAGAAGGGGGACTATTACTACGCCCTGACGGCGGGCCAGTTGCCCGACGGCCCCGGCGGGAAGCGCGTGCGTGCGGAGTTCCTGCACCGCTCGAAGGACCTTACGTCTTGGGAATACCTGCACCCGTTCCTGGAGAATGACCGCTACGGCGTGATCGGCGATGACGGGGCCTGCCCCTATTTCTGGCCCATCGGCGACAAGCACATCCTGATCCACTACAGCCACAAGAGCGGCGGCAAGTACCTGTTGGGCGATTACGACCAGCAGCGTGACAAGTTCGTGGTGACCGATGGCGGCGACTTCAACTTCGGCCCCTCCGGCCCCAGCGGCGTTCACGCCCCCTCGGCGGTTCCCGACGGCCAGGGAGGAGTGATCGTCATCTTCAATATGAACCCCGGGAAGAAACACGATGGTTGGAACCAGATCATGTCTCTGCCCAGGCGTTTGACGCTGAACCAGGACGACGGGATCGACGTCATCCGGATCGAACCGGCCGGCGACAACGCCTCCTTGCGCTACGACCACCGGCGCGTCGAGGGGATGGCTCTGCCGGCGAACGAGGAAGTCACGCTCGAGCGCATCCAAGGCAACGCCCTGGAGCTGATCGCGGAAATCGACTGCCAGGCGGCCCAGGTGCTGGAGTTGAACGTGCTGCGGTCCCCGAACAAGGAAGAGACCACGCGAATCCTGTTCTTTCCGGAACGCGGCTACCGGCATCGCGAGTTTGGGGACCAGCGGGGCACGATGGTCAGCAGCGTGATCTCGATCGACACGTCCTGCTCATCGGTCCTGCCTGATGCAAAGTCGCGTGCCCCGGAGACCGCCCCACTGTACCTGGGCAAGAAGGAGCCGCTCAAGCTGCAGGTCTTCATCGACAAGAGCGTCGTCGAGGTCTTTGCGAATGGCAAGCAGTGCGTGGCCGTACGCGTGTACCCCGGCCGCGAGGACAGCCTCGGAGTCTCCTTGCAGGCACGGGGCAGCGGCGCCAAGTTGAAGTCGCTCGACGCCTGGCAGATGAAGAGCAT
>CALARR010000125.1 GCA_937889015.1 uncultured Planctomycetales bacterium | reverse complement strand
AGCGCTCTCGGCGGTCGAGGGATGCAGGGAGTATAATCCGCCACGAAACTGGCCTCGCCTCATCGGCAGGCAGTCCCCCCCTATCCAACGACCCTTGCATGAACTCGTCCCCTTGGCATCGCTTGCCGTGGTCGATCGTGGCTGTGGCAGTGGCGTTGGTGATGCTGGGGCTGCTTGGACTGGCACGCAGTGCCGACCTGACCGGCGGTTCGAATCGTTACTTGGTGCAGCAAGCGGTTTGGGCTGTGTTGGCGGCGGGCGTGATGCTTGGGCTGCCGTGGATCGGTTCCCGACGGCTTTGCCGCTGGAGCTACGCGATCTTCGCGGTCATTTTGGCCATGTTGGTCGCCGTGTACTTCTTTCCTGCTGTGAATGGCGCGCATCGCTGGTTGCGCCTGGGTCCGCTGGGGCTCCAGCCTTCAGAGTTTGCCAAGGTGGCGTTCGTGATTGTCTTGTCGCGATACCTGATGCACCGTGACAGTCACCGTCGCCTGGCCGGCCTGCTGATGCCGGTAATGATTGCCTTGGTACCGGTGTTGTTGATTCTCCGTGAGCCCGACTTGGGTACGGCCATGGTCTTTCTGCCGGTGTTGGCGATCATGTTGGTGGTCGCCGGGGCGCGAGGGCGTGATTTGGTCTGCTATGCGGCGTTGGGACTGCTGGTGCTGCCGTTGCTGTGGTCACAGATGAGTCGCGAACAGCGGTCTCGCGTGACGGCTCTCTGGGAACAGACGCAAGCCGGCCAGACGCCGCGTGATGACACCTATCAATTGCACCAGGCCAAGCGCATGCTGGCACTGGGGGGCGTGTGGGGAAGTCTGTTAGGGGGCCAGGCGGTCGACGACTCTGCTGTATACGTCCTGCCTGAATCGCGTACGGACTTCATCTTCTGCCTGTTGGGCGAGCGGTTAGGGCTCTGGGGACTGGGGATCGTGCTGGGATTGTTCGGCCTGCTGGTGTGGCGAGGTTCCATGATTGCCCGTGATTGTCAGGAACCGTTCGGACGACTGCTGGCCGCAGGAATTGCGGCTTTGTTCGGCGTGCAGGTGTTGATCAACACAGGGATGACCGTGGGGCTGTTGCCGGTGACCGGGCTGTCGCTGCCGCTGGTGAGCTACGGGGGATCGGGACTGCTGGCCCACAGCGTGGCGGTCGGACTATTGCTGAATGTCGGCCTGCGGCCAGGCTACGAGATGAGTGGCGAGGCGTTTCGGTTCAGGAACGATGACGTCTGAAGGGTCGTCGCGCAAGGGACGGAACGCGCGCGGTCCCCCTTCGGCGTAACCGCACGAGCCCGCCCCGGCTTTCACCGTTCTGGCGTGACGGCCTTGATCTGGATGTCGTCGACCGAGAGTTCGCCAAGGGCGCCGAGCATGCCCAGTTGGATCACGGCTTCGCGGGCCCGGAGTGGAACGTCGATTCGTTGGCGATCTGTCTGCCAGGGAAAGGTGCCGCGCCATTGGAACAGGCTCACGTCGCCGGCTGGGGCACGGTTCTCGTCATAGAAACTGATCATCATCCGTGGAAAGGCGGCGCCGGCCTGGGCTGGGCGGATGTCCTGCCCTCGGACTCGAAGCACGACCTCCAGTTGTTTTACCTTGCGGCCATCGACGGCGATACCTTGCAGGGCCTGGCTGGGGCGACCGGGGGTGGTGTTGCGGAAACTGAGATGGCGTTGGCCGGAGGGGGACTCGGGCGATTGGACCAAAGTCGCCTGACGCTGGTAGTGCCAGGCGGCGGCCTGTGGCGGGTTACCGGTGACCTCCTCGAAATCGCCGTTGCGGATCTCGGGATTGGCCGGATCGGGTTGAATCTTGCGTGCGGCCTCGGCCTGACCGGTCATGGGGACGAAGAGGGTCGGCTTGAGGGCTTCGGGCACCAACTTGCCTTTCTCTTTCTTCAGCAAATAGAGGGTCTGCTGATACCGCTCGCCCACAGGGATCACCATGCGGCCGCCCTCTTTGAGTTGCGCCAGCAGCAGCGGCGGGACACCTTCGGGCGAACAGGTGACGATGATCTTGTCGAAAGGCGCGTGTTCGGGCCAGCCTTTGTAGCCATCGGCGACCTTGGCGTGCACGTTGTGGTAGCCGAGTTGCTTCAGGGTTTTGGCCGCACGCTGACCTAGCGAGGGAACAATCTCGATCGTGTACACTTCTTTGACCAATCCGCTGAGCACGGCCGCCTGATAGCCGCTGCCGGTGCCGATCTCCAGCACCTTGTCCGTGGGCTTGGGCTCCAGTTGCTCGGTCATGTTGGCCACGACAAAAGGCGGCGAGATGGTCTGGGAATCGCCGATCGGCAGGGCCATGTCCAGATAGGCCCACTTGCGTTGGGCCAAGGGCATAAACTCGTGCCGCGGAACCTTGCGCATGACTTCAATCACGCGCGGGTCCTTGATCCCCGCAGCGACGATTTCCTCGTCGACCATCCGGTTGCGCGCATCGGCCCAGTTCTGCCGGGATTGGGCGTCGGCCCGGGATCCCAGCCCCCAACCAGCCAGGCAAGCCACGTGGATGGCCAATAGAAAGAGATTGCGTGCCATAGTGTTGCGCCGTGAGGTCCCCTGCCCTGCCCTACCCTGCCGCTATACCAATTATGGGCCAAGCAAAGCGTGCGGGCCAATCAGCCTCTGGGCTGCGAGGCTGCCAAGTGCGATAATTAGCCACCGGAATCCACTGGGCACACCAAACAACCACCCGGTTGGGTGCTCTATTGTGGCACACAAGGCTTCTTCCTGGCGAACGAATCTGATAGTTAGTTCCAGCGGCAAAGACGGCATTTCATGACGAACCAGGAACTTAAGCAGCGTGTGGTTCACCAGTTACTGCCACGAGTGCAGACGCCCGGCCAGTATATTGGGGGAGAGCTGAACGCGGTGGTTAAGGACCATCGGCAGGTGCGGGGCAAGGTATGCCTGGCCTTTCCGGACACCTACGCGATCGGCATGAGCCACCATGGGCTCCAGGTTCTGTATGCGGCCATGAATGGCCATCGGGATTGGGTTTGCGAGCGGGTGTTTGCTCCGGGCCGAGATCTGGAGGACCTGCTTCGTGCGGCCCAATTGCCGTTGTACGGTCTGGAGAGTTTTACCCCCCTACCCTGCTTCGATGTGCTGGGATTCACGTTGCAGTATGACCTGTGCTGCACCAATGTATTGACGATCCTCGATCTGGGCCGGATTCCTTTGGCAGCGGATCAGCGGCAGTTGGAGCATCCACTGGTGATTGCCGGAGGGCCCGGCGTGATGAACCCCGAGCCCATGGCCCGCTTCTTCGACCTGTTCGTCATCGGCGATGGCGAAGAGACGCTGCCCCAGGTGTGCGAGGCCTGGCTGCAATGCCGGTCCGGTGCGCCCAATCGCCGCGAGGCCCTGCTGCGCATGGCGCGTCAAGTGCCGCACATCTATGTGCCCGGCCTCTACGCTCCGCCTGGTGGACTCGCGCGTGGACGGTTGCAACCCTTGCACGAGGGGATTACCGAGACAGTCTCACCCGCCGTCCTGACCGACCTGAACGCTGTGCCGCTGCCCACGCGGCCGGTCGTGCCCAACGTGGAGTGCGTGCAGGACCGAATTGCCGTGGAGATCATGCGCGGCTGTCCGGGACGCTGCCGCTTCTGCCAGAGCACGACGCTCAAGCGTCCTTTGCGTTGGCGGCGGGTTGAGACCATCGTCGAAGCGGCCGTGGAATCGTATCGCAACACGGGCTACAACGAGGTCTCGCTCTTGTCGCTGTCGACCAGCGACTATCCGCAGTTCGATCTGCTGGTGCGGCGTCTACAGGAAGAGTTGCGCCCCCTGGGCGTGAGTCTTTCCGTGCCGAGTCTGCGGATCAACGAGCAGCTTCGCACGATCGGCGATTTATTGAACACGGATCGCACATCGGGATTGACCCTGGCGCCCGAAGTGGCTCGGGACGCAATGCGTGTGCAAGTCGGCAAGCGGATTCGCAACGAGGACTTGTACGAAGGCTGCCGCAGCGCGCTGGCCAAGGGATTCCACCGGGTGAAATTGTATTTCATGTGCGGTTTGCCGGGCGAACAAGAGGCGGATCTGGACGGGATGATCGAGATGGCCGAGACCATCGTGGACCTGGGACGGCAGATCCGCGGCCGGCCTCCGACGGTCGTGGTCAATGTATCGAACTTCGTGCCCAAACCGCAAACGCCCTACCAGTGGGCGCCGATGCAGACCCGGGAGTATTTCCGCGCGGCTCATCAGCACCTGCGGCGGCGCGTGCGCACGCGGGCCGTGCAGATCAAGTGCCACGACGTGGAAGCCAGCCTGCTGGAAGGCGTGCTGTCGCGGGGCGATCGGCGCTTGGGGCCGGTCATCGAAGACGTATGGCGGCGCGGGGCGCGGTTCGACGCCTGGAGCGACCAGTTGCGGGCCGAATTGTGGTGGGAAGCCTTGGCCGAGGCTGGCTTGGCAATCGAGGAGATCTTGCATCAGACGGTTTCGCTCGACACTCCCCTGCCCTGGGACCACGTCGGCATCCGCCAGGGCCGCGGCTACCTGGAGCGTGAGCACTCGCGCGCGGCGCTGTGCGAGGGCAACCAGGACCGGCCCGGCTGATGAACTTCACGGCAAGCTGTGGGCCACAAGAGACACCGCGGAACGTACGAGTTATACGAAGAAGGAGCCGAAACGCCTGGGCACACCTTTGCGCGTCTGAACTCCTGTGCGTGTTGCGGCAACTGGTTACTGTTGGGACTGGGAAGGATTGCCGGGCGAGGTTTCATGCTGCGTTATCGTTTACTGGCCATTGATATCGACGGGACGCTGGTCAACAGCCGTGACGAGTTGACACCGGCCACACGCGTGGCCCTGAGCCGGGTGGCCGAGGCGGGGATCCGCATCGTGCTGGCTACTGGCCGCCGCTACAGTCGGACGCTGCCGCTGGTCGAGCCACTGGGAATCGATGTCCCACTGGTTACGGCCAGCGGAGCCTTGGTCAAGGATCCGTTGGACCATCGCACGCTGTATCGCGCGGAGTTCGACCAGGGGCTTCTGCGTCGCACGCTGGCGATCGTGGCCGAGCACGGATTTGATTCGATTATCTACGCCGATACGTTCAGCGAGGGCTTTGATTTCTACTATCCGCGCATGGACGTCTCAACGCGCCAGTTGGCCGAGTACCTGGAAATGAACCCGGACTGCGGCCACCACTGGCCGCAGTTGGTGTCCGATCCGCCGCCGGAGATCTTCGCCGGCTTCACAATGGGCACGCAAGGGCAGATGCTCAATCTGGAACACGCGCTGCACCAGGGGTTGCCCCGGCAGTTGCACACCCATGTGCTGCGCAGCCCACGCTACACCGGATTCATGTGCGAGTTCTCGGCCGACGGCGTGACCAAGTGGTCGGCGATCCACCGGCTGGCCGAGCAATGGGGCATCGGCGAGGAGAGTATCTGCGCGGTGGGCGACGATGTGAACGACATTCCCATGATCCGCGCCGCGGGGCTGGGAGTGGCGATGGGCAATGCCCAACCTCAGGTCAAGGCGGCTGCCGATTGGATCGTCTCCAGCCATGACGAGGACGGACTGGTCCAGGTGGCCCAGCGTTTGCTGAAATAGAAGGCCGCGGAGGACCGCCCCCAAGAGGTGCGGCCAGGTCCTTCGTTCCGAGCGAAGATCGGTGAGGCATCGATCGCCGACCAGGAGCGCCCCAGGCCCGACCGGGACGCGACGGATGCGCAGTCATTCAAGAGCAACCCAGACTCCGAAACCCAGGCAAGCTGGAGAAAGCTCGCCCACTGTGGACAAATTCGTTCTGGCGGAGCGTTGCCGGACCTGATATGGTTGCCGTTTTACCGCCGAACCGTCGCCCCCCCCTGCGACGGATGGCCTCTTCACTGAAAGGAACCTACATGGACGAACAGCAAGCCAAGAAGCCCCTGAACAAGACCGAGGTTCTGCTCGCGTTGGCCGAAGCGACTGGGCTCAGCAAGCAGCAGGTGGCCGGGCTGTTCGGCGAGCTTGCCGCGTTGATTCAGAAGAACCTGGCCGATGGTGGTCCGGGCGCGTTCACGATCCCCGATCTGCTGCAGATCAAGGTCGTACGCAAGCCGGCCGTCGCGGAACACACGGGCATCAACCCCTTCACCAAGCAAGAGATGATCGTGAAGGCCAAGCCCGCCAAGAACGTCGTGAAGCTTGTAGCCTTAAAGGGGCTCAAGACGATGGTTTGATTGCCGGCTTCTGGCCTGGCGGATGCGCGCGATTATTGGGTGTCAGAAAAGGAATGTCGTGGCTGTCCCAGCCGTTGTCCGGGAAGACCGGCCTCCCGGCATTACTTGCCTGAGACGCAATAGTCTGTGGCAGTTTCGATGGATCGCGGCGCGATCCACCGACCGATGGCGATTCTGTCCGGATTCCAGCCCACGCGGCTGGAATCCGGGCTTTGTGCGCGCGAGGAGCAATCGCTGTCGTACGATTTCGAACTTCGGCCCTGACCTTGGAGTTGGCCCCGAATCTATCGGCATTTCAATCCTGCTGGGCCGCTCGACGTGGCAGTGGTGGTTCTGGTGTCGGCCCTCAAGAAAGGAGTCCCGCGATCATGTTCGGATTCGGACGGCTTGTTTTGCTCCTTTTGATTGTGGCTTGCGCGGTGCTCTTGGTCACCAATCCCGGCTACGAGGCCCACAAGCAGGTAGTCTACACGGCTGCCGCAACCGACGCCGTGCAGAGTACCGTCCTGGCAAAGATCGCCGTAGATCTGCTGGGGAAGACGGAAGTCGTTGCGCTGGTCTACAACAATTACTACCTCGGTTCCACCACGACCCTCAATGGCGAGATCAAGTCCGTGGGGGCGTTCTCGCGCGTGTGGAAATGGCCGGCGGCCGAAGGGAAGTCCACGGCGAAGTAGACCGCTGGGCGCCTGTGTGCATGGGGAGATTACGCTGCAAGGCGCACTTTTGCGCATTGCCGGCCAAAGAGCCAGGGGCATGTCTTGCGGCGAGTGGGGCGACGCTCGGCGCCAGAATTGGGTGCTGCGGAAGTGGCCCGGCGGCAGGAGGCCTGGCCCGTCGCGCTGCTGATCCCGGAGGATATCTACCCTACCGGGCCGTGGCTGCGTGCTGCATTCCGCACGACCGGCATAGACAGGCCGGCCGCAGGGGGGCTTCCCGCGTGGTTTTCCGCGTTGCGCAGCGCTGATTCACCGGGCGGATGTAGGGTTTCTCAAGTTCGCAGCGACCTGATCTGGAGGGTCGCGATCCCCCAAGCCGAACGTTCGAGAAACACACCATGCAACGTTCTCTTACGCTACACGTCCCGAGCGTCGACGAAGTCTTCAGCGAGTTGAGCGACTTGTGCGCGGACGCGCATGCCGCCACAGAAACCGGCGGCAGTTCGTCGGCCAGGTCGCGACATCGGCATGCGAAGACCCCTTCCGACTCGAACGAACCGTTCGAGAAATGGTTCACGTTGCTGGACGGCGCGACCCGCACCGAACACGAGCGTGACCGTTGACGAGGCGTTTCTTGGCCCGGTTCTTTCCGGGACGGAGGTCGAGGAGAAGTCAGGCGACCTCTTTGAACCGGTTCTTCGCCGCACCGCAGACCGGGCACTTGTCAGGGGCATCGCCCACGACCGTGTGGCCGCAGACGTCGCAGACATGAATTGCGGCCGCCGGCAGATCTTGCCCCGCCTCGAAGGCCTCTAATGCGCCGCGATACAGATCGTGGTGCGTCTTCTCGACGGCGTTTGCGTTATGGAACGTGATCAGCGCCGCACGGTTGCCCTCGGCTTCCGCCTCCTTGATGAAGGCCGGATACATTTGCTGGAACTCATAGGCCTCGCCCGCGATGGCCGCCTGGAGGTTCTGCTTCGTGTCCTTGATTCCGCCCATAGCACGCAGATGGGCATGGGCATGAACGGTCTCGGCCGCCGCTGCGGCTCGAAACAGCTTGGCGATCTGCGGTCGGCCTTCGACCTCGGCCTTGGCGGCAAAGGCGAGGTACTTGCGGTTGGCCTGACTCTCACCGGCGAAGGCTGCTTGAAGGTTGTCGGCGGTTGACATCGCTACTTCTCCTTTGGCGGGGACGGAAAGGGCCGATCACGAGTCGCTGGGGACACCGTGCCGGACCGCTGCTGACAGGCGTTAGTAAGGGACGGCTTGGGCCGCCTTGGACGTCGGAAATGGTCCGACGGTGGACCGTACCGCACTGCCTATCTGAGCATCGATAGGGCAGACCGACAAGGGGCACCGATACCCCCAAGGCGAGAGTTGCGGGCGAACAGTGCGGAATCGGCCGGCGGATGCGTGTCACAAGCGGACTGGAGCTCGGTATTGAGGGAGAACACCGAGGGCCAGAACATGACACAGCCGACTCAAGTCTCCGCCCGGTTGCACGCGTTCGACGCCTTGCGCGCTTTTGCCTTTCTGGCCGTGCTGTTCGCTCATGCCACCCTGCCCTTCACAACCCCCGTTTGGGTAGGTTTCCAGGACCTGTCCAGCACCAGGCCGGCCCGGCTTGTGTTACGTGAGACCTACGAATTGCTGCACGCGTTTGTGTTGCCGATGTTCTTCCTGGTGTCGGGCTTTCTCGTGCGTCGGTTGTGTGTTCGCGACGGCGCCCTGCGTATGCTGCGAAGCCGTTGTCAGGCGGTGCTCCTGCCCCTGGTGATCGGTGTCCTGACCTTACTGCCGGTGGTGCATCTGCTGCGCAAGGTCGGGGAAGTCCGCGTGGACCGACACGGCTGTACGGTTTGGTCCGCGATCGCCCAGGCCATGAGCGAGGGGGACCTCTGGCCGCAAGGTGGGCCGCATTATCTTTGGTTCCTGAGCTACCTGATGATCTTCTGCGTACTGACGGTTCTGCTGCGGCAGGCGATTCACACATCCGCGGGCGACGCGCTCCGATCCGCGCTGCGGTTGGATGCTCTGGTGGCCTTCGGTTGCCGCAGCTATTGGGCCCCGCTCGTGCTGAGCCTGCCCACGCTAGTCGTGGTGCTGTTCGTGCGTGGGCCGATCATCGCCGAGGTGGGGATGAGCTTTCTGCCCCAGCCAGCTCTGGTGGTGATGTACTGGTTCTACTTCCTCTTCGGATGGTCCATGCAACGGACAGAGCAGCATCTGGCCAATTTGGCGCAGGTGTGGAAGTGGAATCTGGCAAGCGGAGGGCTGGTGTGGCTGATCGGAACCGGCCTGCTGTTGGGCGTGCACACCGAGGCCACGGATTTCCGCACCCCGAGGCCGTTATCCGCCCAGGATAGCATGGGCGCGCCGATTGCAGCCGCGGATCAACTGGCCTGCGGCAGTGGCCTTGGCATCGAACCGCAATTGGCCCTCGTCTCCGCGATCAACCCAGGACCGGCCTTCGGCGAGGTATCGACGATTCCCGCTCCGCCGCCAGCCTTTGGTGTGTATCAGTCCATGAAGGTCTATTTGAGCTGGGCCCTGACGCTGGGCGCGGTCGGATTGGCCGTGCGATTCTGCACGCGGCCGATGCCGGTGGTCCGCTACCTGGCCGACTCGTCTTACTGGGTCTATCTGGCCCATGTGCCGGTACTGATGGCCGTCCAGATTCTCCTGGCCGATTGGCACGTCGTCTGGTGGCTGAAGCTGGCCCTGATCAACGCGTTCGTGCTAGGGTTTCTGCTGGTGGTGTACCAATACGCGGTGCAATCGGCCTGGGCCAGCGGGCTGCTGCCGGTACGACGTCCGGTGCGCGCGGCATCGCACGCCCCGCATTATGCTGTGGCGAGTTGAATCCCGCCTGACCAGCGCCGATTACTGGCTGAAGCCCAACAACGCACAGAGCACGCGGAGCGCACCCAGCACGAGGAAGAAACCCAAGATGTCAAAGATGATGCCAGCACGCATCATCTTGGTGATCGGCACCAGGCCGGAACTATAGACGATCGCGTTGGCCGGCACGGAAACCGGAAGCATGAAGCCGTAGTTGGCCCCGAAGCACACGCCCAAAGCCGGAGGCACCGGGTTCAGGTCGGCTGCTTGGGCAATGGCGATGACCACCGGGACCAACATGTTGGTGGCCGATGTATTCGAGGTGGTTTCGCTGATGAAGATGCCCATGGCCACGGCCACGGCGGTCAAGCCCCACATCGATTGGGCGCCCGTGAGCCCCACGATGCCGTGCCCCAGAGCCTCAGCCACGCCCGTATCGAACATCAGTTTTCCCAGGCTGATGCCGGATCCGAAGAGTAGGATCGTTCCCCAGTCGATTTTGACCGCCTCGTCCCAGGTCATCGTGAAGCGGCCGCGCAGGTTGACCGGCAGGACGAACAGCAGGCAGGCCGCGAGCAGGGCCGCCACCGATTCGGGCACACGCTGCTCCAGCAACGCCGCCAGCGGGTGCCCTTTGTCCAGTGCTATGGCGAGGATTCCGGAGGAGGCCCAGAGCAACAAGGCCACGCCAAAGGCGATGAGGGTATTGACCTGGCCGGCCGTCCAACGTCCCAACTTGAGCCGCTGCTGGCGCAGATAGTCGTGCAAGTCGCCGGCCGCCCTGTCGGACATCTTTCCCACCGGATGCAGCACACGCAGCAACAGGAACAGCACAGGCCACATCAGCAGCAGCATGGGCACAGCCAAGGCCATCCAACGGAAGAAGGAGATCTTCAAGCCGACCAGCGAATCGAGCAGGCCGATGGTGATCAGATTGGGAGGCGTACCGACAGGCGTGCCGATCCCGCCGATGGCCGCCGAATAGGCAACCATGAGCATCATGCCGGTGGCGTAGGGCCAATCGCGGAGCGTGGTGCGGCCGTTGGGATCGCGCAGCTCGTGCAGGGTGTGGAGCACACCCAGTGCCACGGGGAACATCATGGCGGCCGTCGCCGTATTGCTGACCCACATGGAGAGCGTGGCGGTGACCGCGCCGACCACGGCCAGCACGCGCACCGGGTCTCCGCCAACCCAGCGGAGGGACAGAAAAGCCATCGCCAGGCGGCGGTCCAATCCGTGCAGCATCATGGCCCGCGCAAGGATGAAGCTGCCGATAAACAGGAACACAATCGGGTCGGCAAAGGGAGCCAGCACGGTCTTGGCGCTGGCCACGCCAAACAGGATGCAGAGCGTGGGCCCGATGATGGCCGTGACCGGCAAGGGGACGGGTTCGGTCATCCACAGCACGGCCACGGCGACCAGCACCGCCGAGAGACTGCGGCCTTGCGGCGTGAGGGCCTCGGCGGTGAGGGTCCAGGTCACGAAGAAGGCCAACGGCGCGGCGAACGCTCCGCAGATCTTGCGCCAGCGTTCGAATCGTTGTTCGGCCGCGGAAATCATGCCGGCGTTGGCGCTGTCGGCATCCAGGTGCGCGATATCGCTCATGCTTGCCTCATTGTTGTCGGATCGTGCTGCCAACGGACGGAAACGTCACGGTTGACCAGCATAAGTCCCCAACGCATGTCTCCGCAAGAGCCGACGGGATCGGGCAGGGCGAGTCCTTGCTAGGAGACGCCAGCGCGAGTAGAATCGGGGCCTTGCGTATGGTCCGAGTCTGTGCGTAGTGATTGATATCCCGCAGCCGATCCCAACACGCTTCTGCCGTCCGAGCACCCGCTGCCGTGATGCGTCGCGGCTTTGGGGCTGAGGCTGGGCCGTTGCGGTCCGATTCGTCTTGCGTGTCTGCCGAAACCAGCCTTCTGTGCCTCCAGGTAAGTCCAAGACCGTCTTCTTCGTGATCGAAGGGCTGAACGCCCTGGCCGCCACGTATTTCGGCAGCTACATCTTCTTCTTGCTGCGCGATCGCTTTGGCTTCGGCAGCCTGGGCAATCTGTTGACTACGGCACTGGGCGGCTTTGTGTATCTGTTCGCCGCGTGGCAGGGGGGCCGCTTCGCCCAACGGTTTGGCTATCTCGCCGCGCTGAAGACGGGGTTCGGCAGTCTGGCCGTATGCCTGGCGCTGGGCACGCTCATTCCTTCCTTGCCGGCAGTCCTGGCCGTGTACGTGGGATGCACGGCGGCCGTGTGTTTTACCTGGCCCACGCTGGAAGCCCTGGTGAGCGACGGTGTCAGTGATCAAGTCCTTCCCAAGAACATCGGCATCTACAACATCGTCTGGTCGGCGGCGGCGGCCGCGGTCTTCTTTGTCGGCGGGACACTGTATGAGACACTCGGACCAGACAGCATCTTCTGGCTGCCCGCCCTGATCCACTGCGGCATATGCCTGATTGTGCTGCATGTGAGCAAGCAGCCCTGGCCCGCGGCGTCTTCCTTGCCGATGACCGTGGCGGCGCCGCATCTGCCGGAGGCGTCGGCGTTAAGACAGCCGGTCAGCCCCCAGACGTTCTTGCGCATGGTGTGGCTTGCGATTCCCTTCTCGTACATCGCGATTACGACCGTGACCGCGATCGTTCCGGCGTTGGCCCAGAAGCTGCAATTGTCCACAGCGCAGGCGGGGCTGTTCTGCTCCATCTGGATGTTTGTTCGGTTGGGAACCTTCGTTGTGCTCTGGCAATGGACAGGGTGGCACTACCGATTTCGCTGGCTGGTGGGATCGTTCGTGGGGCTGACAGCGGGCTTCGGCTTGCTGCTGCTTTCGACCAACCTCCCCCTGCTCATCGGGGCCCAAGTGGTTTTCGGCGTGTCGGTGGGGCTCATCTATTACTCGTCGCTGTTCTATTCGATGGACGTCGGCGAGACCAAAGGCGAGCACGGCGGGTGGCACGAGGCCATGATCGGCGCCGGCATGTGCTTGGGGCCGGCTGTGGGCGCCTTGAGCCTCTGTCTTGCGCCCGGTTCCCCGAACGCGGGCGTCTATACCGTCACAGCATTGCTGGCCTGCGGGCTGGCGGGGCTGATCGGCCTGCGCGTGCGCGAGTCAGTGTGAACCAGGCCTTTTTGGAGTGGGACGTATTTCGTGCCGGAGGCGGCATACGGTCATCTCCGCCTGACGCGGCCTGTCGGCGCCGAGGGACAAGGGCATTGTCGAACGATCCGACGCCAGTTGGCGCAGGGTCTTCTTGCGGAGGCCATTTTTGCGGACGCCACTTGTGACGTGGTACCGGCCCATCTACACTGTCTGCAGTGGAAAGGCATTGCCCACGCGCGCCAGCCCATCGCGAGACCTGCAAATGCGGCCCATGCTCCTGGCTGTGATTCTGAATGCCACGCTTTGCGCCCTCTCGTGCGCCAGCGACTTTGCCACAGAGATGGTCAATGCGACCTTCAAGTTCTTTCACCCGGATTCGACCGGGACCTGTTTCCTCGTACGTCGGGAACCGCCGGACCAGGCGCTGTATGTCGTGACGGCGGCACATGTGTTGGAGCGTATGAAGGGAGACACGGCGATTGTCGTTCTGCGCGAGCGCCGAAGCGATGGTTCCCTGCAGCGCCGCGATCACACCGTGGCGATTCGCCGTGACAAGAAGCCGCTTTGGGTGCGGCATACCGCGGAGGACACGGCGGTCCTGCGACTTGCTGAACCGCCTCCAGTTCCGGTCGATGCCTTGCCTCTGACGGCCTTGGCTGACGAGACGCGATTGACCGACGCCGGGCTGCATATTTGCAGTCCGCTGTTCGTGCTCACGTATCCGCAACGTTTCGAGGCCAACAAGGCCGGGTTCGCCGTGGCTCGGCAGGGCATATTTGCCAGTCATCCGTTCCGGCCCGCGCAGGACTACCACACCTATCTGGCCGATTTCGCCACCTTTCCCGGCGACAGTGGCGGCCCGGTGTTTGTGGCTGGTACGGATGGTCACCCATTGGTGGTTGGCGTTGTGCTCGGGCAGTTTCGCCACGATGAGCGCATCACGACAGAGTATGAGGAACGCACGATTCATCACCCGTTCGGACTGGGCATTGTGCTTCACGCCCAGTTCGTGCGCGACACCATCGAGCAAGCGGCACAGCAGAATTCGCCAGGCACGAAGTGAGGGGCGGGGCTATTGATGTTCAGAAAAGGAATGCAGCGTTGTACAGGCGTTTCTCCCTTGAAACCGGGCTCCCGTTGGTCGCCCTGGTTGCATTGCTTATCTGAGGGACAATAATCAGTGCGCGGGCAAGAAGCCGGCAACGCTGGAAGCCTGAACCACTTCCCTGGACTGCCGCAGCGGCTCACTCCGCGCTGGCCAGGTCGAGGAACACGACCACCGAAGGATTGCCGACCGGCGTGTAGTGGCCGGTGAAGGTGAGGCCGCCTGTCTTGCGATTCACCTGGAATACGGCGACGTTGTCGCCGCGTTGATTGCAGCAATAGAGGAACCGGCCCGTGGGGTCGAATTTGAAGCTCCGCGGATAATTGCCTCTGGTCCACTCTTCGCCAAGGTACGTGAGGTCGCCGTTGGGGCCCACGGAGAAGATGCCGATGCTGTCGTGCAAGCGGTTGCCAGCATAGACAAATCCTCCGTCGGCAGAGACCAGGATCGCGGAGCAGAAATTGCTGCCGGCAAAGCCGGGCGGGAGGGTCGAGACCGTTTGCCGCGAAGTCAGAAGCCCGGCTTGCGCATCGTAGTCAAACAGAACAACGGTCGAGCCTTCTTCTTGCAGCGAGTAGAACCAACGGCCATTGGGATGAAAGTGGAAATGCCGCGGCCCGTCACCGGGAGGCAGCGAGACGGTGTGCGGTTCGTTGGCGTTCAGGGTGCCACGCTGCTCGTCGAACCTCCACACAAAGATGCGATCCAAGGCCAAGTCGACATGCAGCACGAATCGCCCGGAGGGGTCGGCCTGGATCATGTGCGCGTGAGTCCGATCGTGTCCGCTGAAGGCGAAGCTGCCCGGCGGAGCGCTGGTCGCTTTGGTGGGGCCAATTTCGCCGGCATCCGTCTTGACATCCGTAACGTTGCCCAACCGGCCGTCGGGCAGGACAGGCAGCACGGCCACGGAACCGCCAAAGTAGTTAGCCACCAGCAGGAAGCGGCCTGACGGATGAATGCTTACGTACGTCGGGCCGGCGCCGCCGGAACCGACCGTGTTGAGCAAAGTCAAGTGCCCGTCTGTCCGGTCGATGGAGAAAGCGCTGAGCGTACCATGCTTCTCCGGGCCCACGCGATCCGTCTCATTGGTCGAGTAGAGCCGGGTTCCGGCCGCATTCAGGGCCAGGCAGTTCGGGCTGGTGCCCAGCTCGTGGATGCCGGCCGGCGTCATCGCGCCCGTGGTGCGGTTCACCTGGAACAAGTGGATGCCGCGACCATTCCCGGGCGGCAGGTCCACCTGCGTGGGCAACATGTCGTGCAGCGGAGAACTGAAGGTCCCGACATAGGCCATCAAAGGCTCGCGCGCGGTCTGCGCCGGCGCGTGGCGCGCAGCGGCGATGAGCAGGAGCGCCGCCGCCAATGCGAGCGATCTGGGAAGACGAGCTTCTGCAAGTGTGGAATACAAAGTGTTGCCTTCGCCCTCTCTTTTCGAACAGGCAGATTTCCTTGGGCAACTACCGCTTGACCGGTTCGGCGTTCCAGACCTTGATGTCATCGAACCAGCCGTCCTTGCCGGCAACGCCCAACTCGATCTTGGACTTGGTCTCGTGGGCGATGCCGGACGATTTGAGGTAGGCGGCAGGTTTGCCGTCCAGCGTCACACGCATTTCCTCACCGACCGTTTCGACGACGAGTTTGTACCACCGTCCGGCCTGGAGCTTGGCGGGGTAGGTGACTTGTCGGCCGACGAGGAGCTTGGCAACTTCGTCCTTCTTGGATGGGTCGCTGCGCATTTCGCGGATGTCGTTGCGCATGCCGCCGTCGCGCTCGTCGATGATGGTGACGCCGTTGAGACGGACCTGGGCGCGGCAGAGATGGCCGTAGTGCGAACCGGTGTACTTGCGGTCGTCGAACTCGACATCAATCATCGTGGCGCCGTCGAAGCGAATCCGACATTCCACGACACTGTCCTTGGTGGGGATCTCCAACCCGTGCACGGCGGCATGGGCCTTGACTTCGGGCTTGCCGTCGGCCGCGGGAATGGTCGTGTCGCGGGTCTGCGTGCCCTTCATCGCGCCGTTCTCGACGACGAACGTCGGCACAACCTTGTGCCAGACCTTGTCGGGCGTGGCGCCCTTGAAGTCATCGGAGAAGAGGAGTTCCTTCTTCTTGGCGATCGACCTGGCCGGCACGGCAGGCAAGTCGGCGGCCACGGCCACGGTGGTCATGCAGAAAAGTGGGAGGAAAAGGAGGCTGGTCTTCATGAGTCTCTCGGGGAAATATGAGGTGGGAATTTCGTATTCAAAGCCAGGATTGAGTGTAGCCGGGGAAATGGACGAGTCAAGATGGGCAAGTCCGGCCTTATGTTGCGGGCCTGCGGCGTTCCCTGTAGACTGCTGCCTTGATCGTGCAGCCTGGGGCGTCCTCAGGCCAGGGGCCGGGCCAGGCGGAGGTTGCGGAGTCCTTCTTCATGTTCATTCAGATCTGTCCAGCTTTGATGGACTGGACTGTGTTTCTCGTGCTCTTCGCGGTGTTGTACGGCGCCGGGGAGCGCGGGCTCAGCGGTCTGCAGTGCGCTTGGCTGGGAGGCATTGGCCAACTGGCTTACATGGTGACGAGCCTGCTGGCCGGGATGACGCTCAGTCGCCGCAATGCGCGGGGCCTGCTTCTGGCCAGCACGGTCGGCAGCACAGCCATGGGGGTTGTGTGCCTGCTGGTGAACTCCTTTGCGCCGCAGATGCTGTGCCAGGTGCTGCTATTCATCTGCCTGGCCCTGTTCTTCAACTCGTTTCAGACCTTCATGCGCGGCGAAACCTTGCCGGGCGGACTGGCGCTGACCGTGGGGCGCTATACCTGCGCCTGGAGCGTGGGCAGCGCCGCGGGATTCTTGAGTTCCGGCAGCCTGTACGAACTGGGCAGCCTGGCCTTGTGCCTGGTGACACTGCTAGTCGGAGTTGTGATCCTGGCGACGCTGCTGCGGCACCCCACGCGAGCGCACGCCATGGCGAGCGCCGACGAGCATACCGACCACGCGACGCCCGGTGCGCGTGGGGCCGACGCCCGCTACGTTCTGGTCGGCTGGTGCCTGATCTTCACGGCGATGTTCGTGCAGCGCCCGCTGCAAAGCCTGTGGCCGGCGATGTGCGCGCGTTCGGCAATCTTGCCGATCTTGCCCGGACTGGTCTTGTCGCTGCACATGCTGTTGCAGGGCGTATGCGGTTACCGCGTGGCGGCCTTTGCCCGGTGGCGTTACCGCCGTACGCCGCTGGTGATTCTCCATCTCGCCGGCGCGATCCTGATGGGCCTGGTGTGGCTGAACCCCGTGTTTCCGGTCAGCGCCGCCGCGATCATCGTCCTGGGGGCGTATCTGGGCTACGCCTACTTCACCGCCGTGTACTACGCCAGCAACTCCGGGCGCCGGTCGTTCAACATCGGTGTGAACGAATGCCTGGTGGGCATGGGCTCGTTTGCTGGCCTTTTCGCGGCCCAATGGGGCGAGACCGTGATGGATAAAGACGGGGCCATGTACGCGGTGTGTGCCCTGGCCCTGTTGGTGTCGCTGCTGATCCAGGTGGCGCTGGCGTCTTTGCGGCCGCGCTAGGCAACCGGCAGCCTGCCGTGCAGGGCTGCAGCCTATGCTGAAAGGGAAGGCCAGTGACCTCAATAATCGCGTGGTATACTTGTGGCTGAACAGGGCTCAACAAGCATGCCAACGGCGCCATGGGGCATGGAATTGGCCGCGTGAGGAATTCTGGAATACCGTCCGCATCCCCTTCGGCTTTGCGCGCCCCCCTCCTACTTTGCGCCATTCTCCTTCTCGGCTGTCAGACGAACGCTTTGCGCGATCGGCACGCGCTCGTTACGCCACAAATCCGCTACGTAACGTTGCTGCCGGCGCAAGATCTCGTCTGCATCCCGCCCGGCGACCTTGCCCAGGCCCAAAGGTACTGTGCCGCTGGCGTCCAGCAGGAGGAGGAGCAAGCCGAGGGCTGCGTGGATCTGTACTACCGGGCCGCGATCCATGCGTGGCAGCACTTGGAGTCTGCATCCCTCGCACAGACATACGATACCGATTACCGAGCCGCCTGGCAGACGTACCAACGAAGCCTTGAGCGGCTGATCTCGACCGCAATCCGGTATAGACGACTTGACCCCAGAGGCTATCTGGCGATTGTCGATGTCGGCGGGCAACGTGCGGTTCCCATCGATTACCAGGGATTCGCCTGGCAGCCGCACGAGTTCTGCCAGGTGATGCCGGCACGCGACTTCCAGGCCAGTGATCTTCAATGCCATTACCGGAGTTGCGGTCTGGGCGTTTCGCTGGTCGCTGTGCGGCATGCCTGCGGCCAGGAACTCTTCTACCGGCCCAAGCAGCCATTCCCGGCCACGGCCATCCTTCGACCCCTGCATAGCGCGGACCGGCTGGCCGATGCCCCTGCCGTAACCGCCCAGGCACGTTGCGGCGAGGCGGTGCTGACGTTCTATAATCCGCACCAGTTCCACTCGGTGCACGTCGGTGCAGCGGTCGTGGGCATCGAGCGAGACCTTTCGGCGCCGTTGGTCTACCTGCTTCGCGAGTCGCCACGGCGGTTCACCGAAGGCTTCTTGAATCCGGACGACGCAGACGTCAAGCCGATGCTGCTGATGATGGAGCCCTATCAGCGCGGCAAAATCCCTGTGGTCTTCATCCACGGCCTGTGGTCGGACCCCATGACCTGGGTGGATACGGTCAATACGTTGCGTGTACAGATCGACCTCTGCCGACGATACCAGTTCTGGTTCTTTCAGTATCCCACAGGCGGCGAGTTGCTGGAGTCGGCGGCCGCACTGCGCGAGAAGCTGCTTCTGGCAAGGGAACAATTCGACCCGCAACACCAGGACGCAGCCCTGGAGCAGATGATCCTGGTGGGCCACAGCATGGGCGGGCTGGTATCGCGGCTGCAGGTCAGCTACGCCTATGATATTCTGTGGCAACACGCCGCCCTTCGGCCCCTGGAGGAGGTGTGCACCGTGCCCACGGTGCGCGAGCAACTGCGGCGGATGTTCTTTTTCGATCCCTCGCCCCTGGTCAGACGAGTAGTGTTCATCGGAACGCCGCATCGCGGCTCGAACATGAGCCGCCGCCTCATCGGCCGTTTCGCCTCGAGCTTGGTGCGATACTCCGAGACCGAGAAGGCTCAGTACCAGCAATTGATGGACAACAACCGGGCGGTCTTCAGAGAATACCTATGGGACTCGCGGCCGACGACGGTCGATCTTCTGGAACCCTCCAATCCGATGCTTGCGGCCATTGCCCGGATGCCCGCTCACCGTTGTGTCCAGATGCATTCGATCATCGGCACGAGCCGGAGGATGCTCAGCGGGGACTTCAGCGACGGCGTGGTTCCGGTGTCCAGCGCACGGCAGGCGGGGGTGTGCAGCGAGTTGTTCATTTCCGTGCGACACGACAAGCTGCACCGCGATCCGAGCTGCGTGGCCGAACTGATGCGGATCATGCGCGAGCACGATCCACAACCGGCTGTGTTCCCAAAATGACAGACCTCCAGGCGGCGTTCCGCAACAGAAGTTACTGCGGCGGCGGAGGCAGCGACAAAGGCTGTGTGGTGGTGGGTAGGAGCGTGGCGGAGTACTGCCGCAGGAGGGACCAGGTGGCCTGAAACTCGGCACGCTGGGTCAAGGTCTGGTAGCGGGTATCGCCGGCGACGCTCGTGAATCGGTCGAGCGAAAGGCGAAGAGCCTCGGCCGACGGCGTCCGGTCATCGGAGTAGACCTCAACGGGCAAGGCGAGGTACGTGCGCCACGGGGCGTCCAGGATCGCCGCAAGCTGCTGCCACGAACCGGCAAGCTGGCGGCGGAGGGCTTGCGCATCGACGGCAGCGGGGGCCGCGGCGGCGGGGGCCACGCTGCCCGGGGGCGTAACGGCGGTGGTCGTATGCTTGGCGACTTGCTCCAGCAGCCGGCCAGCGGAAGCCGGCATGGGGGCCGCCTGACCAGGTGCGCTGGGGTTGCCACCGACCGACTGGTAATAGAAGTTGGTCGCGGCCTGATCGATGCTTAGCACCGCACCGTCCAGGGCCAGGCCGGCAAACAAACCGCGGCTGCGCGAATAGGAGTAGATTTCCGCCTTGAGAGTGGCGTCGGTGGCCACCTCGGCTTCGCGTCCTACCGGGCCGGCAGCGGCGGAGGCGGCGCCGCCGATGGTGAAACTGCCCCGCATCAGGTTCGCCAGGCTGGTCTTGGTGCGAAAGACCAGGACCAGATCGGTGCCCTGGACCCCGGCCTGCCAGCCGACACTGCCGCCGGTGACCTGCACGAACATGGGCGGCTTCCACTTGCCATCCGCTTCGCGCGTCACGATCACACCCCGGCCGTGCTTCACGCCGATAATGAATCCGCCCTTGAGCATTCCCGGAATGATGGCAATCCCCTCAGCCTTGGCCAGCAGGCTTGCGGGGATACTCCGGCCCGGAATGGCCATGATCTCGCCGAGGACCGCCGTGGCGGAATCCACCACGGCGTCCTCGCGGTTCGGGGCCGCCATGCGCGTCATTTGCCCCGCGGCTAGCTGAATCGATAGGAGCGGCAGGCCCAAGAACGCGAAAGCGAGCAGGTGAAGACGTGTGTGCATGACGGTTTCCTTTCCTTGACTTGTCGGCTGCGCCAGGTTCACGAAGCGCGTTCTGGGGGCGTTAGATACGCGATCAACGTGCTTGTCTATCGCCCTCGATTCTCTCCAGCAAGACGGCCCGCGTCCAGCGGATCCGGGGCCGATCGACGATGCGGAAGCCCACCGTCTCCGCCGCCGTCACCTCGCTGGCGAAGGTTCTGGCGGCCACATGCAGAGGAGGCTCGGCCAGCAGCAGCCTGCCTTGGGGCTTCAAGCAGGCGCGAACTTCAGCCAGCATCCGCGACGGGTCGGGCACTTCGTGCAGCATGGCGAAGATGAGGGCAAACTCGGCCTGGACATCGATTCCGAGCCGATCCTGGGCACACTTGTGCAACTCGATGCGATGGAGCACCCCCGCCTTGTCCGCGCGTCGCCGGAGCATGTCCAGCATTTGCGGTTGAAGATCGACGGCGATGACCTTGCCCTGCGCGCCCACCATTTTGGCCATCGGAATCGAGAACCAGCCAACACCGCAGCCCACATCGAGGACATGCATGCCGGGCTGGACGTAGGGCCCGACGATCCTGTCGGGATCGTGAAGCCAACGCCGGAAGGGCGGGTCGATGGTGAACGGGACGGCCCACCAGGGGCAAACGTAATCCGCCATGTGTCTCCTCCGGCGATGAGTCGGGTTGGACGGGCCAAAGGCACAGATCCGCGTGTCGCAGGGGCTGGACGTAGTGCCGCTACGGAGCCCCCGCTTCGTGTGCAATGCCCTTCGCCTTCAACTCGGCCTTCCACATGGCCGCGAGTATACCAAGAACATGCCTGCCAGCCAGGAAGCGAAACGAGCTGGCCCATGAGCCTCCTTGGGACGTAATGACAGCCTGGGTTGGCAATAGTGTCCCGATCGCCGTAGGGCACTATCTCCAGGTGACCGATGGCGACTTCCGCACGATTGTCCCGATCAGGAACAACATGGTTAACATCAGGGGACTCCACCAAGCCTGAAAGCCGTTGTTCGCCTCATTTTCCCGTTCGGGAAAATCGTAGCTTGACCTCCGCAAACGCCAACGTACACTTCGTTGTGTTCCCGAACGGGAATAGCGATCTGCAAAACCACTCCAACGGGCTGGTCGGAACCGTGAAGGACGTTGCCACTGTAAGTTCGAAGAGGATCGGTGAGTTGGTTCGCCAACGACGCTTGGCGAACCATCTGACCCAACGACAACTGGGCGAACTGGCCGGGGTCGGTCTTCGGCTGGTCTCCGAGTTGGAACGGGGTAAATCGACGCTCCGTATGGACGCCGCCAATCGAGTGCTGGCGGTGTTCGGCATGATGCTCGGACCGGTGGAAGCACCTCGCAGCGAGGACGGTGAGTCATGAAACGAGTCGGACAGGTGAGACTTAGCGGAATACTCGTCGGCACCATCGAAGAGGATGGGGGCCAAACGGTGTTCACGTACTCGCCTGAGTGGCTCACACAGCCCGCGGCCATGCCGGTCTCGCTCACGCTTCCTCTTCGTGCCGAGCCCTACGTATCGCAGGGTCTGCATCCGTTCTTCGAGAATCTGCTGCCGGAAGGCTGGCTGCTGGATGTGACCACCAAGAAGCTGAGGATCTCCAAGGACGATGCGTTCGGACTGTTGTTGGCGACCTGTCGGGATTGCGCCGGGGCCGTGGAGATCGAGGCCGTCATGGCGGTGTGAACATGGCAACGTGCCGAATCTGCTTGAAGCCCGCCGCCAAAGACCTCGACTACCATGCCGAGTGCCTGGAGTCGCTGTTCGGCACAGCAACGCTTCCCGTTTTGGACATCGAGCTTTCCAAGATGATGGGCCTAGCCGCTGAGATGGCGGGCAAAATGTCCATCTCCGGTGTACAGGAGAAGGTGTCGCTGCGGCTCTCGGATGACAAGTCTCGCTTTGAGATCGCGCCTGCCGGTGGCCGGTACATCTTGAAGCCCGAGCCGTCTCGTTTTGCCTTTGTTCCCCAGAACGAACACTTGACCATGCGGTTGGCCGAGTTGGTGGGCATTGAGGTGCCGCCGCTGGGGCTCGTCGAGTTGAAGGACAAGGCAATTGCCTACATCATCCGGCGTTTCGATCGGCTGGACGATGGTACGAAGCTGCATGTCGAAGACTTCTGCCAGTTGGGCGAGAAGCCGATACGAGATAAGTATCAAGGCTCCGGCGAACTGTGCGTCCGTATCCTGCGGAAGTGCGCCACCGAGCCGCTGATCGAGATTCGCAAGCTGTACAAGGTGCTTCTCTTTAGCTGGTGGGCGTCGAACGGCGACCAGCACCTCAAGAACTTCTCGTTGGTTCGCACGACCGAAGGTCGCTGGCGGCTCGCTCCGGCCTACGATCTGGCCTGTACTCGACTGCCGATCCCATCGGATCGGGACATGGCCATGCCGATTTGCGGCAAGCGAAGCAATCTCGCCAAACCGCAATGGCTCGAGTTCGCCGAGTACGCTGGCATTCCCGCGCGAGCGGCAGGACGATTGCTCCAGGAGCAGATCGATGCTCTTGAGCCAGCGCTTCGTTTCATCGACAGCGCTTTCCTGCCGGAGGATCTGAAGTCCCAGTACCGGGACATCGTTCGGCAGAACACCGAGCTACTGCGGTAGCCGCCGAGCCTGCGGCTGCCCGTCTATTGCTTCTCTCGATGCAGCCTTCTCGCCGCCCCTCGGCATTGGACCGATCCCAATGTCGGCCAATAAGATCAACCGGGCGGGGACGTGACATTTCTGCCTGACATTGCCGACAGAATGAGGCGGGTCGGGATCGCCCCCAACCGGCCCGCGGCAGCTTGTCTCGCGAGGGTATTGTAGCCCTAGAAATTCACCGGTGCATGCCGGTTCACCGATCCGCCTGGGAGGCCGGTTTCTTCCAGTTGCCGCTCTCGTCTGGGCCTTCGGCCATCCTTTTCAGGGCATCGCGCATCGGGTTTGGCGTCCCCTCGTCGGACGGCTCAAAGGGATGTGTCCAGGGCTGCACATAACAGGTGCCTTTTCCAACCGCGTCGAACTGAAAGTACATCCGGGCCACGTCCATGCCGCCCATCGGGGTTTTGTAGCGGATGCGGACAATCCAGTGCTTGCCGCCAAACGACTTGGGCCCCCACTTAATCACCTTCGCCTCCGGATCGCCAATGTTCTCCCGCATTTATCGCTCGACGTAGCGGCGCTGGACATCGCTGGGACCGTCCCCTGGGTTGCCGGACTGCAGGGCCGACCGATTATCGACCGATTCCCCTGTTTTCGGTCCGCTGGGGCCGAACTGGCCGGCCACCTGCAGGGCCACCGCCGCGCCCATAAATAACGCCCCTGCCCCGCCAATTCCCGCCCAAATTGGGTTCATACGGGCCTCCGATTGATCGAGATTTCTTGTCCCTCAATGGTGCAGCCTAGCCGGCCTGCCAATTCACTGATCAGTAATTCCCACGGCCATTTGGCCCGCGTTGGGGCCGGACCAGAACGCGTAGACCAAGGTTTCTATTCCGAGGGCAATCTGCAGCACTGTACTGCCTTGTTGTTGGCACTGGTCTCGGACTTCGTCCAGGAGGTCTCGTGGGTCGCGCCCTGGCGTTGGCGAATGGCCGAGCCACCTGATTCGGGAAGCCCGCCTGTCCGTGATTTCCGCCGGCCGAATGACGCCCGTCTCAAGAGCCGCCTTCCAGGCCACGAGCAGACGCATTTCCTCCAAGCTGACGTGACCGCCATCCAGCCAGGCCTGCAGGTTGCGAAACGGCTCTTGGTGTTGCCGCATCAACTGCTGGCCAAACCACAACCCGTAGGCATGCTGGAGCGTCTCCGGTGGTGTTTGCGCACTTGGGTCGTAGCCGAAAGGCGACACTACATGCCATCGTTTCCCGTGCGGGTTCCACAGAATCTTGTGGGCCAGGGGGTGGAGCATGTCGCGCCACGGCCGCAACGGATTGCGGTAAGCCGGGTGGTCAAACTCGTCACTGCCCTGGACCATGGCCCAAATTCGCACAGTCTCGTCAATCGCCTCGGCTTGGCCGCCACGTCGCGCGAGTTGGCAATTGGCGTAACACGGGCCGAGGAACATCTCCCGGTCGGGACCTTCCGCAGCAACCGCAAAGCGCTCCAGGATGAATCTCACTGGCCCGGAATTAGTCCGGCTCTCGATTTCCTTGCGTACGGTCGCCCCAAAGATGTCCGGGCCGAATCCAGTATCCGATTCCTGCAGCCACGGCGGTCTGGTGGTCACGGAGTTAAGCACACCACCGCTCCCTCTTGGCTGGTTTTCGCACACCTGCCACGCTCGCCCTCGGCTAACCTGAGAGGTGGCGTGCGGCCCGTGTTGATCGCGAGAAGCATTGTGCCAAGACCCAGCCAGAACGGCCCTGGGCAACTGCACGAATGCGGGGATGTCACTTACCTGGCTTGTGCCGTCTGCCAGAATCCCTCGCTCTAACCCATCGCAAGTAGCGATTTGGTCGATTTTTGCGCCGACGGTAATCGGATTGATTATCCGATTACCGCACCGCATTTAACCTGTTACCAGATAAGGCACTTACAGTACCCCCTAGGGGAGTCGAACCCCTGTTCTCGGACTGAGAACCCGATGTCCTAGGCCACTAGACGAAGGGGGC
>CALARR010000124.1 GCA_937889015.1 uncultured Planctomycetales bacterium | reverse complement strand
CAACCAGCGCGTCCCCGTCGCGTGTCCCGATCGGAAGCTATGCTCGAATAACGACTTTCTACAGAGGGCACGGGCTCCAACGGGGCCCGCGGCCCGGTTCGGCATCCGCTTTGCACCTTAAGAACCTATCCGCGAACCGCCCCAGCCAGGTCGGGCGGCCCTGCAGGGCCGAACTGCCGACAGGGCTTTGGGACCGACTCTGAAGGCAAAGCGGGCCCGAACCACTCGACCCCGAGGCATCTCCATGAATCCGGCATCTTCGCACCTGATGGCCCAGGAATTCATCCACGCCCTCCGGAACCAACCGCGCCGCTGGCTCCTGCCGACGCTCGTGCTGGGCCTGTTGGGAATCCTCTACGCCGCTTTCGGGCCGGCCTCCTGGGAATCGTCGCAGGCCTTGATCATCCGCAACGAGGCCGCGAACAGCAATGCGCAGGGCCCGGGCAAGTTCAGCCACACCGACGAGATGAAGACCGTCCAGGAAACCATCCTGGAACTGGCGCGCGGACGCAATGTGCTGGAAGGCGCCTTGCGAACGGTGGACGCCCCCGCGGATCAGGCGATCGCGCCGGCCGCCGTCGACACGCTCCGCGACGCCGTCAAGCTCTCTCCGCCCAAGGGAGCCGAATTCGGCAAGACCGAAATCTTCTACCTCAAGGTCCGCGACCGCGATCCCGATCGCGCCAAGGCCCTGAATACGGCCGTCTGCCAGCAACTCCAGGCCCGCTTCCAGGAAATCCGCGACGCCAAGGCCCAGAGCATGATCGACGAGTTGGCCAAAACCGTGCAATTGGCCCGCGCCGATCTGGAACAGTCCACCGGCCGCCTGGTGGAGATCGAAACCCGCGTCGGCAGCGATCTGTCCGAGTTACGCCGGTTGCACGAGTCGGGCAGCGGTGAAAGCGCCCTGCAACGCACCTACACCGAGGTCTGCGCCGAGTTGCGCCAGGCGGAATCGTCCGGCCAGGCCCACCAGGAATTGCTCTCACTGCTCAAGGCGGCCCAAGCCAATCCCGCGCGCCTGTTGGCCACCCCCAGCCGCCTCCTGGATTCCCAGCCCGCTTTGCGGCGGTTGAAAGAAGGCCTCGTCGACGCCCAGATCCGCACGGCCCAACACCTCGGCAAGATGGGCGAAGGGCATCCCCTGGTCAAGGCCGCCAAGGAATCCGAACAAGAGATCGCCGAACAGCTCAAGGCCGAACTGACCATGGCCGTGCGCGGCTTGGAGGTCGAATCGCGGCTCAATGTAGAGCACACCGCCATGCTCGAAGGGCGGCTCAGCAAGATCAACCGCCGCCTGCAGCAACTGGCCGAAGTCCGCGCCGTCTACGCCAACGTCGTCTCCGAAGTCAAACACCGCGAACAGCTCGTGCAACGCGCCGAGCAAAACCTGGCCGAGGCCCGCGCCGCCCAGGCCAGCGCCAGGGCCATCAGCCTCATCACGCCCGTCGACGTCGTCGCCGTGAAACAGGCCGGCGTCAACCGCTGGCTGATCGCCCTGGCCAGCGTGGCCGGCGGACTGCTGGTCGGTTTGGGCCTCGTGGTGCTGAGCCTCCCCCCCGTTGTGACCGAACCCCAGACACCCCCCCAAACAACTATCCCGCGAACCATCCCGATGCCACAGCATGGGCTATCCTTGAGAGACGCCCTTCGAAAGGTTGTCAACGGCAAAACGCCATGACGGACGTCACGACCGCGTTCTAGGGAAGTAGAACGCGGCGCGTGAACCAGACCAGTGAAGAGGCGCCGCGCAGCCCCCGGGGAAAACCTCCCCGGGGGTTTTTCACTTGGCTCGCGCTGTATTGCGGCTCAGGTAAGTAATGCCGTGAGGCCGACCAACGGGAGGCCGGTTTTTCCGGGCAACGGCCGGCACAGCCACGACATTCCTTTTCTGACACCCAATAAGGCACCGGTTGTATGAACGTCCTGATCGCGATTGCCCTGCTGGTCGCTCTGGTCTGGGCCGCCATATACGTGCTGCGTGGCTCCCCGGTGCAAGGCCTGCTGGCCTTTCTTGTGATCGGGGCCGTGCTGGGGCACCCCTTCTTTCACTTCGAACTCGGTCCCCTGCCGCTGACCTTGGATCGACTGCTGCTGGCCGTGCTGCTGGCAGCCTTTGTCGCCCAGCGCGTGCTGGGCAACGCCGATCCCAAGCCCTGGCGTAAAGAAGACCTGCTGCTGGTGGCCCTGGTGGCATGGATTGTCCTCAGCGGTTCGCTGGCCGGCTGGTACGGAGAATCGGTGGCCCCCTGGGAGCCCCTCTGGCGACTGTTGGGCGGTTATCTGGTCCCCTTGGTCGTCTACTGGATCGCGCGCCAGTCGCGTCTCGGGCCGCGCGAACTGTCGGCCACTCACGGCCTGCTCGTGGCGTTGGGCGCCTACCTGGCCGTGACCGGAATCTGCGAAATCACCCAGCAGTGGTGGGCCGTCTTTCCCGCGCATATCGCCGACCCCAAATTGGGCATCCACTTCGGCCGCGCGCGCGGACCCATGGTGCATGCGGTCAGCTTCGGCTTCTACACGGCCACTTGCCTGCTGGCCGTCTGGGTCTATCGCTGGCGATTCGGACGAGTGGGCCGGGCCGTGCTGTTGCTGCTTGCGCCCCTGCTGGCCCTTGGCGTGCTCTGCAGCTTCACACGCAGTGTGTGGATGGGTGTCGGCCTGGCGGCCCTCGCCGTGCTGACCGCCACCCTCCACGGCCGCACGCGAGTGTTGGTCGTCGGCGGACTTGCGGCCAGCGCCTTGCTGGTCGCCGTCGTCGGCATGGAAAGCCTGAGCCAGATGCAACGCGAGGACTCGGCCGCCGACAGCCGCAAGAGCGTCAGCATGCGCGCCTGTTTCACCTACGTCTCATGGATGATGTTCTGCGACCGGCCGCTGCTGGGCTGCGGGTTCGGCCAGTTTCCCAACCAGAAACTGCCCTACCTGGCCGATCGCTCCACGGACTTGACCTTGGAAGACATCCGCGAGTACGTGCATCACAATACGTTCCTCAGTCTGTTGACCGAATTGGGCGCAGTCGGCCTGGGACTGCTCCTGGCCCTGCTGGCCGGCTGGTTCCGTGCCGCCTGGCGTCTGGCCCAGGCCTCGAACCTGCCCGATTGGGCCCGCGCCCAGGGCGTGTTGATGCTCGGTACTCTGGCCGTGTATGTCTGCCAGGCCCTGTTCCACGAACTGACCTACACGCCGATCTGCAATTCGCTGCTCTTCCTGCTGGCCGGCTTGACCATGGGTCTGCAACCATTGTTGGACGCCAGCCCGGCCGCTGCAACGCCCCACGCCGACGAACAACCGCGTCGCGCGCGCCCCGGCCTCCCCTCGCCCACCTTCACCTGGCTGCGCCGCGCGTAACGGCCAAACCGTGTCCCTGCACCGCCGCCGGGCTTTCAGATCCCGGCCCTGCGCGCCGGCGGCCCCTCCGCACGCCCCTGGCCGACGGGCCGTCCGCACACGCGCGCGACCGCCCGCGCATGCACGTCATGAATTCGCCCGGCCCAAAATACGCGCCGCTTCGCCAGGTGTGTCGCTCCGCCATGTGTCCTTCGGCCCGAAGGGCCGTGCTTCATCAGCCCCGGGCGCAGCCCGGGGGAAACGACCCATGTGAAAATCGCCAAGCCCTGAAAGGGCGACATCACAACACCGCGAAACTCCTCGCAGGTCACCATCGCGCGCGACCACCCCACGACAATCCCAATCTCGCCCTTGCAGGGCGAGCGAAACCACGCTTGGCTCCCGTTTCCCAGGCCTACGCGGCCTGGGCTGACATATCCCGACCCTTCGGGCCGGTCGGACTCCGCGCACGCCTTGAGCGTTGGACCGTCCTCGCACGCGTCTCGCCGGTGGAACCATCCGCACGCCCCCTGTTGGCGGCCCCTCCGCGCGCGTCCGCGACCGTCTTTCGGCCCGAAGGGCCGTACTTCATCAGCCCCGGGCGCAGCCCGGGGGAACGACCCACGTAAACGCCGTCCAAGTCCTGAAAGGGCGCCATCACAACACCGCGAAATACTTTGCAGCGCGCGACCACCTCACGAC
>CALARR010000123.1 GCA_937889015.1 uncultured Planctomycetales bacterium | reverse complement strand
GTCGCGGTGGCTCGCGTCGCGGTGGCTCGCGTCGCGGTGGCTCGCGTCGCGGTGGTAGCACATTGCGGTGTCGGGGCTCGTGTCGGTGGTCAAGGGTGCGGCCCCGACAAAACTCGTGAGCAGTCCACCCTCTTCCCCTCTGTGCCTTGCCTCATTCGTCATTCGTCATTCCCCTCTGTGCCTTGCCTCCTTCCGCATTCCACAGGCACCCAATAAACGCTGCTCACATCGCCTTCTCGATGACGTATTCAGCCGTGATCGGGGGAGCGTGAAACCGAAGGGCTTTGCCTTCGCCGACACAGACCACGGGAACGGCCGCTTCGCCGACCGCGGTCGTCTTGACCTGAACCTGGTTGGTGGACCATGCCGGCGGCAGGGCGACCTCGATTGTCAGGCTCTGGTCGTACAACTTCGGGTCGGTGAAACACGACAGCTTCAGGCGAACGCGCCGCGCCGATTCCGCCGCAATTTCCAACTTCGCGGACAGGCGCTCGGTTTGGTACTTGTGGATGTCGGCCATTCCGGCGATCCACACCTCCGACGCATGCTGCTGGGCGATGTCCAGGGCCGCTCGGAAATTCGCCTCGCTTGCGCCGAGCTTCTCTCCGACGGAATGGTAGTGGATGCGGCACCACAGACCGCGTTCGATGTGCCGCTCCAAGTGCGTGCGAAAAGCCGCAGGCCGGTCCCCATACACGTCGTCCATCCCCAGCGAGCCCGACGAGTCGAACAGGTGATACTTCTGCAGATAATAGCGCAAGGTCCTGGTCGTTTCCCACGTAGTGCCGCCGCCCAGGTTCAGTGCCAGCAACTTGCTCTTGCCGGGAAAGAGTTCCCAGATGGCTTGGGAGGCCTCGCCGATCTCGCGCTCCATGTCCTCGTCGCCTGTGGCTCCCCGATGGTGCGCGGAATGATTGGCGAATTCCTGGTCGCCGCGCTGGGCAACAGCCTCCCATTCGGCACGATGATCCTCGAATGCGGACCGTCGCCGGCTGTTCGCCTCCCGGGGGCCAGGGCAGACCATAAAGGTTCCGCGAAAGCCGTACTCGCGGAGAATGGGTATCACCTTCGACACATGCGATGGATGCGAATCGTCGAAGCGGATGCTCAACGCCGCAGTGCGCCCGTCGTACCATTTCAGAATTGCGGCGCACAAGCCTGTCTGCGGCTCCGTGGCTTCGCGAGCCTGGTCCGCAAACACCTGCGCAAGGCCCTCCGGCGGTTCGACGACGCGCACCACATACGTGCCGCGCTGGGCCGGCACCACAACCGAGAACTTGTGCCACTCGACGCCAATGTGCCGCGCAGGAATCGCCCGGCCCCTGGCATCGACCACTTCCACGTCCGCGGCCCAGGTCGTCTGGACGCCGCCGGGCAGCTCCACGCCGAGCGTCAAGCTCCGCCGCTCCGATCGCGGATCAACGTCGATCTGCAGGCTGCGTTTGTCGAGCGATTGGACCGAGAAAGTTGCGGGCCCTTGATAGTCCACCAACCGCACTTTCACACGCGCCACATCCACCTGTTGCGCCTGCGCCGTGAGGCTGGCCGTCAAAACGATAGGCAGCGGGAGCAAGACAACCAGGCACCGTGCGCGCAAGCAAACCGTCATTCCAATGGCCTCTCTCCGCATAACACAACCGGCTGCGATGGATTCAAAGCCCACTGCGGATTCTTCTACCGCTTCTCCCAAGGAAACGCCCACTGCCAAGCAGACAGTTCCGACCCATGAGCAAAGACCAGCCTACCACCCCACCACCATACGTCAACTAAGGACCTATCCCATAACCGTCCCAGCCAGGCTGGGCGGCCCAGCAGGACTGAGCTGCCGACAGGTTTTGGGACCGGCCCTAAGGATCTATCCCAGAACCACCCCCTCGTTGACGTGCCCCGTCGCGGCCCGAACACCCACAGCAACGCCCTGCTCTGTGCTTCTGCCCCTTTGCCCCTTGCCCCTTTGCCCACCGTTGTCCCACCAGGCTTCCCCGGCTAGACTCAATTGCGGCACGCGCGAATCAACATACCTCTCCCTCAACCCCACAAATCCCCCGCAGCCATGATGAATTCCAGGCAACGTCTTTCACCGGCGATGAGCACCTTGATAGCCTTCGGTTGCGCGATGGCGATTCCGGCCCTCTTGTGGGCCCAGGACGTCAAACCGGAACGTCCGCCGGCCCCGCTCCTGAAAAAGGGTGAAAGACAGCTCTTTGTTGACAATTGCATGATCCGGACCAAGCAAGGGGTGACCAGGGTTGCCCACCCGGCAAAGAAACTCGACCATCCCGTGCTGAAAGCGGAAATGCCCTGGGAACGGAGCGAAACCGGCGGCATCCAGGATCGGCGCGTCAACTGTTATGGAACGGTGCTCCGCGATGCGGAAACAGGCGCATTCCGAATGTGGTACGGATCGCCGGGCCGCGTCCTTTTCGCAACTTCTAGCGACGGAATTCACTGGCAGCGCCCCATGCTCAAGATCGCGGGCGAGAACAACGCAACAAATCTGAATCTGCACAGCCACAGCATCCTTGACGACAAGTTCGAGACCGACCCCAAGAAACGATACAAGGCGGTCGGCTGCGCGAGCCAGGGAGTGGATGCCGCAAGACTGCAGAGACTCAAGAGCAAGTTTGAACTGGTGGATTGGTACCGGGACAAGGACCATCGCCTGTATTATGCGGCGCACTCGGCCGACGGCTTGCATTGGACGCTCAACCCGGAACCGATCTTGCTCGGCTGCGACACCATCACCTTGTCGCAGGACCCGGCAACGGGCGAATACCTGGCCTTCCACAAACGGCAAGGCGATCCGCGTGTGGTGGGCATACGTCAGGTGTTTCTCTCGGTCAGCAAAGACATGGAACACTGGTCCGAGCCCCAGCCCGTTATGGTCGCCGATGAAATGGACCATCGCGCAGCCAGAAAGCTCAAGGGGGGAATCTACTCGGAATTCTACAACCAGTCTGCCTTTCCCTATGCGGGACAATGGCTGGGTTTCGTCACCCATTTTCGCCGCGTCGATCCGCCGTCCGCCTTGTTCGGCAACGACATGGTCGATGGCCGACGCCGGTCCAACACGGGAATCATCGATGTCCAACTGGTTCACAGCCGGGATGGCCGCCATTGGCACCGCTGCTCCGACCGCAGCCCGGTGATTGCTTTGGGACCGCATCCTTATGATGCGGGGAGCATCTTTGGGCTCTGCAACTCCCCCGTCATCGTCGGCGATGAAATGTGGATGTACTACACCGCCGTGACGACGCCCCATGGCGGTCTTCCGCCTGAAAGAGAGCAATCGATCGCGCGCGCTGCCTGGCGCATCGACGGCCTGGCTTCCCTGCGCGCAAGAGAGGAGCAAGGGACGATCGAAACCCACGCGTTCGTCCCCGAAGGAGAGGACCTCTTTGTGAATGCCGATGTTGGAAACGGTCGACTCGCGGTGGAGGTGCTGGATGCCGCCGGAAAGAGCATCGCCGGCTGCGAGAAAGAACCCTGTGTCATCCAGAACCAGGATTCCGTGAAGATGGAAATCCCGTGGAAGCATGCGGCCCTGCGCGCGCACACGCCCATTCGCCTCAGATTCCATCTGCAGAACGGGGATTTGTATAGCTACTGGATGGAATGATCGCCGCACAGTCTTGGGCCAAGGTCGGCAGAGTCCGCTGCCGATCCGATTTTTGAGCCAACCGGAATCGGATTCTTGCGGGGCAATGCGCTCGTGCAACCAAGGAGGGAAAGGCAGAAGAAGCTCGGGAGAGTGGCTTGCAGGATTCTGCCCCGAAGGGGCAGGTATCTCTCAGCCCAGGGTTGGCCGCGCAGCGGCTACCCTGGGTCATGGGCCATCTCACCATCCAACCCTGAAAGGGTTGAATCACCGCGTATTGCCCGCGTTTGCGCGTGGTTCGTTGAGACCGAACTCCTGGTGGATGCCGCAACAAGACGACTGTCGGTACTCGACTGAAACCCTTTCAGGGTTTCGGCCTTGCGCAGGG
>CALARR010000122.1 GCA_937889015.1 uncultured Planctomycetales bacterium | reverse complement strand
CGCGTTGCGGTGGCTCGCGTTGCGGTGGCTCGCGTTGCGGTGGCTCGCGTTGCGGAACCACAAAGGCACCACGGGCACGAAGGAAGGAGGGGACAAAGTGCGGCTCGCCTGGGACTGCTGCCCGCTGACGAGAAAGGAGCGGTCGCGCGTGGGACGTATTCTTCTGTATTGGCCAGGGTGCCCCGCACGTCTACCAGTGGCTGACTTGTGGCAGACTAGCTGTGTGTGCGAGGGCGTCTGGCAGTGATGTTGCGCAATGGTAACAGTCATGGCGGCGCTCGTTGTGGCGCGAGGCCGGCGGCTCAGCGGAGCTGGTTCCCGCCCAGCTTGTGGTAGCTCTGCAGGGGATATACGGCGTAGACACACAAGCGGAGCTTGCTGCGCGGGTCTTCCGCGGTGCGCAGGATCGAGGCGGGGGAGAGCGCGCCGGTCGTGCTGTGGAAGTAGAAGTGCGTCTTCCACTCGCGCGGCAGGCGATAGTCGTCGATCCGCACGGTCGTGCCGTCGCGGAAGGTCATGACCACGGCGTACCTGGCGTCAAGGTCGACGACGAAATCGGCGGTGAAGTAGACCTGGCCGTCGGACTTCTTGGCGCGGGAGAGGGCGGCGGTCTGTTTTGCCTGCGGCTTGCCGTCGGGGCCGATCAGCTTGACGGTCGCGCCGGCGGCCACGGATCGATCCGGGCGATCATTGGCCGGATCCTCGTCGATGCGCATCCCGGTCACCACGATCACGGCCCGGTCTTCTTTATAGGCCGCCTCTGGGGATTTCTGCGGGGCGGCGGCGCGCAGCGCCGTGGCGATCAGCATGGCCGCCAAGGCGAGGGGAAATGCGCTGTGCATAGTTGTTTCCTTCCGGAGTCGAAGGCAGCCTACTCGAAGACGACGTCTTTGCCGACGCTCACGCCTTCGGGAATGTCGAAATAGTCGCGGCAGTTTGCGGCGGTGACTTTGACGCCGCCGATGGTCAAGTTGCGAAACACCACGCGTCCGGTGCGGCCGCCGCCGGAGGCCCCCAACGGCGACTTCTTGCCGATGTGCGGCGTGTGGACGACCACGTTTTCAAAGATCGCGTTGTCATAGGCGGGCCCGCCGCCGGAGGCCGCGCTTGGCATGAGAAACAGCAGCGGCACGTAAGGCGCTTGGATGGTGATGTTGCGGAACACGGAGTTCTGCACGGCTCCGCGCGAAATGTTCACCGTCTGATAGTTGGGCCAGGCGTTGAAGGCGATGACTTGCAGGCCGTCGACCAGGCAGCCGTTGGGCTGGCGAATCCACAGCGGCTCGGCGTTGCCCAATTGCCACACGGTGTAGTTGCGGACGCGCGCGCAGCCGCCCACTTTCAGGTTTGTGTCGGCGGCCATGACGAAGCAGTCGTCCAAGTGCCACCCGGCGTACGGCTCGGACTTTGGCACCTCGCGCGTGAATCCGTCGGTATTGCCGTGCCACGCGCCCACGACCGCCACGTCTCGGATCGCCGCGTTGGAGTGGCTCACGTGGTTGTGCGGATCGGTGATCTGAATGCCGTCCAGGCAGACGTTTTTCTCCAGGGTGGTGCGATAGGGAAGGTCGCTCCAGCGCTGTTTGCCGCCCGACATCGTTCCCCGGCCGCGCAGCAGGGGCATTTCGCGGACCGGGCCGCGCGTGTCGCTGCGGAACACCGCGTACACATACGCCCCGCCGGCCAGGTAGGCCGTCTGCCCGGTGCGCAGCGTGATGTAGTGTTCCGGGTCGGCCGGATTGAATTGGGAGTAGTCGTGCACTCCCGGCTCGAAGTAGATCACGCGCGCCCGGCCGATCGCCGCCACGTCGGCCGTCTTGCCGGGCTTGACGACCAACGTGCCCGGCGCGGTCTTGCGGGGCACGTCCGTTTCGGGCGCGCGGGCGAAGAGGAACAGCGGATTGCGGTAGCCCTCCCAGGCCTGTTTCGCGGCGCCGGCGTTGAGCTTTTCCATGGCCAGGAGATGATTGGGCACCAGGGCGATCTTGGCCGGCTTGTCGAGCGTAAAGCGAATGACATTGCCGCCGACCACCTGCGCCGTGATTCCCAGCGTCGTGGGAAACACGCCGCAACTGTGCAGCGGAAGCGTGATCCCGCTGATCGGCCGCTTGATGCGGACTTCGACCGTGACTGGCCCCCCGGCGAAATCGAAGTTGCTCCAGGAGTGCGCGTAGGTGTCGCGGTTCTCCTCCGGGCGTTTGTATTCGCTGGAGTGCAGGGCCAGGAAGGAGAGCTTGATGTATTTGCCCTCCGCATCGAGCAGCTTGTCGACCGGCCGGGCGTAGGAGTAATAGGTGAACGGTTTGAAGGACTTGGAGCCGCTGCTGACGAGCAGCTCGTAGTCGGACGACGCGGCCACGTCGCCGCCGGGGCCGTCCCAGACGGTGACGCGAGCGCCGCCGCGTTCCGCCGCCGGGACAATGCCGTCGCCAAGCACAAGCACCGCGCCCACCGCCAAGGCGAGGATGCTGAGCGTCTTCACAGCCCCCTGCTTATTGCGTCTGGGGTACGGAATGCCATGAGGCCGACCATCGGGAGGCCGGTCTTCCTGGACATCGGGCGGGGCAGCTACGCCATTCCTTTTCTGACAACCCATCGCATGGATTCCCATAGCGGTGTATCTCCGGCAGTCGCTCCTTGTTCTCAGGCCAGGGTGAAGTCGGGCAGGGGCACGATCTGGCCCCCGGCCATCGCCGATTGATGCGCGCAGATGCCCACGCACGTCCAATTTGCCGACTGCACCGCGTTGGGCCAGGGCTGGCGATCTTCGACCAGGGCCGTGGCGAACTCATGGACCAGGTGCGGGTGCGAGCCGCCGTGGCCGGCCCCCTGGATGAACGAAAGATGGTCCGCGTCCTGGATGCTGCGCGTGAAGGGCCGGATGGGCTCGGGCAAGAGGTGGGCAAAATCGGGGACCGTGACCGGCGACGGAATTTCCGGTTCCGGCTTCTTGGCCGTGTGCAGCACATGCGGTTGCCCTTCGACGAGGGTCCATTCGAAACTCTCCTTCGTGCCGTAGACGTCGAAGCTCTCGCGGTATTGCCGGGCCGTGTCGTAGAGGAACCGCCAGATGTGCGCCACGACGTCGGAATCCTTGATCTTGATATGGCACGACTCCACGGCGAACGGGTTGTGCGACTTGTCGCGAATGTCGTCGCGCACCGTGCCCGAGCCGAAGCACGACACATACTCGGCCCGGCCGTTCAGCAGGCCGAGGCAGGGGCTTACCACGTGCGTGGCATAGTGCATGGGGATCATGCGCTGCCAGTAGTCGGGCCAGCCGTCCATATCCTGCGGGTGCGAGGCCGCCAGGTGTTGGATCTTGCCCAGTTGGCCCTTGTGATACAGGTCCTTGATGAACAGGAATTCGCGCGAATAGACCACCGTCTCGGCCATCATGTATTTCAGACCCGTCTGCCGCACGAGGTCCACGATCTGCCGGCAGTCGTCGATGCTGGTGGCCATGGGCACGGTGCACAGCACGTGCTTGCCGGCCTTGAGGGCGGCAATCGACATCCAGGCGTGATCGGGAATCGGTGAATTGATGTGCACGAAGTCGACGGCCGGGTCGGCCAGCACGTCTTCGTAGTTCGTGTAGCGTTTGGCCACTCCGAACGTGTCGCCGACCTTGTTCAGCCGTTCGGCGTTGCGTTGGCAGATGGCGTACATGTCGGTGCGAGGGTGCTTGTGGTAGATCGGAATGAACTCCGCCCCGAAGCCCAATCCGACGATGGCGACGCGGACTCGTTCGTGGTTCATGGATGCGCTCGTTTGCTTGGGGGATGGTGCTGGCGGGCCCCTGCTGCGGCAGGGGCTCCTGAATGTGGATTGTAGCGGTCTGCGGTCCGGGAACCATGTGATTTTGCGCACCGTAGATGTGTTTTTTCACCGTCCAGCGGACGCCGCACGGCGGTGGCGGCGGCGATTGCCGGTTGCAGGCTTGCTGCTGGCCGTGTTTTTTTGCGACAATGGGGGCAGCCCTTTTCCTGCCCGGAGGTGGACGTGCGACGGCGTCACCAGGTTGCGCTGCTGATCGAGACTTCCAACACGTACGCGCGCGGACTGTTGGACGGCGTGATCGCCTACGTGCGCGAGCACGAGTCGTGGTCGATCTACCTGCCCGAGCAGCGCCGTGGCGAGCGCCCGCCGGCCTGGCTGGGGCGCTGGCAGGGGGACGGGATCATCGCGCGGATCGAGAACCAGGAGATCGCGGCCGCCGTGGCGCGCACCCGGTTGCCGGTGATCGACGTGAGTGCGGCGCGGACCCTGCCTCAGATCGCCTGGGTGGAGACCGACGACGAGGCCATCGCGCGACTGGCGGTGGAGCATCTGGTGGATCGCGGTTTCCGCCGGCTGGCCTTCTGTGGCGATCCGCGATTCAACTGGTCGAATTGGCGGTGCGAGCATTTTCGCCGGCTGGCCGAGGAGGCCGGCTGCGCGACGTGGGTCTATCAGTCGCCGCGATCGGGCGGAGCGCCGGTTTCCTGGCATCGCGAGCACGAACACCTGGTGACCTGGATCAAGAGCCTGCCGCGGCCGATCGGCGTAATGGCCTGCTACGACATCAAGGCCCAGCAACTGCTTGACGTGTGCCGCGACCTGGGCGTGGCGGTGCCCGAGGAAATGGCCGTGATCGGCGTCGACAACGACCACCTGATCTGTGAGCTGTGCATGCCGCCGCTGTCGAGCGTGATTCCCGACGCGCGGCGCACCGGCTACATCGCGGCCGAGTTGCTGGACCAGGCGATGCGTGGCAAGCGCGTGGCGAGCCTGACGAACCTGGTCAAGCCGCTGGGCATCTGCACGCGGCGTTCCACCGACGTGCTGGCCATTGAAGACCTCGACGTGGTCGCCGCGTTGCGGTTCATCCGCGAATACGCCTGCGAAGGGATCCAAGTGGGCGAAGTGCTGCGGCGCGTGCCGCTCTCCCGCCGGGTGCTGGAAAGCCGCTTCCTGAAACTGCTGGGACGCACCCCGCACGAGGAAATCGTGCTGGTAAAACTGGAGCGCGTGAAACGGCTGCTGTGCGAAACGGACCTGCCCCTGAAGGTCATCGCCCTGCGCACCGGGTTCTCCAGCGAAGACTACATGAGCGTGGCCTTCAAGAGGGCCGAAGGCACGGCGCCCAGCGAATTTCGCTCCAGGCACAGCACCGGCGCCGGCCGAACCGCAGATCGCCCAATCCAGGGGCGGTCAGGCTGAGAGGGGGTCTGGAACGAACATCGTTGTCGCCGGGCCAGAGTTCACCTGCCAGGAATCCGGAGACGAGTTTGACCACGAAAGGCCGAAACCACGAAAGGGCCGTCTCCTTCGTGTTGTTAGGTTTTCGCGGTTGTCGGTCTTGAGGCGAGAAGGGGCAGGGGAAGGGGGGCGGAGGGAATTGCCTCGGATGAAACCCCTACAGGGTTTCGGCTTGGCGCTGGCCTAGTTTCCCGGGGTAGCCGCTGCGCGGGCAACCCCGGGCTGAGAGATGGCCACCGCGTTGCGGTGGCTCGCGTTGCGGTGGCTCGCGTTGCGGTGGCTCGCGTTGCGGTGGCGGCACGTTGCGGTGGCGGCACGTTGCGGTGGCGGCACGTTGCGGTGGCGGGGGTGGTCGCGGTGGTCCCCGGTGAGGTCTCCGCAAGTCGGGAAACGCGTTTGACCACAAAGGCACCACGGGCACGAAGGAAGGATGGACGCATCGGGAGACGAGTTTGACCACGAAAGGCCGAAACCACGAAAGGGCCGTCTCCTTCGTGTTGTTAGGTTTTCGCGGTTGTCGGTCTTGAGGCGAGAAGGGGCAGGGGAAGGGGGGCGGAGGGAATTGCCTCGGATGAAACCCCTACAGGGTTTCGGCTTGGCGCTGGCCTAGTTTCCCGGGGTAGCCGCTGCGCGG
>CALARR010000121.1 GCA_937889015.1 uncultured Planctomycetales bacterium | reverse complement strand
CCGTCGCCCAGCATGTTGCGGCGGTTGTAGGTCATGTGCATCATGCGCATGCCCAGTTGGAAGAACGGACGCACAAACGCCAGTTCCCCCTCGGCGCTCTCCCAGCGCTGCGCCATGGGCACCGAGTTGGAACTGAAGTACAAACATCGCTTGTTCTGCCGTTTGGCCGCGACAACATCGTCGGGCGTCACCGCCTTGCGCACAAAGTCGCGGAGCATGTCCGTCACATAAGTGAATTGCGCCAGGCGGCGCATGAGACGCGCCGGGTCCATGCCGCCGCCGGCGTTCTGGAAAATGCAGGTCACGCCGGACGCCTCCCAGGCGGCCATGTACTCCGCGCGCTCGGCCGGATCGCTCACGCAGCGCACCGCGCCCATCTCGTTGCGCAGATCCTCCAGCTCGGCGGCGCTGGCCCCCGCTTCGATGGCCTGGGCGCACGCCTCGCCGTCGATGGCGGCCCGGGGCGAGAACCCGTACGATTCAAATACCAGCGAGGCCTTGTGCAGTTCCAGGCCGTGTTCCAATTGTCGGGGCGTGGGTTTCAGGACTTCCAACGCCGCCTGCCGTGCCCGGTCGATGACCTCGTTGCCCTGGCTGGGCGGCTCGGCGCGCGACGATGAGAGGACTGCGGCCCCAGCCATGGCCGTACCCAACGAGGCTTGTAGGAAACTGCGGCGATTCATGATGATGGGCTCCTAGGGAATCTACCCGCGCTGCTCACGCACCAGCACCGATCCTGCGCGCGGTATACGCGTTCCTCGTGAAACGCCGTCAGGGGGCTGTGCGCAGACCGCCAGATGCGCAATCATCATAGGCGTCGCCGCGCCACATCGCCAGACGTGGGCTGCCGCGACGAGAAACAGGCGGCAGGGAAGGTCTTCCTACGCCGGCTTCCACGGCGGCAAGACGCCGTATTCCCGCGCGTAGCTGGCGTTGGCCCCCACTTCGTCGAAGGCCCAGGGAAACATTCCTACGATCACCCCGTCGGTCGGCTTCATCCGCGTCAAAGCGTAGCGGAAAGCGCGCTTCACCACATCCTGGTTGTTGCATTGCCGCCCCGCGCCCAGAATCTTGAAGCCCAAACAGGGCTGCTTCACCTGCCGCGCCACGGCCGTCATCACGTCCGGATCGTTGCGGTGGAAAGAGTGGTGCGGATCGACCAGCAGCGGCGGATTTGCGTCTTCTTCCTTCTTGCCGGCTATCTCGTCCAGCCGCTTCCGCGAAACGAAATAGAAGCAAGTCATGAAGTAGTCGACTTCCCAGCCTTCGTCCGCCACGCGCTTGATGCAGTCCGGATTGTGGGCCGACACGCCCGCCAGCAATCCCAGGTCGTGAACCGCCTTGACGTAGTCGTGGACCTCCTGGGCCTTGCCCTGGGCGAATTTGACGTCGGTCCCGCCGCCGTGATGGGCAATCGCCACCGGTTGCGTGGCCTGGACGAACTCGGCCAGCTTCTCCCGTCCAGAATGCAGCGCCAGAAAGTGCAGCTTCGATCCTCGTTCGCGAGCGCCCTGCAGCGTGACCCGCGCGCGCGGCGAATCCGAATACTGGTGCGCCGTGATCCCCGCACGCTCGCAATCCAGCAAGAAGTCAATCGACCGCGGCGGCTCGAACCACTGCTTCATGTGCTCGGTCACGTGCGCGCCAAGATACGAGTAACCATTGATCGGATTGGCGCCCGCCACCAGGCGGCTGATGCGATACTTGCCCAGCATGATCGCAGGCAGCGGATCGGCCTGGGGGCGAGGCTCCCGCTTCTCCGGGGACGCCGCTGCGGCCGTCGCCGCTTCCGCACCCAGGGCGCAGCGGCCGGAATAGCCGCCCGCGGTACCCAAGGCCGCGGCCGTCGCCACGCCCGTCCACTGTCCCAGAAACGCGCGCCGCGAGCCCGTCGTGGCCTGGTCCTTCTCCGCACGGTTGGTCGATTCAAGCCCCATCAGTCTTCTCCCTCGTGGATTTCCCGGCGGAACTGCCGCATCTGGCCACACACCGCACGCATTTCCCAATTCTATCGGTACCCCAGGCCCCGAACCAGTTTGTAGAATGTATAGAATTCCGCGTCAGGTTGTATAGATTCATGGACGAGATCGGGATGGGGCCGTGACCCCTGGAATGCGGGGGCTGACCGTCGGCCCGCCGCACGCCGATCGACCCTATCCTCGGCAGACCAACAGGAGAACACTCGTGATGCACCCGCGCCGGGTCGCACTGCTGGTCGAGACGTCGCGCGCCTTTGGCCGCGGCGTGATCCAAGGTGTGAACCAATACAGCCGCGAGCACGGGCCCTGGGCGATCAGCTTTACCCCCCACAGTCTCGACGATCCGCCGCCAGGCTGGCTGCAGGGCTGGCACGGCGACGGTATCCTGGCCCGGATCGAGAATCAACGCATGGCCGAGGCCGTTCGCCAGACCCGACTGCCGGTGGTCGAACTCCGCGGGATGCTGCCCGACTTTGTGGCTCCGCACATTGGCGTGGACAACGCAGCAGTGGTCGAAGTCGCCGTGACGCACCTGGTGGATCGCGGCGTGCGGCGTTTCGGCTTCTTCGGCTATCCGCGCGGCGTCTATGCGCGCATGGACGAGCGGCAAGATTGCTTTGTCCGGCACATGCAGCGCGAAGGCCTTGAGTTCAGCGTCTTCACCGCTTGGCCGACTCGCCGCCGCCAAGGCGACTGGGAACCACAGCAGAACCGGATCGCCGCCTGGCTCAAGTCCCTTCCCAAGCCGGTGGGCATCATGGCCGCCAGCGACGATTGGGGACTGCGCGTCCTGGACGCCTGCCGCCGGGCCGAGATCCGGGTGCCGGAAGAGGCGGCCGTGATCGGGGTCGACAACGACGAGTACCTGTGCATGCTCTCGATCCCGCCCCTGAGCAGCGTCGACATCCTGCCCCGGCACATCGGCTACCAGGCCGCGACCCTCCTGGATCGTATGATGGAGGGCGACACGCCTCCCAGTCTGCACATCCGCACCGCGCCCGGTCCGGTTGTGGTCCGCGAATCGAGCGATCTGCTGGCCACTTCCGACAGCGAAGTCGCCGCCGCCATCCGCTTCATCCGCGCACACGCCTGCGACCGGATCAAAGTGGCCGAAGTCGCGCAGCACGTCGGCCTCTCGCCCGCCGCGCTGGGCACACGCGTGCGCAAGGCCATTGGCCGAACGATCTACCAGGAGATTCAACGCGTGCAATTGGAACGCGTGCGGGAACTGCTCGGCGAGTCAGACCTGCCGCTCAAGCAGATCGCGCGCCGCTGCGGCTTCAAGTACACGCAGTACATGTCGCGCGTCTTCCGCGAAGCCACCGGCCGTACGCTCATCGAATACCGCAAACAGATGCGGCTGTGAACCCAGCAGGGGACCGGATCACGTTCCCTCGCCCCTCGCCTCCTGTCCACATTCGCCATTCG
>CALARR010000120.1 GCA_937889015.1 uncultured Planctomycetales bacterium | reverse complement strand
CAGACCCTGCCCGTGACGCATGAACAGCCCCAGCACTTCGTGCCCCTGCTGCAGCAGCAGTCCGGCGGCCACGCTGCTGTCGACCCCGCCCGACATGGCCAGCACGACTCGGGCCATCACGCATGCTCCCCTTGCGACACGACTGGAATCCGCCAGGACATCGGGCGGATGTTTGAAGTCTATCGCTCATCGCAGGTTCCGCAAAGGCGTGCCGCTCCGCCTGGCGGCCCCCGTCCGGCTCCGCTTCCCGCCCCCATGAGCCGCGTTATAATGGAACACTTCCCTTGGCCCCTCCGCAGAGAATTTGCGGAACGACCGCAGCGAAGCGGGTTGACCGGCAACTATCTGTTGAACCTCGTGCGGCTCACACACGGGGGCCGGTCGACAGAGGGCCGGGCTGTGGGCGAGATGCGTTGACCTGGCGGGATGTTCTCCCGGCAAACACCCAATCACCCTCGAACCCTGGGTTCTGACCATGGAGCGCGAGTTGATCGATCGAGCCAAGACCATCCAGGAGCGCATCGTGTCGCTGAAGGACTCTCTTTGACTTCGATCACAAGTTGCAGCAGGTCGCGGCGATCGAAGAGCAGATGGCTGCCGCCGACTTCTGGGGCAATCAGGAGAAGGCCCAGGCGGTCGTGGTTCAGTTGAAGGCCCTCAAAGCCTTCCTGCGGCCCATGGAGGAGGCCCTCAAATCGGCCGACGACTTGGCCGTGCTGGTCGAGATGGCCCAGGAGGATGAAAGCCTCCTCGAAGAGGTGCTCCCGGAGATCGAACGTTTGGAACAGCGGGTCGCGGATCTGGCGGTCAAGGCCCTGCTCGACGGACCCTTGGACCCCAACCCGGCGATCCTGACCATCAACGCGCGCGATGGCGGCATCGACGCCAACGACTGGGCCGAGATGCTGCTGCGGATGTACATCAACTGGGCCGAGAAGAGCGGTTACGAGGTGGAGGTCCTGGACCGTCAGGATAACGAAGAGGCCGGTATCACCAATGCCACCATCGCGGTGCGCGGGCCCATGGCCTATGGCTATTTGAAGGGCGAAGCGGGCATCCACCGCCTCGTGCGGATCAGCCCCTTCAACGCCGAAGGCAAGCGGCAGACCAGTTTTGCCGCCGTGGACGTGGCGCCCGAGGTGAACGACGAGGTCCAGGTGGAGATCCGCGACGAGGATATTCGCGAGGATGTGTTTCGCGCCAGTGGTGCCGGCGGGCAGCACGTCAACAAGACCTCCAGCGCCATTCGCCTCACGCACCTCCCCACCGGCATCGCCGTGCAATGCCAAAACGAGCGGAGCCAACACAAGAATCGGGCCATGGCCATGAAGATGCTGCGTGCCCGGTTGGCGCGCATCGAAGAGGAGAAACGCGAAGCCGAACAGGCGGCCAAGTATACCCAGATGCCCAAGGTCGGCTTTGGCTCGCAGATCCGCAACTACTTTCTGCACCCGGATCAACGTGTCAAAGATGCCCGGACCGGTTATCTGGTCGGCAATTTTCACAGCGTGCTCGACGGCAACCTGCAGGGCTTCCTGGACGCCTTCTTGCGTTGGCGCGTCGAACAGAAAGGAAACTAACCGCCGCTCTCAAGCAGAGATCGGGGGTGGACTTGCCTTAAGAACGGTCTGCCATATGCTTCCTGAACAAATCGAAAAACTTCGCGAGCAGTATACGGGCCGCTACGTGGAAATCAGCGTGCAGCGGCCAGACCTGGCTCGTTTTCAAGGCCAACTGGGCCAGATCCAGACCGTGAATCTCAACGGCCGGGCCCTGGTCCAGTTCGACGGCGTCAACCGGGCCTGGTACGACATCGACCTCGACTTCCTGCGCGTCGTCGAGAAGCCCCAGCCCGAGAAAGAACCCGCCGTCAAGCCGCCCGCGGCCCAGTAGCCGATCGACAACGCTCGAGCCCCGCGTCAGGCTTGCCCCCGACCCCCGCCGAGCCACGGCCGACTCACTTCACTTCCAGCATCCGTGTCAGCGCTTGCAGGGCCCAGGCACTGGTCTCATCGTCCACGCGGATCACGTTCACCGGCGTGCCGGCTGCCAGGTTCTCCAGGGTCCAGCAAAGGTGCGGCAAGTCGATGCGGTACATGGTGGCGCACATGCACACCATGGGCGAGAGGAAGTGGATTTCCTGCTCCGGGTGGTCGTGCTTCAGGCGGTTGACCAGGTGCAACTCGGTGCCAATCGCCCATCGCGTGCCGGCCGGGGCTTCGCCAACCGCCTTGATGATCTTGCCCGTCGATCCCACCACGTCGGCCTGGTCCACGACGTCCATCATGCACTCGGGGTGGACGAGAATCCGAATGTCCGGGTACTTCTGGCGAAACTCCTGCACGTGCGCCGGCTGGAAGACCTGGTGCACGCTGCAATGCCCCTTCCAGAGCAGCACGCGGCTGCCGCGAATCTCGGCCTCCGAAAGACCTCCGGCCGGTTGCCGTGGATCCCACATCGGCATGGCGCCCAACGCAATCCCCATCGCGCGGGCCGTGTTCCGCCCCAAGTGCTGGTCGGGAAAGAACAGAACGCGGCTGCGCCGCGCGAAGGCCCAATCCAGGACCGCGCGCGCATTGGCCGAGGTACACACAATGCCCCCATGCCGGCCGCAGAAGGACTTCAAGCTGGCCGAGGAGTTGACGTAGGTCACGGGGGTCACGTCTTCGACGTCGATCACCGCGCTCAAGCGTTCCCAGCACTCCTCGACCTGCTCGATTTGGGCCATGTCCGCCATCGAGCACCCGGCGGCCATGTCGGGCAGGACCACGGTCACGCGTTGGCCGCTTCGGCGAGCCAGCCCCTCGGGCCGGTTGGCCAGAATGTCCGCGGTCTCGGCCATGAAGTGCACCCCGCAAAAGGCGATCGCCCGACACTGATCGTTCGCGGCGGCCTGTTGGCTGAGCTGGTAGCTATCGCCGCGCAGGTCCGATAGGGCAATCACCTCGTCCTGCTGATAGTGATGCCCCAGGATCAACAACTGCGGTCCCAAGGCGCGGCGCACGGCCTCGATCCGTTCGGTCAAGGTCCGGTTGTCCAGCGACTTGTAGGCGGGAAGTTCGTGGGCGATGGCGGCGTGGGCGAATGTGCTACTCATCAGCGCTCGGCTATGGCGTCTCAGATAGGAAGTGCCGTGAGGCCGACCGGCGGGAATCCCACTGCCCGGAACCCCACAAACGCATTGCGGCAGGGCCCCGCCGACATCCAGCGAACTCCGGTCTCACGCGGCATGACATACAAGTATATCGCTGTGGCCAGAGCGTAACAGGGAAAGGCCGTTGGCTCGCCATGGCGCCACGCAACGCGCCCCACACGACGCGGTGCGGTTCGCGGCCGTTGAACTGCAGGCAAGCGCGCGGCCCTGGTAGCGGAGCACGGCACATCTGCCCCCCCTTTGCTACGGCATGGTGCGTCTTCGGTGCCGATTGGACACCGCCTGCCCTCGGCAGGGCGAGCGAGAATTTTCTGACAAAATCACGCCAAACCACCCCCACGGCCGGTGGTGCTGCGGACCGCGGAAGAGCATAGCGCAGCGGCTTCCAACCGACCTACGCTCTGAATATCCCTCACCACGAGAAATTGTCGTAGGACATGGCGTGTTTTTGCCTCTTTCCGCAGGGGTGCCCCAAATCCGCTCCGCGACCAGGGACCTATCTTTACGTAGTGCCGTCGGTTGTGGTTGTGCCGGGCCATGTTGTGGGCAGCCGGAAAGACGCTATGGACCATGCTCTCCCGCGTATCCTCGTGATCGCCTCCGCGCAGGCCGGGATCGGCTCGTTCCTGGACCGCCTCGCGGCGTCCGGCGAAGGCCTCCCGGCGATGTGCGTGGATACGCATGGACCGCAGGAGCCGATCACGCCCTGGGTGCGCCAGGCGTTGTTGGAGCATCGTCCGTACCGGTTGGCGATAGTCGATCTGAACGACGCGCCCGAGCGACAGCAGACCTTGTTGGAAGACCTTCGGAGCCAGGACTCGTACCTCCCGATCCTCTGCGTCGTGCCCTCCGCGATGTCGGAGGTGTTGGACCCTTGGGTCATCCAGCTTCGCCGGCCGCTGGAGTGGCTTGAGCTTCGCCAGTGGGTCGCCACGCTGCTGGAGAGCGGCGTGCTTCGTGAGGAGCGAGGCAAGCTCAGCGAGCTGGCCGAGCAGCTTCGTCGCCAGTTGGTCGCGGTCTGCGAAAAGGCCGATGCGGCTGAACAGGCCAAAAACGAGTTCATGGCCAACGTGAGCCACGAGATTCGCACGCCGTTGAACGCCATCCTGGGTTTCAGCGAGTTGCTGATGCGCGAACCGCTGGAGCAGGGCCAGTTGGAGAAGCTGGGCTACGTGTGCGACGGCGGGCGCGAGTTGCTACGCGTCATCGAGTCGCTGTTGGACTTCTCCAAGCTCAGTGCCGGCTCGATCAAGCTCAAGGCGACGACTTTCCAAGTCGAGCGGCTGTTGAGCGATATCACCCATCGATGGCAGTCCGCCGCGCGCACCAAAGGACTGAACCTGACCTTCCATGCCGACACCTCGGCCCCGCGCAGTCTGCACGGCGACGCCGGCCGGTTGCGGCAGGTGATTTCGAATCTGGTGGAAAACGCGGTCAAGTTCACCGAGCAGGGCTCGGTACACTTGGAGGTCGTCACCGACGAAGAGAACGCGGATGGCGCCCTGCTGCGGTTCACCGTCTCCGACACCGGCCCCGGCATCGCGCCCGATCGTCAAGCGATTGTCTTCGACAGCTTTCGGCAAGGGGATGGCTCGGCGACGCGACGCTTCGGGGGCGTGGGCTTGGGGTTGGCGATCTGCCGGCAACTGGTCACGTTGATGGGCGGACAAATCGGCTTGCGCAGTGCCCTGAACGAGGGCAGCAGCTTCTGGTTTACCGTTCCCATGCTCAAGCAGGCGGAGAGCGGAGAGGCGGAAGTCCTCGACGAGGCCGGCCCAGTCTGGCGTCTGGGCAATCCGGCCGTCTCGGAGCCGCATGTCGGCGTCCAGCGCGCTGAGTCCGAGCCGGACGCCGGTTTCGGTCGACCGCTGGTGCTGGTGGCCGCCAGCGACCGGCTCACGCGCACGATGCTGGAGGTGATCCTCACGCGATCCGGCTGCGTCGTGCAATTGACCGGCACGCAAGAAGAGGCTCGCCGCCTCTTCCGCGACCATCGCTACAACCTGGCCTTTGTGGAGGGGGAATGGTTGCAGGACCAGTCGTTCGCCCATCCGCATCGCGTGTCGATTGTGGGACTCCTGCAGGCCGATCAGCCGCCATCCGAAGAAGACGCGGCCGACGAATGGCTGGCTCGGCCGATCGTTTACGAGTTGTTGTACACCTTGTTGCAACGTCGTTTGTCCGAGTCGGCGGAGGAACCTGAGACGCCGGCCGAACCCTCCGGGGCCATGAGACTGGACGCGTGGATGGAAGGCCTGGGGGCCGCCCTGGATCGCTGGGATTTTCAGGACCTGGAGAACCGGGCTCAGGCCGTGCGCACGCTGGCCATCGAGTCCGGTTGGTCGGCCGTGGCGGATCACGCCATGCGGCTGCAGCTTGCAGCACGCGGCGCTGAACCGGCCCGTACCGCTCGCGCCGTGGCCACCCTGCGCCAAGCCGTGGGGAAACGTGAACTGACCGCATCCTGCGCCCAGACCGGAACCTGATTTTTTGGGAGATATTCGCATGCAGCGTTTTTTGATCGTGGATGACGACCCGGCGGGGCGCCGACTGATCCGGCACTTTCTGGAGCCCTATGGACGCTGCGACGTGGCCGTGAATGGCGAGGAGGCCATCGCCTCCTTCCGCGTGGCGACCGACGAGGGACGCCCCTACGACCTGGTCTGCCTGGACATCATGATGCCCGGCGTGGACGGCCATGAAGTGCTGCAGCAATTCCGCCAGATCGAGGAGTCCAAGGGGATCTTCGGCTCCGACGGCGTGAAGGTCGTGATGATCACCGCCTTGGACGATCCCAAGCACTGCATCCAGGCCTTCAACGAGGGCTGCGAAAGCTACATCGCCAAGCCGATCTACGAACATCGCCTGCTCATGGAGGTCCAGTCGCTGCTGGGTGAGTTGCGCGGATTCGTCGAATCGCACGCCGACCAGAAGTCTCGCGAACGGCGATTCTTGATCGTCGACGATGATCGTCTGTGCCGCGAACTGATCCGCGACATCCTCAGCAAGTTCGGCCGCTGCGATTTCGCCTACAACGGCCAAGAGGCCGTCGACGCCCACCGCCTGGCCTTGGAAGACAACGATCGCTACGACTTGATCTGCCTGGACATCATGATGCCCGGCTGCAGCGGACATCAGGCCCTGGAAGGCATCCGCAGGACGGAAGAGCAGTTCGGCATCTTCGGCAACGACGGGGTGCGCGTGATCATGACCACCGCCCTGCGCGATTCGCAGCAGTGCATGCAAGCCTTCCGTGAAGGCTGCGAAGCCTATCTCACCAAACCGATCAAGCAAGAGGCCCTGCTCGCCCGGATGCGCGAGTTGTACGTCCTGCCCGAGACCGTTACGCCCTAGGGCGGCACCTGCGTCGGCATTCCGCGGCGTCTCTATCGAACGGAAGAGTCGCGGCCGGCCGGTCCCTGTCGGCGTGACGCGCGCTCAGCACGGCGATCCGGCTAACGCGGCTTCCGCGTAGGGTAGAGCGCCCTCGAAACATGGGGCCACTCCCCACGGCAGTCCCCGGCGATCCTTCTCCGACAACCGTGGATCCTGGATCGGCCACGCAATGCCGATTTGCGGATCGTCCCACTGCAGTGTCCGCTCCAGATGCGGCAGGTAGTAGTCGGTACACTTGTAATAGAAGTCGGCCAGCTCGCTCAGCACGCAGAATCCGTGCGCCAGCCCCGGCGGGATGTACATCTGGCGGTGGTTTGCGTCGGTGAGGTACACACCCGCCCACTGTCCGAACGTCGGGCTGTCCAGGCGCAGATCCACGGCCACGTCGAACACCTCTCCGCGGATCACCTGGATCAACTTGCCCTGCGGACGTTCGATTTGATAGTGCAGGCCGCGCAACGTGCCATGGCAGGATCGCGAGAGATTGTCCTGCACGAATCGCAACTCGATCCCCGCCTGCCGATACCGCAGATCTTGGAACACCTCCTGGAACGTCCCCCGCGCGTCGACGCGCACGTCCGGCTCGATCACCACCACCCCCGGCAACGCGGTCGATTGGATTTTCATGACGGTTCCGGCCTCCAGGACGCTTTTGATCAGCGGTGGGCACGCCGCACACGAATCGGATTCTCGCACGCCAGCGGGTTCATCCGGGTCGCGTAGCGCGCGGTTCCGCGGTTGATGACCTCGCTGAAAAGGTCCATGCAGGGCAATGTGTCGTTGTCGGGCATGAGGATCGTGTGGAAATAGCGCGCGAGAAAATCGTAGAGGGCCGCAGGGGAATAGTGCAGCCGCGGTCCGCCCTTCGCGCCGGCCAGATCCAACTCCGGGCCGATGACCGTGGAGAGCAACAGGCAGCCTTCGGCCTCCAGGGCCTCGACAAACTGCTGCAGCAGAACCTCGCGGTGTCGCACGTAGGGCAGGGTGTCGAAACAGACGATGGCTTCGTATCGACCCTCGACCAGCGTATCGCCGCCGAGGTACTGCAGATTCGATCGCGGCTCGCCCTGGCGGGCCACGCGGATCGCGCGCAAGTCGCTGTCGCAACCCGTGATCTGTGCCTCGGGCAGGGCCTCGGCCAACAGGCGACTGCCGTAGCCCGTGCCGCAGCCAAAGTCCAGGACCCGCGCCGGCTCGCGGCAGCGCAGCACTTCGGCGGCCCAGGCATAGGGCGTCAAGGCCTGGATTCCGGCCCGATCGTCGGCGGCCAGATAGGGCTCCAAGGCCAAACCCCGCGATGGCACGAAGGGCTCGGCCAAACGTGTGGTCGCCGCGCGGCGTGCCGCGTTCTTTGCGGTGCTGTGCGAGGCGGACTGGGGCGCGCCGCCTGGTATGCTTCGCGTCGCTCGCGGTATGAGCCAGGAGAGCAGTTTTGAAGACATCGCCATCCCTGGGACGAGGAAACTCCTTGTTTGCGGCACGGATGATACTGTCCGTCCCGGCATGGACCAAGATCAGATCGCGGCGCTGCGACCCCAAGAAATGCGAAGCCGGCAAACCAACGGTTTGCCGGCTTCTGACCAGGCGAGGTTAGACGCTTGTGGCTTGGTGGGGGGGCGATCCAAGCCACAAGTTTTCCTCCCCCTAGGGGGAGGCTGGGTTGTTGTTCGCGTTATGAATGGCTACGGGGATGGCCACCGCGGCGCCCACAATTCCGCCCACCAGGAGCGGATTGGTCAGGCTCCAGAATGGCGTTCCGCCTTGGCCACGGACCAGTCGACCGCGCGCGATGATCAAGGCCCGGGGCTGGGCTGCAGGCGGCGCCGTGCCCGGTTGCCACACCCGATACAGGCCTCGCCCTTCGGCGGCCGCCATCTCGTACACACCGCCCTGGGCCAGGCCCGCTTGCGTGAATTGGCCCTGCTCGTCGGTCATTGTGGCGGCAGTCTCGCCGGTCGTCGAGCGGAAGGAAACCCTGGTTTTCGGCACCACCGCGCCTTGCGAATCGAGGACCTGGCCGAGGACCGTGCCCGGACTCACCATGGCCACGTCGACAATCGCCGCCGATAGGGTGCCCGCAGCCAAGGGTTGGCCAAGGGGCAGTTCGACGCCGAACGCTGACTGCGGGATGCACAACCCCACGAGGGCCGCCCAAACGAGGACTTGCGTGGGTTTCCAATCCATCGAAGTTCACCTCTCTGCGCGCATTTCACCCAGGCGATTGCGTCTGAGGCGAGTCATGCCGACCGCGTACAAAGCCACATTCCACTCTCCTTTTCGTGCGGTCGGACGTCGCTTCTCCAGGCGGGCAGAGGACGCGCGCGTGCTTTCTCGCCGGATTGTCTCCGACGCACCCCGAATACGTGAAGAAACCGCAAGGCTTATGGAGTCAGACTTGCGGGCACGCGGGGAAAGACGGATCATGCCAGGCGTTCCGTCTGTGCCGCTCCGGCGGAAGAATGGGGCTAGAGCGATCGGAAGTGCTGTACGAAGCGACGCTCGAGATCGGGTATCCGGCTCGGCAGGCGTTGGCTCAGGGCCTCGGTGGTTCGCCCCTGGCGGACATCCGCCAGATACGACGTCAGTTCCGCATAGGATTGGGGCGACTCGTGCAACAGGAAATGGACCCAGGCCCACGACCAGCGGTATCCCACCTCGTCCATTTCGTGTGTGCTGGGGATGCGCTCCAGGTCGCGCGGTGTGGAGTAGGTGTTCCACCGCGTTCCCAAACGGATGCGCCTCAGATGCGGATGCCCTTTGAAGCGTAGTTCGGGCCGCACTTCAAAATACTCGGCCAGGCCCTCGTCGAGCCACAAAGGCACGAACGGCAGCCCCATGTGCAGCAACGCGTGCGTGCATTCGTGGCGCAGATTGCTCTCCAGGTCCGTGCCCCGGTAGGCCAGAACCCGGCCCCCCGCCTGGTCCTTGATGAACAAGGCCTCGTGGAAGGGCACGTCGGGCGCATGACGCTGCAGGTAACGTTGATAGCTGCTCCGATCCGGCAAGAGATGAATTTCGATCGGTTGCGGAGACTCGGGAAGCTGCAGGTAACGCCCCACGTCGTTGCGCAATTGCAGCAACAGGCCCTGCAGGCCTTGAATCTGCTCGCGGGGCAACTCCGTGCGGAAGACAAAAGGCACGGCCGGAGCGGTGGCTTGGGCCGGCGACGGAACTTCGTCGCCCACGGCCGACAAGCTCACCGGCAAGAGGCACAAAGCCCACCTCAGCGTTTGCCAGTGGCCTTTGCCCATCAGCCCGCCTTTCTACCGCCGAACCAGCGCCAGCGCGCGCGCTTGACGCGCCGCTGGCCGCCGGGAACTTCTTGTCCGGCCAACACGCGTGCCGGGTTCTCGCAGCACGCGCGCAGCGCCGTTTCCCGCCCGGCCAATTCCTGCAACCGCAGGAATGCCTGCTGCATCAGCGGCCGGCGACTGTGGCAGCCGTGCGCATCCGTAGCCAGGAAGTGCAGCATCTGCTGTGCGGCGATGTGCTCGGCCAATTGCTGGACTTGCGGCCCAAAGGCGCCCAGCAGACTGCTGGCCGTGACTTGCAGCAGGCAGCCGGCGTCGAGCAGATGCGACAGGATCTCCGGCCGCGCCAGGATGCCCCGGTTGCGTTCCGGATGCGACAGCACGCCCTGGAGCCCCGCGCGACGCAATTCGGCCAGGGCGCGATCCAGCGACACGTACAGCTCGTGAGGCAACTCCAAGAGCACCTGCCGGCCCCGGTCAGCCAGCGTCAGAACCTGGCCCGAGCGCACCTGGTCCACCAATTCAGGCTCGATCCGCACATCGGCCCCGGCGGACACCTGCAGCGGGATCTGCGCCGCGTGCAACCGTCGTTGGAACTGTTCCGTCCGCTGACGAATCACCTCTCCCGTAATCACCGCATGGTTGCCCAGTTGATGAGGCGTCGCCACGATGGCCACAAAACCGTCGCTCACCGCCATTCGCGCCATCTCCAGCGACTCTTCCCAACTCTGAGGACCGTCGTCCAAGCCTGGCAGCAAGTGGCAATGGATATCGACGAATGCGTATCGCACGGGCATGTCACTGGATCGCATTTCAGACACCTCCAGCGGCCATCTCGCCTTCGGAACCGTGGAAACGCGCCGCCAGGGCAGCCACACGTGTGCCCGACACGCACCGGCTATCCCTGGCAGACGGTTCTGCTTCGGATTCGGATCGATCTGGGCAGGGCTTCAGGCGGCTTTGGTTCGCCTCGGGACCTTCATCTGGGGCTGGGAATCGCTGGCAACCGTACTCTCTCGGCCCATGGCCGGCGGCTGGTAGATCTTCAAGGCCGGTGGGACTATCCGTTTGCCAATCGTCAGGGGCCAGAAGACCACGAACTTGTGGTAGCAATGCTGGCACTTCATAGGCCGCAGCGCCAGGCACCGCAGGAACCACTTGGTCCAACCACGCACCGGTCGCAAGTAGGCCTTTTCTGCCCAACACAGCGGGCACTTCATGCTCGCCTCCCTCGCCTCTTGGAGTCTGGTGCCGCACCGCCACGCGGCGACGACAGATGGGGCGGGAGGATAGAACCACGCGCTGAGAATGTCAATGGCAAGCCGCAGGGCACATACTTGGGCGGCCATGCATCAGGGGGGGTCGTCGCCACCGGGATGCCACGGGTGGCAACGCAAAATCCGCCCCAGCCCTTTCCATGCGCCTACGATCGCCCCGTACTTCTCCACCGCCTGGATGAAGTAGTTGCTGCACGTGGGATAGAACCGGCACTGCCCGCCCAGGATGGGGCTGAGCAGATACTGGTACACGCGCACCAGGGCGATGAGGATCCTGGCCGGCAGGTGCCACAGGCCGCGAAGAATGCGCCGGCCAATGTTCATGAGGCCCCCCGGCGAGCCTTGCGCGCCACGCGCTGCGCCAGTTGCACCAGCGACCGGCAAAGCACTTCGAAGTCAGGTTCGGGTGGCGGCGGAGAATGGCGAGCCGCGGTCGAGGCCGCACGCCCGGCTTTCGCCGCCGGGCTTGAAGGCGCATCGCGGACGGGATTCCGGGGCACGATCACCAGATCCATGCCCGGCGGCATCTGATCCTGGTTCAGACGAAACGCCTCGCGCAGGCGCCGTTTCCAGCGATTGCGCACCACGGCGTTTCCCACTTTGCGCGACACCGACAGCCCCAATCGCGCGTGCGGCAGCCCGTTCTCGCAGCCGAACACCAACAGGTGGCCATCGGCGACCGTGCAGCGTTGGCGGTAGACGCGCTGAAAATCGCCGCTGCGGCGGAGACGGAGGCTTGTGGGAAAGGGCCGGCCAACCATGGGGTTACCATCGCAAGTTGGCGCGAGGATTCAGGGGGTGGCGCTGGTCGAATTCACGAATGGCCTGCTGCTCGGACTCTGACAGTTCCTTGGGCAGGACGATCTGGACTTCAGCCAACAGATCGCTGGCCGCGCCGCCCTTCTTGGGCACGCCATGTCCCTTGATTCGCAGCCGGGCGCCGCTGGAGGTTCCTGCCGGGATGCGCAGGCTCACGGTGCCGTTGGGCGTGGGCACGTCGATCTTGCTCCCCAAAGCCGCCTCGGCCAAGGTCACCGGAACGCGGACCACCAGGTGCTCGCCTTGGCGGTGAAAGAACGGATGGGTCGCCACGCGAACTGTCAACAGAATGTCGCCGGGCGTTCCGCCATCGGACGTCTGTTCGCCCTGGCCGCGGAGCCGGATCTTCTTGCCGTCCTCGATTCCGGCCGGGATCTTGACCGCGATCTGGTCCACGTGCCCGTTGGCCCGCTGCACGCTCAACTGCACTTCGCCGCCGGCAATTGCCACCGAGAAGGGCACCTGCACTTCGCTGGTCACATCGGCGCCGCGCGGAGGTTGGCTTGTCTGCCTCGCGGTCCGGGTGCGTCCGCCTTGACCGCGGCGGAAGCGGCGCAGCAGATCCCCCAGATCGCCCGGCGTCTCTTCGAAGCGATCGCCGAAGAACTGGCTGAATCCGCCGTCATCGAAATGGAAGTTGAATCCCCCGCCCGGACCAGACGTGCCCCCGGTCGGTCCGCCGCGCGGCCCGCCTGTCCCCAGGCCTTCAAACGAACTCCCATAGCGGTCGTACATTTCCCGCTTCTCGGGATCGTTCAGCACGTCGAACGCCGTCTGTACCTGCTGGAACTTGCGTTTGGCGTCCTTTTCGTCCGGGTGCAGGTCGGGGTGATACTTGCGCGCCAGGTCGCGGTAGGCCTTTTGGATTTCGGCCTGCGAGGCATCGCGGCGAACGCCCAAAGTCTTGTAGTAGTCCTCAGCCATGTTGGGAAACTGCCTGCCGGCTACGACTTTCCGGCCAGAAGAGGGGGTGCCGGCGGAGCCTTCCCCTTCCGGCTGACCCTATTGTAGCGCTTTGAACCACGTTTCAGCAAGTCGCGCAGCGAGTTGCCCCCAGCGGTCCGGTGTGAAACCTATCCGCTTACGTTACAACAACTTGGGTTTTCGTGCCGATCGCGGCGCCGTCCTTGAATCGTGCTACACTTGATTGGAACTTTCGGAAACGACCATGATGAAGTATTCACTACGTTTACGTATGTGGGGGACCTGGATTTCGCCCACCGCGGTTCGGCGAGTGCTCGTGGCGTGGTTGTTTGCCTGGGGTGTCGCCCCCTGCCCGTCTGCGTGGGCAGCCTCTGGCCACATCGAGTTGGTCGTGGTCGAGGGCCAGGGCGGTCCCCCCATCGCTTGCCGCATGCACCTGAAGAATGCGGCCGGCCGGCCGGTGAAGCCCAGAGGCGTCCCCTTCTGGGGCGATCACTTCGTTCTGCCCGGTCGCATCAAGATGGAGTTGCCGCTGGGCAAGTACACCTTCGAGATCGAGCGCGGGCCTGAGTACCCGATCTGCCAGGGGCACCTGGAAATGGTGCAGTTCGGCAACGATTCGAAGGTTGTGGTCCTGAATCGCAAAGTGAACATGGCTGCCGACGGTTGGTATGCCGGCGATCTGGAGGTCTACCGCACGTCGCGCGAGATGGAACTGCTGATGGCGGCGGAGAACGTCCACGTGGCGCAAGCCATCACGTGGGCCAATGGGAAGAACGAGAAGAACGAGTGGGCAGGCAAGTCCCTGCCGCCCAAGGCCCTGTTGAACTTCGAGGGCAATCGCTATTGCCAGCTCCTGGGCGGGGCCTATACCCAACCCGGCGGGACCCTGCTGCTGCTGAATCTGGATCGCCCCCTGTCGCTGCCGAACTTCGAGAGCGACTATCCCTCGCCGATGGAAACGATCGGCACGCTCCGCCAGCAGAAGAACACCTGGATCGACCTGAATCGACCCTACGCCTGGGATCTGCCCATGCTCGTGGCCAACGGTGGTCTGGATTCCCTGCAATTGGCTTACGCCGGCATCTGCCGCGATCGCATGGAACGCACCGAGACCGGCGGACGGCCGCGCGACAAGTTCAAGTTTCCCGACCCGTGGGGCAATGCTCAATGGGCGCATACCGTCTACTACAACCTGCTGGAAAGCGGCCTGCGGATCCCGCCCAGCGCCGGCAGTGGTTCGGGCCTGAGCCCGAATCCCGTGGGATACAACCGGGCCTATGTGCATGTGGACGGCGAACTGACCTACGGCAAGTGGTGGGAGAATCTGCGCGCCGGGCAGGTCGTCATCACCAACGGGCCGCTGTTGCAGCCACGCGTCGAGGGGGAACTGCCCGGCTTCGTGTTCCAGTCGCGTCCCGGTCGGGAGGTGGAATTGGAGATCGGCCTGACGCTCAGCATGCGCGAGCCGATCAGCTACCTGGAAATCGTGCAGAACGGCCAGGTCGCCCATTCCATTCCCTTCCAAGAGTACAGCAAGAGCGGGCGTTTGCCCAAGGTCCGCTTCCAGCACAGCGGCTGGTTGCTGATCCGGGCGATCAGCGATCTGCCCAAGACCTACCGCTTCGCGATGACCGCCCCATACTACGTGCAGATGGGCGAGGATCTCCGCATCAGCAAGACGGCGGCCCAGTTCTTTCTGGACTGGGTCGTGGAGCGTGCCCGGCAGATCAAGGTCGACGATCCCCAGCAGCGTGAAGCGGTGATCCGTTATCACCGCCAGGCGCGCGACTTCTGGCAGGATCGCGTGTCGCGCGCGAACGTCGAGTGAGAGCCGGACACGGTCCGGCCAGACTCTCGCACTGAAGGGCCGATGGGGGTAGACTGGAAGGTTGTAGGCCCCAGCGCAGGAGCATCTCTGCCCATGAACGGCATTCCCACAATCCGCGAAGAGGACATCGAACGACAGGTCGGCCGCCGGGGGCTGCAGCGCGGTTGGGACTACTTCCGCAGCGCGGCCCTGGTCGAGACCTATCGCCAGGGGCAGCAGTTGAAAGCTGCTTGCCTGGGCTCGGGCCGGCATCCCTACCAGATCTCCATCGATTTCGACGACCAAGGGATCCGCGCGGCGCGCTGCACCTGCCCCATTGGCGAGCACGGACACTGCAAGCACGTGGCGGCCGTGTTGGTCTGCTGGCGCGAAGCGCCGGACCGGTTCCTGGCCTCCGAAGCCTGGGAAGACTCGCTGGGCCGCTGTTCGCGCGAGCAACTGTGGGGCATCATCAAGCAGCTTCTGGAGGACCGGCCGGAACTGCGGCGGACCGTTGAATCGCTGGTCCCGCCCGAAGAGACCCTCGCCGCACAGCCCATTCCCCCGGATCGGGCTGCCGTGCTGCGCCTGGATCTGCAACGCGCCCAGGGACGGCCCGAAGAACTACTCGGCGTGGCCGCAGCCATCAAAGTCCAGGCCGACCGCCTCGCCGATCAGCACGAACCATTGGAGGCGGCGGGGCTGTATCAGGCCCTGCTGCGCGAACTGATCGACTTGCCGGGCACGCTCGACGCGCAGCATCCCGAGCTGATCGAACTGGTGCAAGACTCGGCTGAATCGCTGGCCAATCAGCTCGCGTCGCTGAACCCGCAGGCCCAGCAGCGCTACACGGCCCTGCGCGTCCTGGTCGACTTGTTTGCCCTCGATGTGCGTCAAAGCGCGCTGTGTCTGGGCATCGATCTGCCACGGCTCTTGTTGCCCCGCTGCACGCACCGCGAGCGGCAGTTGCTGGCCGACTGGATCGGCAGCCTGTTGGCCAGCAGCCAACGCCGCGACGAACGGCGGCGATTGGGCGCGCTGATGCTGGAATTCGCCGGCCACCAACTCGACGAGCAGGCCTTCGAGGACCTTTGCCGCCGGAGCGAACGCTGGTTCGACCTGGTTCGCTACCGGCTGCGGCGGGGCGAACTGGATCGGGCCCTGGAGGAAGCCGACCGGGCCGAGGACGAGGATCTGGCGCGGATCGCGGAACTGCTGGTCCTGCAACGCCATGAACAGGCGGCCCTGCAATGGGTCCAGGGCCGACTCGCTCGCGCTGCGCATCCCGGCCTGAATCAGTGGCTCGAAGAGCATCGTCGTCGGCAGCGGCAACGTGTGGAACTGCTGGAAGCCTGCGAGAAGGTCTTTCGCCTGCAGCCGACCATGGCCGCCTATCGCCAGGTGCGCGGGCTGGCCAAGCAGCTTGATCGCTGGGATGCGTTGCGCGAGCCATGCCTGCAATTGCTGCGCGAGGCCAGGCTCCTGCCCCTGCTGGTGCGAATCTACCTGGAAGAGAACGACCTGGATCAGGCCCTGGCGGAAATCGCGAGCGAGCCCTCCTTGGCCCACGAAATGGGCCTCGCCCTGCGCGTGGCCAAGGCGGCCGAACGCCTGCGCCCCAGCGAGGCGGGCGCCCTGTATCGGCAGGCCGCCGAACGCCACATCACTCGCGGCGGACGCGAGCACTACGTCCTGGCGTGCCGGTTGCTGCGAAAGGCGCACCGCCTGGGCAAGGAAGCCGGCCAGTCCGGCGCCTGGCAGGACTATCTCCGCGATCTGCAGCACCGACACCGGCGCCTGTCGGCCTTGTTGGAGGAGATGGACAAGGCCGGCCTGCTCAAGGACACTCCGTCGTAGCGTCGGTGGCGCCACGGAACTCGGACGACGGGGGCTATGCGGCGAAAGACCGGCCCGGCTCTTGATCCTCAGCCTTCGGTCTTCGGCGCAACCAGGAGCGGCTCCGCAAACTGTCCCCTGGCAGGGGCGGCTCTTGATCCTCAGCCTTCGGTCTTCGGCGCAACCGGCTCGCCCAGGATCTCTTCCCGGCCGCCTTCGATTCGCTGCTTCTCCAAGTAGAACCGCCCGCCTTGATCGATCCACGCCGGAGCGGTCAGTCGCGGCAGGTCGCTGTCGTAGACGTGGGTTTCGGAGTAGGGACGCGTCAAAAGTTGGGCGAAGCGGTTGTCGCCCACGGTGCAGGCCTGCAAGGTCACTTGGGACGCGCCGCCCACCGTCACTCCGCAGCGGCCGTTGCCGCGCGCGGTGACGCTTGTCAGCCACACCTGGCGCGCACTGTTGGCCGCCTGAATGCCGTCCAGCCGGAATCCCTGCACAGTGAGGTCGATGATGGCCACGTGCTCCACGTGATAGAGAGTGATCCCCGTGGACTTCTCGGCGTAGCTCAAGGCATAGCTCTCCGGCCGCTTGCCCGGTTCCGTGCAGAAGTAGATCGCTCCGCCGAGCATGGTCCACTGCAGTGGCTGCAGCTTCGCCAGGTCCGCGGTCTCGGTGGAGAGGACCAGCGTGGCCGGTCGGCCTTCGAGAAACAACTGCTGATGGCCCAGTTCGCGTGGCCGGAAACAGAACACATTTCCTTGGGCATATTCCCAAGCGTCGGCCGGCACCGGGGCCGTTCCGTCGAGGATCGCCCCATTGCCCAACAGCACGAAGAGCTGTTCCTGCCAACCGCTATTCCGGCTGCCGACCAGGCTGATGCTTTCCGCGTAGGGCACGCCCGTGTTGGCCAACACGATCCTGTCGCAGGACACGGCCATACGCAGGGCGCGACCGATCGTGAGCAGCGGCCCATTGGGGTCGCCGGTGGGCTCGCTCGACTGTCCCGCGGACCGGTCGTTGCCCGCCACGTTGTTCACGAAGATGTCACGTGCCGGGGCCGTGGCGGCCATCGCCACAACGAGCGTCAAGGACACGATTGCCAGTCGCATGGGAAAACTCCTGTGTGCCAGACCATGCCCGGGGCTCGACCGGGGTCTACAATTCTAGCATAATCGACCGCTCGGCCCGCACATCCGTCACATCCCGCAAGGAGCGCCACCATGCAGGTCCAAATCCATGGCCAGACCCTGGAATTGTGCCAGGGCGACATCACCACTCAATCGGTTGATGCCATCGTCAATGCGGCCAACAGCAGCCTGGCGGGCGGGGGCGGAGTGGACGGCGCGATTCACCGCCGCGGCGGTCCGCGCATCATGCAAGAGACCGATGCACGCTATCCGGACGGTTGTCCGACCGGTTCTGCTGTGATCTCGGGCGCCGGCGATCTGCCCTGCAAGTATGTGATCCATGCCGTGGGGCCGATCTGGGCCGGGGGGATGCGGGGCGAGGCCGATTTGCTGGCCAACGCCTATCGCCGTTGCCTGGAACTGGCCGTCGAGCACGGCTGCCGAAGCCTCGCCCTGCCGTCGCTGAGCACCGGGGCCTATCGCTATCCCATCGATCAGGCGGCACGGATTGCGTTGGGCACGGCGATCGAGTTTCTGACGGAACGCGGCCAACCGGATCGCGTGCGGTTCGTGCTGTTCGGCGCGGGCGCCTACGGGGCTTTTGCCGCGGCCTTGGATGCACTGTGGCCGGCCGCGCGCGGCGCCTAGCACACAGGATTCACGGCCCATCGACGCCCGAATCGCAATCGCGACAACCCGTTGGTGAAGTCTCGTCAAGAAAGGCAAGCGGCCCGTTTCGCGAGGAAACGGGCCGCAGTGACTTCCGTCAGGATGTTGGCGTCACTTACTTCGCCTTGGGGGCCTTGGGGGCCGCCGGGGCCGGGGCGGCCACCGGAGCCGGAGCAGCCGCCGGGGCGCCGCCGCAGCAACCGGCCGGCTCGCAGGCCGCCGGAGCGCAGGCCGCTGGTTCGCAGCAAGCCGGCTCGCAGCAAGCGCGGAGCTTAGCGCACAGCCGCTTCAGCAAGTTGGGACGGCAGGGCTCGCAGCACGAGGGCTCGCAAGCCGGGGCGCAGGCCGCCGGAGCGCAAGCGGGCTTCTCGCAGCACGCCGGAGCGCAGGCCGCTGGTTCGCAGCAAGCCGGCTTCTCGCAGCAAGCCTTGACCTTGGCGCACAGCCGCTTCAGCAAACCAGGACGGCAGCAGGGCTCGCAGCACGAGGGCTCGCAAGCCGGGGCGCAAGGCGCGGGAGCGCAAGCCGGCTTCTCGCAGCAGGCGGGAGCGCAGGCAGCGGGAGCGCACACAGGCTTACGGCAGCGGAGCACCTTCTTGCAGCCAGCGGGCTCGCAGCACGCCGGGGCGCAGGCCGCCGGAGCGCAAGCGGGCTTCTCGCAGCACGCCGGAGCGC
>CALARR010000119.1 GCA_937889015.1 uncultured Planctomycetales bacterium | reverse complement strand
CGGAACCGTGGCGACACGCCGCCGGGAACGCTACACGTGTGTGCGACACGCACTATTGAGGTCCGCATTGCCAATGACCGTTCCGCGGCCGCGGGAGCCCTGGATTCCAGCCCTACCGGCTGGAATCCAGACGGAATTGCGATCATTGGCTGCGCCGGCATCAATAACTGCGACAAAGCACCCGGCCCTGCCGTACGGCGCCGCACTGGCTTACGCCTCGCGGTGACGGCGCGCCGCCGCTCCGGATCGACAGGGATTGCCGCCCCCGCCGCACGTCGAGTGCGTAAAATGGTGCGCCACAATTGCGCAAACTGGTCCTACTCGATTGCCGGGCCGCAAGTCATAATCCAGGCAACCCCGTCTCGATCCTTCTGAGTGCCCATCGTTCCGGCCGTCATCGCAGAACCGTCGCCATGACCATTCCTTCATCGCAGGCCACCGCCCAGACCCAGGTGCGGCGCGTGCTCAACCGGGAGCAGCCCGACCGCATCGTCTATGCCCCCAACTACTGGCAGTGGTTTGCCCACCAGCAAAACCACGGACTGCTTCCCGCGGAGCTTGCCGGCTGCCGCACCCAACTCGATCTGATTCGACATCTGGGTCTGGATGTCTTCAGCCGCAACGTCTATTGCGACCAGCAGCAGTGCTGGTTCGGCGGCCTCTGCGAGGAGGTCTGGGACGGCCTCGAGCTGAACGAAGAGGTCCAGGTCGAAGGACGCAATCGCACCATCACCAGGACCTATCGCACTCGCCGCGGCCCGCTTGTCGAACGGCAGCGTTACCTCTTCGCCGAATCCACGCTCGTGCAGGACAAGTTCGTGCTGGAAGGCGTGGCCGATCCGCTGGCCGCGTTGGAGGACCTGCTCGCGGCGCGCCGCTGGCGATTTCGCGCCGATCGCTATGCCGAAGAAGCTCGCCGCGTGGGCGACGACGGCCTGGTCGTGGCCGGCGAGTTGCACAGCCCGCTGAAAGCCCTGCACTTTCTCGCCGGCGCGGTCAACGCCTCGTACCTCATCGCCGATGCGGAAGACCGCGTGCACGAACTGCTCGCCCTGCACGAGGTGGCCCAACTCGACCTGGTCCGGCAGATCGCCGCGGCCGGCGTCCCGGCCATGATGTCCATGGACAACCTGGATACGGCCTTCCACACCCCGGCCTACGTCGACAAGTTTTCCGCCTCGTTCTACGAACAGGCCAGCCGCATCGCGCACCAGCACGGCAGCACCTTCTTCATTCATGCCTGCGGCCGGCAACGGGCCAACCTGCGGTTCATCGATTCGCTGGGGGTGGACGGCCTGGAAGGGGTCGCCTTCCCGCCGCTGGGTGACGTGCAGTTGGACGAAGCCTTGCGTCTGACCAGCGATCGCTTTCTGATCACCGGCGGGATCAGCGCGTTTCAGACGCGCGAACTCCGCACGCGTGAGGAAGTCTTCGGCTACGTGCGCGAGCTGTTCCAGCGTATGCGGCCCTTCGCACACCGCTTCATGTTTGCCGCAAGCTGCAATACGGCCACCGACGCTTCTTGGGAGACGCTCAAACACTTCCGCGATGCCTGGAACGAATTCGGCGTCTGACCTGCTGCGAGAGGGTCCTGTTCCGGCCAGTCAACGTCACTCGCCCCGGCGACGGTTCCGCCGGAAAACAGCCCAGGACCGCCAAGTCTTCCGGTTCGCTTGCTAGACGCCTCTTTCCTGTGTCCAGCGAGGCTTCTTGCCCGCCGGTCCCCATCGCACGTTGAGACGCGGAAACGCATATCGCAGTTCGCCCGCGACGTCGTCCGGCACCGAACACCCGAGGACATTCAATTCCCGCAGGTGAGGCAATCCATACAAACGTAATACTCCCCAAACGTCAAATCCTGTACCCGCTATGCTTAGAGACCGGAGATTTGCGATTGGCGATCGGCCGAAGTGTGGCACCAGACGTGTCCACCCCTCGGCGGTCAGGTGGGTCGCAGAAAGATCAAGGGTCTCCAGTCGCTTCATTTTTCCGAGATGCTCCAGAAGCCCGGCGTCAGTAACGCCAGTGTTGGCTAGTGATAGCTCGCGCAGGGTAGGAATGTCGGCTACGCGCGCCAACGCGGCATCCGTAATCGCCGTGCCAGCCAGAGTCAGGCACTCCAACTCGGGTAGTTTGGCCAACTCAATAAACGCACGGTCGGTTATCGCTGTGTCGCTGAGATACAGTCGTCGCAGCCATTTTATCCGCGCGACACTTGCCATACCGTCATCCGTAACCTGTGTTCCTTCAATACGAAGTGCGCGCAACGACGGCAATTCCGCCAGTTTGCCCAGGAAGTCGTTTCCAATGGCCGTGCCTGTCACATCCAACACCGCTAGATGCTTCATTGGCAGCAAGACCTCGTTGGCGGCATCGGTGATTTGGGTGTCTCTGAGCACGAGTCGCCGCAATTGTTGCAGGCTCGTCAGTTGCTTCAGGCCGAGGTCTCCGATTGTTGTCCCACCGAGGTCCAACTCCTGCAACTCTGCAAGTGCCGCGATCTGCCCAATCCCAACATCCGAGATCTTCGTTTCTGCTAGCCCAAGCGAGCGGAGGGACTTCAATCTGGCGAGTTCGACCAGCCCCGCATCGCTGATTCCCGCCTCTGCCAGATCCAGGTTGGCGAGCCTGTGGAATGCGGTGAGTTGCGGCAGTCCTGAATCAGTTACGCGGGAGCCAATCACGGCGAGACGTTCCAGATTTACGAGTGCTGTCAATTCAGCCAACACGCGGTTATCTATCTCGCGACCGGCAATCGATAACCATCGAACCGCGAGCAGGCCGGCGTTGGCCGATGGGATCTCTTCGCCCAGCCGGCCTTGGGCGTACCATGGGTTGACGCGAAGGAGCGTCTTGAACTCCTCCAATGCTGGCCCAACCCTGCCCTGCCGCAAATAGCAGTCCGCCAGATGGTAGTGAGGGGCGGCTGCCAGAGGATCGCATTCCGCCGCGCGATTGTAGGCGGAAATCGCACTCTGAATGTCCCCACGTTTGCTCGCCATCGCGCCGTCGGTCATGGCTTCAGCGGCGCGCACAATCCTTGAGGCCAGGGTCGTGCGCAGGCCTGGGATCATCCGATCGAGTTCCGAAGACCCGTCAAGCGTTACTCTGGTGTCGGTCGCGTTGAGACGGACCAGCTTGTCTAGCGGTTCCAGGGCCAACAGCCCACGATCGGCCACCGACGTGCCAGACACATCCAAGTCCTTCAGCGCGGGAAACAAATCCGCGATCCGAGCAACCCAATCGTCGTCGACCTGCTTGCCCTTGACCTTCAACCGTGCCAAGCCCTTAAACCTCGCAAGCCGATCGAAAGCTGCAATCGTGAGACTCGGACTGTCAAGTGTCAGATCATACAGGTCGCAATGCCGTGATAGCACGTCGAGATCACAATCACAGATCTGCGAGTTCTCGAAGACAAGATGGTTGACGTACTCGTCATCGTTCCAGTCGCATTGATACACATTATCGATGACAAGACCTCCGTCTCGTCCAGGAACATCTGTTTTTACATACCCTCGTCCTCCCAACTCGTAGATGCGACGAAATGTCCGCGCTGCCGAGGAAGGACGGTTCCACAGAAGGAAGGCGACCAGCGTGACGGTAATCACCCCCGCGATCGCCAGTATCACACGCCAATAGGATCGCAGAGCCATACTCGAATCCTCACAGACATAGCTGCTGTTGATGCTTCCCACAACTGGCCGATAATCACGTTGGCGCATCGACAAGGGGGACTGTTGCCGCCGCTGTGCCAACTGACCCGTCGGGAAACGCGGGAACAGACCCAAATCGCCAACTATGAATCAGGACAAACAAACTTGATTCCTGCTGCCTGCGGTGGGCCAGGGAGACGCCTACAGGCTTTCGAGCCAGCCCGGCTTCAGCCGCGCCCCATATACCTGCGCATGCCCGTTGCGCCGCGCGGAGAAGATCAGCCACTTGTTGTCTGCGGTCAGGTACGGATGCGCGTGGCTCCACTGCTGATTGTCATACTCCGTACGGCTGAGGCACACACGCTTGTAGCGGCCCGTGGCAAAACTGCCGATGTAGATGGGAACGCCCGCTTCGCTGCTGTCGCCAATCCAATACTTGCCGTCGCGTGACACGCTGACGTGGTTGCAACGCTGATTCTGGCACACCAGCGTTGGCTTGTCGTCACCCACCTTGGCTCGCCAGAGGTTGCCTTTCACCTCGAGATCCTTGCCCGTGGAGAAAAAGATGCCGCTGCTCGTGCCGATCCAGGCCTCGTGCCCGGTGGGACGCGGGGTGTAGGGCCGGTCCGCCGGGAAGAGCCTTTCGCCGCCCC
>CALARR010000118.1 GCA_937889015.1 uncultured Planctomycetales bacterium | reverse complement strand
ATGTCAATAGTACTTTCGCGCGTTCATGACACTGTCGGGTTGGGCGAGAAGTGTCAGATTTTTTTGGAAATTCTCCTTTGCGCCCTCTCGGTCGGTGGGGGTTACGCCCTGGAATGACTGCCGGCCGGAACGTGTCAACCCTTTTGAGACAGCAGCGAGTTGGAAATAGTGTAGTTGGTCTCGCTTCGCGAGCAGTTTTGTTTGGGTGTGGGGGCCAGCCCCCACGCCCCCGGGATTTTTTGAGGAATGGCTCGGGTGTCCGAGGGTGGTTGTGTCGTGGGGGCTGAATCGGTTATGGTAACGTTGTCCGGTGAAACGGAGTCAGGCTCTGCGGGGACGCAACCTGGCGAGGGATAACCGGATCGAGGGTGCGCCGAAGGTGCATCGGGCTTCTGGGGATCCAACATCACCGGAAGCCCTTTTTGTTGGTCTTGTGTCGCGGTTGGTGGATTGATCCAGACCGCTTGCGGCAACGCCAGCGGTGCGGGTGGTTTGTTCACAAATCGGTCTGGGTGTTTCGCATAAGCTGCCGCAAGGACCTGTTGGCGAACTTCCAGGATCTTCGCGGCCTGGCCGTAGTGGACCGAAGCGGGCGTCAGCATGCCGATTCCGGAGTGGTAATGCTCCTCGTTGTACCAGTGGAAGAAGCCTTGGCAGAAGCCGTGTGCGTCTTCCTGGCAGCCAAAGCGATCGGGAAATTCCGGCCGGTACTTCAGCGTCTTGAACTGGCTCTCAGAGAACGGGTTGTCGTTGGACACGTGAGGACGGCTGTGCGATTTCGTCACTCCCAGCGTGGCCATCAGTTGGGCCACCGTATGCGACGTCATCGACGGTCCGCGGTCGCTGTGAATTACCAGGGTATCTGCATCTACCGCCTGCTTCTCGATGCTTTCACGAATCAACCGCTTGGCCAGATCGGCGCTTTCCCGAGAAGCCAGCATCCACCCGACCGCGTAGCGGCTGAAAATATCGAGGATTACGTACAGGTAGTAGTAGGTCCATTTGGCCGGCCCCAGCAGCTTGGTGATGTCCCACGACCAGACTTGATTGGGCCCTGTGGCCAGCAGCTCCGGCTTCTTGTAGCTCGGGTGCCGCAACTGATTGCGCCGTTCACGAACTTCGTCCGCATCCTGCAGGATCCGATACATCGTCCGAGTCGAGCAATGGTACACTCCTTCGTCGAGTAAGGCCGCGAAGACCGCTGCCGGCGCCCGATCGACAAACCGCTCCGAGTGCAGGACATCGAGCACGGCTTGACGCTGCTCGGCATCCAGCGCGCGAGGTTGCCGATTCTTGGCTCGCGTCTCGCTCGCCGGCTGTGCCGGGTTACGCCGTCGGTACAGGGTCGCTCGGCTGACACCCATCGCCCGGCAGGCCGCGGCCGTGCCGACCTCGGGGGCAAGTTTTTCGGCAGCGTCCATCAATCGCGTTCTTTCTCGTCGGGGGTCGCCAGCGGTAGGTTCAGCATCTCGGAGACTTTTTTTTGAACGTCGATGACCAACTCCGCCTGGCGGAGTTTCGCCCTCAGACGCTCATTCTCTCGTTCCAGGCGTGCAACTTCGTCGGCCAGGGGGTTCTTCGCCTTTGGCTTCCGGCCTCGCCGCTTAGGCGACAAGCCCGCCAGGACTCCCTCCTCACGCTGTTTCTGCCATGTTCCCAAATGGGACGAGTAAAGCCCCTCGCGGCGGAGCAACTCGCCTAACGACCCACGCTCGGTGCAGGCATCCGCCTCGGCCAGGATCCGCAGCTTGTACTCTGCCGCAAACCGCCGCCGTACAGGCTTTTCCGCCACTTCCGGGCTCGGAATTTCACGTTCAGTTCCAGGAAATCGTCGCTCGTTCATTCAGCTTTCGCCTCCTTCGCCCTCTACTCTAATAAATCGGGAGGCTGTTGTCTCACTCATGTTGACACAGAGGGTGTGCCTGTCATCTCGATATGTGAATCAGAACACAAAGCTGAAATTCCAATGCAAGATGGGGCACACATGGCGTGCAACCCCAAAGAATGTGATCTACCGGCAATCATGGTGTCCCCAGTGTGCACGCAACGTGAAGTACACGCTGCGGCAAATGCAGATGATTGCGAGGAAAAGAGGAGGCGAATGTCTCTCAGATAACTATGTAGACAGCAAGACCGCGCTTTTTTGGAAGTGTGCCGTAGGGCACAAATGGAAAGCGGCACCTAAACAAATCATCAACCAAAATCAGTGGTGTCGAATATGCGGAAACAAGCGTGCTGGGGCGTCGCGACGTTTGGGTATCGAGAAGATGAGAGGTGTCGCGAAACGACGAGGTGGGGTCTGCCTCTCCACTGAATACATCGATAACAAGCAACCGCTAAAGTGGAAATGTGCCTTTGGACACGTGTGGACC
>CALARR010000117.1 GCA_937889015.1 uncultured Planctomycetales bacterium | reverse complement strand
GGCCGGGCGAGGCGATTTACAACGACGCCAACGGGCTGTTCGAGGGCAACCATCCGTTCCAGGTGGTTTGGCTGCCGGACGATCGCCGCGAGGCTTATTTGCGCGAGGTGCAGGAGACGGCCCGGGCGCACCAGTACACGGTCCGGCCGCCGATCGTGTTCGAGGGGAATCTGCCGGCCGACCTGTCCAAGAACGATCAGCTCCAGGCCCTGCTGGCCGCGGCAGATTGGCCGGCGGCGGAGCCGGCGCCGCGCGTCTGGCTGGGTTCGGCGGTGGCCATCAAGGAGGCGACGGCCGTGGCCTTTGCGCGGCAGGCGGGGGCCAACCTGCTGGTGGTCGGGCACCAGGAGGACGAGGCGCGCGGCGTGTTCACTTCCTGCCTGTTGAGCCTGGCGGCGCAACTGCCGCCGTCCAGCGGCAATGGCAGCGGGCTGGCGGCGCAATTCGTGATCCTGGACGGGACGCGCGGCGATTCGCCGCACGTAGGCTATTGGGAACGGTTGAGCCGGCTGCTGCCCCAGGCATCGCGCGTGACGCCGATCCGCGGGACGGGGGCCGCGATGGCGGAGATCGCCGCGGAGCTGAGCAGCCGCGAGCAGTCGGAGCGGGAGGACTTTGCGCCGCTGTACCTGATGATCTTCGATCTGCCGCGTTTCCGCGATCTGCGCAAGGCCGAAGACGACTTCAGCTTCTCGCGCTCGGACGACAAGCCGGCCGACCCGGCGACGCTGCTGGCGCGGATTCTGCGCGATGGGCCGGCGGTGGGCATCCACACGCTGGTGTGGTGCGACACGTACCACAACCTGAACCGGTCGATCGACCGGCAGGGGCTGCGCGACCTGGAGCTGCGCGTGGTGTTCCAGATGAACGTGACCGACTCCAGCAATCTGATCGATTCGCCGGCGGCGAGCCAACTGGGCGTACACCGGGCCCTGGTCTACAACGAAGGGGAAGGGCGGCTGGAGAAGTTCCGACCGTATGGCCCGCCGGAAGAACGATGGCTGGCCTGGGCCGCGGAGCAGCTTCAACGGCGCGCGGCAAACCGGGCACCGAGCGCGGCAGCCGCGGCGGGGGAGCAAGAGCCGTCGGAGGCGTGAGCGGAAAAGGGCGGAGCACGGCATGGCCACGCAAGCGTGGCCATGGCACCCGGCGACAGATCTGCCCTACGGCGCGGCGTGCGGCGTTGGCCACAGGGGGCCGAGGGTTTCTTGCTGGATGCGCGCGAGCTGGGCGATGCCGCCGCGTGCCAGGGCGAGCAGGGCGTTGAGTTCGGCCTCGGAAAAGGTGGCCTCTTCGCCGGTGCCCTGGATCTCGACGAACCGGCCGCTGCCGGTCATGACCACGTTCATATCCACGGCTGCGGCCACGTCTTCGCTGTAGTCCAGGTCCAGGATCGTGGCCCCGTCGACGAGCCCCACGCTTACGGCGGCCACGCTGTCGACCAGGGGCAGGCGGCCGGGAGTGGGAAGTTGAGCGGCGATCGCGTGCAGGGCATCGACCAGGGCGATGAAGGCCCCGGTGATGCTCAGGGTGCGCGTGCCGCCGTCGGCCTCCAACACGTCGCAGTCGAGGACGATGGTGCGCGGGCCGAGGGCCGCCAGATCGATGATCGAGCGCAGGCTGCGGCCCACGAGGCGCTGGATCTCGCTGGTGCGGCCGTCGATCTGGGGTCCGCGGTCGCGGGATTTGCGCGGCTGGGTGCTGCCGGGCAGCATGCTGTATTCGGCCGTGACCCAGCCCGAGGTCTGGCCGACCATCCACTTGGGCAATTCGTTCTGCACCGAGGCGGTGCATAGCACGGTGGTCCGTCCGGCCTGGATCAAGACGCTGCCCGGCGCGGTGGCGGTGAAATGGCGCGTGATGCGGATGGGGCGCAACTGGTCGGGTCGGCGTTGGTCGTGGCGGTGCATGGGGTTTTGGCTTTCAGCTATCGGCTTTCAGCTATCAGCTATCGGCGGTTAGCGATCAGCTTTCAGTTAAGGTTGGTTGGGGGCTTGTGTTGGGCCTGGCGATGCGGATGATATTGGCAGGATTCCAATCGACAAACGGGAGGCACGTATGGCGACCTATATGGTATTCACGCGCGAAAGCACGCGCGACGCGGCGGAGCTGGAAACCTATTCGGAGCAAGTCGGCGCGACCCTGGAAGGCCATCCGGTCACCGTGCTGGCGGCCTACGGGCGCCAGGAGGTGGTCGAAGGGCCGGAGGTCGAGGGCGTGGTGATTCTGGAATTCCCGTCGTTTGCGGCGGCCAAGGCCTGGTACGACGGTCCGGCGTATCGCGCGGTGCGCGAGCATCGCTTTCGCGGGGCCGAGTATCGGGCCGTGATCGTTGAGGGGGTGTAGGGGAAAGCTGTTGGCTGTCAGCATTCAGCTATCAGCGGTCAGCTTTCAGTTTAGGACCAACCGAAGAATAGCTTTCCGATCTACTCTTGTACTCCTCACGCTCCGCGTGAGGTTTTCCCTCACGCGGAGCGTGAGGAGTACGGAGATTGTTCTTCGGCCGGGCCTTAGTGCACGCGGTGGCCGGGCTTGGCGCCGGAGTCGGGGGCGAGGAGGTAGATTTCCTCTCCACCGGCGCCGGCCGCGAGGACCATGCCTTCGCTGAGGCCGAACTTCATCTTGCGCGGGGCCAGGTTGACCACGCAGATCGCCAGGCGGTCCACGAGTTGTTCGGGCCGGTAGACGCTCTTGATGCCGGCGAAGACCGTGCGGCGGTGCTCGCCGCCCAGGCTCAGGGTGAGCTTCAAGAGCTTCTTGGCCTCGGGCACGTCTTCGGCGTTGACGATCCGCACCACGCGGAGGTCGACCTTGGTGAAGTCGTCGATGGTGATTTCCTGTTCGACGAGCGGTTCGGCGGCCAGCGGCTGGTCGCTGTCGGTGTTGGCCGGGGCGGGGGGAGGGACGGCGGCGCCGTCGGCTTCGGTGCTTTTTTCGATCATGGCCTCGACTTGGCTCCTTTCTACGCGTTTGAGCAGGTGTTCAAATCGGCCGACCGTGGCGCCCAGCAAGGGCTGGCTGGCCTGCTGCCAGCTTTGGATCGGCGCGCCGAGCAACTCGCCGGTCTGCCGGGCCAGTCGCGGCAGGACGGGCGCCAGGTAGATGGCCAGTTGGCGGAAGAGGTTCAGGCAGACGGTACACACGTCGCGGAGTTCGTCTTGCCGGGCCGGGTCCTTGCGGAGGCTCCAGGGCGACTTGCGTTCGGTGTATTGGTTGGCGCGGTCGCCGGCGGCCATGATGAGGCGCATGGCCCGATTGTAGTCCAGCCGGTCGTAGGCTTCGGCGATGGCGGCCCCGTCGGCGGCGGCCTGGGCGAAGAGGCCTTCGTCGTCGGGATAGCGTTCGCTGAGGGGCTGGCCTTCCATGAAGCGGGCCGTGCGGCTGGCGAGGTTCACGATGTTGCCCACCAGGTCGGCGTTGACCTTGCTGGCGAACTCCTCCAGGTTCATGTCGATGTCGTCGACGCGCGTGCTGAGCTTGGCGGCGTAGTAATAGCGGAGGTAGGCCGGATCGAGGTGCTCCAGGTAGGTCGAGGCACGCACGAACGTGCCCTTGGACTTGGACATCTTCTCGCCGTTGACGGTCAAGAAGCCGTGGATGTGCACGGCCGTGGGCAGGCTGAAGCCGGCCGTCTTGAGCATGGCCGGCCAGAAGAGGGTGTGGAAGTAGGTGATGTCCTTGCCGATGAAGTGGTGCACTTCGCAGTCGGGGCTGCGCCACCAGTCGTCGAGCTTCTGGCCGGTGCGCTGGCACCACTGCTGCGTGGAGGCGATGTAGCCGATCGGCGCGTCGAACCAGACGTACCAGTAGTTGCCCGGACTGTCGGGAATCTCGAAGCCGAAGTAGGGGGCGGGGCGGGAGATGTCCCAATCGCGCAGCGGCTCGCAGAGGAAATGGTTGGCCAGGTAGTTGGAGATCTCCGACTGCAGGGCCCCGCTGCGCTGCGTCCACTGGTCGAGGAATCCGTGCAGGCGCTCGATGTTCACGAACAGGTGCATGGCGCTGCGGACCTCGGGCTTGGCGCCCGAGAGGGTGCTGACCGGGTCCAGCAGATCGGTGGGGCTGTAGTGGGCGCCGCAGCGGTCGCAGCTATCGCCGTATTGGTTGGGCGACTGGCATTTGGGGCAGGTGCCTTTGACGAAGCGGTCGGCCAAGAAGGTCTGGGCGACCGGGTCGTAGAGTTGGACCACCTCCTGCTCGTGGACCAGGCCGTCGCGGCGCAGGGCGGCCCAGATCTCCTCGCACAGGGCGCGATTTTCGGGGCTGTGGGTGCTGCCGTAGTTGTCGAACTCGATGTCGAAGCCGGAGAAGTCGCGGAGGTGGGCCTCGCGCATGCGCCCGATGAGCTGCTCTTCGTCGATCCCCTCGCTGCGTGCCCGGATCATGATCGCCGTGCCGTGCGTGTCGTCGGCGCACATGTAGCGGCAGTCGTGGCCGGCCAGCTTCTGGAAGCGGACCCAGATGTCGGTCTGGAGATATTCGACCAGGTGGCCGAGATGGATGTGCCCATTGGCATAGGGCAGGGCACTGGTGACGAGGATTCGTCGTGGGCTCATAAGTGCTTGGCTTTCAAGGGCTTCGGCACGCGGTGGCGTACTCGTGAGGAGCCACCGCACGGCGCGCAGCATGAAACGGCGCAGGACGTCATTGTAGCCTGAGGGGCCAGACAGGGGGAGGGCGGCAGGCGGCAGGGCCGCCGGCCAGCCAACCCAGGGCGGCGCTGCGCTTGCCCTGGGCTATGTTCTTCAACCGCTTCGCGGT
>CALARR010000116.1 GCA_937889015.1 uncultured Planctomycetales bacterium | reverse complement strand
AAGAACCTATCCCAGAACCACCCCAGCCACCTCGGGCGGCCCTGCAAGACCGAGCTACCGACAGGTTTTCGGACCGGCTCCAAGACAATCCCTGGATGGAGTGCACGCCGCGGAGACGTCCGAGCTTGCTCCCCTGTCTGTTGGTCTATGGTAAAGGCTGGTCCACCGGGCCGCAATGTATGGTGAGTTGGGGGTGTGACCAGGACAATTGGCGTCTCCGTGCAGCCTTTGTTCGGAAGCGGAGTGCAGAGTCTCCCTGGGTCGCAGGGATGATCCTTCGCTTCAGGAGGACCGTTAACGGCAACAGGCTTGGCCAGCGAATCTGGCCAGGTCCAAAAGGCGTAGCTCCTTGACAGGTCGCCAGATACGCATTATTAGTAGGCACACGGGCCGTTGCCTGCCTCCGCCAATTGCGTCCTGCATCGCCCCCCGAACCGCGGGCGATCGAACGAAGCCCGGTTTTTCGACCTCCCGTTGGTCGGCCGGGCCCTCCGCAGGACAAAGCTCCATAGAAAAGTGAGATTTTGCCGTGAAATTTGAACTCCGGAAGGATTGCGCGTCCGCGTTGCTCGTCCCCACAAGTATGGGCATCCGCATCACTCCAGTAAACGGCCAGCCCGTCCATTGCAGTGACACGTTTCGCATGCAGGCCACCAGCGCCGAGACCAACGTGGCCAGCATTCCGGCCTACTTGGGTCTGCCGGTCAAGGTGCTGACCACCTTTGTGAAGGGCAGCCCCATCGCGCGCTTCATCAAGGACAACCTGGCCAGCCGGCACATCGCGTACGAAGGTCCGGAGGTGGAGCAAGGGGGCCCCTGGGGCTACCGCCACCAATTCAATATCGCCGACAGCGGCTACGGCTCGCGCGGCCCGCGCGTCCACAACGACCGAGCCGGCGAAGTCGGTCGGACCCTGAACGTCAAGGACTTCGATCTCGACCGCATCTTTGGCAAGGAAGGCGTGCAGATCGTCCATCTTTCCGGACTGATCGGCGCCCTTTCGCCCGAGACCAGCAAGTTCTGCCTGGAACTGGCCCGGGCGGCGAAGAAGTACGGCACGCGGATTTCGTTCGACTTGAACTATCGGGCGTCCTTCTGGAAGGGGCGAGAGCAGGAGCTGCGCGAGATCTTCGCCGAGATCGCCGGCGTGGCCGACATTTTGGTGGGCAACGAAGAGGATTTCCAACTCTGCCTGGGCATCCAGGGCCCGGAAGAGGGCGGCAAGGACCTGGCCAAGAAGATCGACAGCTTCAAGGTGATGATCGATCGCGTGCGCAAGGCCTATCCCAAGGCCACGGCCTTCGCCACCACCCTGCGCGAGGTCATCAGCGCCAACAGCCACCTCTGGGGCGCGATCATGTCCGTGGGCGATCAATGGCACGTGGTCGAGCCGCGGCCGATCACGGTCCTGGACCGCATTGGCGGCGGCGACGGCTTTGTGGGCGGCATGCTGCACGCCGTGCTGCGCGGCTGGGAGCCGGAGAAGTGGATCCAGTTCGGCTGGGCCAGCGGCGCCTTGGCCACCACGCATCTGACCGACTACGCCCAACCGGCCGACGAAGACCAGGTGTGGAGCATCTGGAAGGGCAACGCACGCGTGCAGCGGTAGAGCAGTGAATCAGAATTGAGGGGCCGTATTGCAGGCAACCTAGGACGGCTGGGTGCCATGCCCACGCTTGTCGTGGGCATGCCCCGCCGCGCGCGGAGTAACGGCGTGGTTTGTCGGAGGCGCGTCCCGTACGGGAGGAGTACCTTCCATTCCGGAAGACGCGAATTCGGCTTGTCCGGGTTACTTTCGCCGATTCAGGATCAACAACCAGTCGTTGAAATCAGGCCTTTCGGGAAGCGGAAGTCCTTCGGCATCCGCTTTCACCGGCTCCGGACGAGGAAAAGACTGTCCATCCACCGGGCGAATCCACTCCGCGGAATAGAGACTTCCGTCGTGACCGGGAAACCGGAGTCTCACGGACAAACGCTGATTGTTCATGCGGGGAAGATAGACCATGACGATGCCGTCTCCGGGAATCTCACTTGCGACGGCCTGCCGGTAATGAAGTTCCGGCGCTTTACCAGCGCCCTGCGGCGGCGGAAGAAAGGCCTCATCGGGCTCAACGGCATCAAATAGCGGAACCAGAAGCCACCAGCGGTAACGCTCCATGATCCGCCGCATTACCCCCATTTGGACTGCACTGGTCTTCTTCACGGCTTCCCACCAAGGCAGGTTTGTTTCCCCCCAGTTCCGTTCAAACATACGGTCGGCGTAATGCTGTACCGGATACCAAAGGCCCTGCGCCCCGTAGTCCACCCCTTTGCATCCCAGCATCCAGGCGCGGTATTGATTGAACCGGATGACGTAGTCGTCGTGGGGCGGATAGCCGTGCCGGATCAGTCCGTCCCATGTGGTCTCAGTGGAAACAAACGGTTTTGGCTGATCGTTCCACGCGCCCTGGTAGTAGCGTGAAGGCACTCCGTAAGGGGTTTCATGCCCGCCTTCAAGCATCAGGAAGTCAATCGCAGGATTAGTCCATTCCATCCGATCGGCTTTTTGCTGAAGATTCCAGGGAAACGGCTGCACCGTCTGCGCCCGATGATAGGGATCTATGCGGCTGGTATAGGCGAGAAGTTCCAGCACCATATCCGCGGCGCCAGTCGCGACTTTGGACGGACTGTTGTATTCGGGGCCAATGCCGAAGATCACAGGATAAGCGCCGTACCGCGCCATCATGTATTGGAGCAGTTCCTCCCACTCTGTGCGGTTTGGCCAGTCCTTCGTCTCTTTGTCGCCTTTCCAAAGCGGAAAGAGCATCGAAACCAAGCCCCGATTCATACAGGCATCAAAGTACCCGTCGGCGCTCTGCCAGTAAGTCAGGCCGATATCACCGGTCGTATGATAGTAGACTTGAATTTCGTTCTTGAGACCGTTCCGCCCGATCTGGCCGGTTCGAACAACAGTAAAGCCTTGCTTCTTGCGATACGCAAGAACATGGTCGAGAGCGGACGTGATACCTTGCTGGAGAAAGAAGTCCGGGCTGATACGCGCCAGGGTCTGTCTTGACGCCGGCGCATCCAGCGGCAGGGATTCACAAGGAAAATACCACAGTGTCTCTGAAAGATAATAGAACGGCGTACCGTCCGCATACGTCAGATAGCGCGAGCCGCCCGCCGTTTCGGCAGTGGCCGCCTTGATGAATCCTCCGTGCCGGAAAAGCGGATTCGGTTCGTCTGCAGCTGCGGCGGAAACGTTGAACTCCGCCGAAAGATCATTGAGACCGGCGTCCTGCGGACAGTGCGTACGGTAGATCCACTTTCCGGGCAATGTCGGAGTGAAGCGCAATCTAAACTGATTCCCACCATCCCAGAACCCGGCCACAGTGAGTTTCTGCTGATCAGGGCCGGTGAAGTCCGCTGTGAACTTTACCTTCACCCACGGTCTAGCGGCCGCATCATACGAAATCTGGCTCGTTGCCGATAACTCACAGGGCTTCCACTGCCGGAACTCAGAGATTTCCGGTTGAACCGCCGATTTCCCTTCGGAAGATGAAGGTGCCTTATGCAGGCCCTGGGCCTCTGCATTGTCAACGGCCACGGCCGGCGAACGGGTGGGCACGACAACCGGGCTTCCGCGACGGACCGGCGGTCGTTGTTCCGTTGTAGGTGCATTGGCGATGCAGGACCCAACATACACGGCAGTCCATATTGTCGCCAGTCCTGCCACGGCCAGTCCGATCCTCTTCATCACGTTCCTTTCACGGCCTGCAATTCAGCAGAGTTCTTTCCGGAGTATGATGCGGGGCCCGCAAGGGACGACATTCCTTTTCTGACAACAATGCTCACCCCCATGACGCGTTCCACTCAGGCCAGCGGCAACGTCACGGCGCGGCCCCCTTCTTCGATCGAGCGATCGATCGCCAGGCACACTTCGTGGGTGCGGAAGCCGTCGGCCGCGTTGCAGTGCGACTCGCGGCCTTCGCGAATGCAGGCCACGAAGTGGTTGATCTCGCCGTCAAACGGATGGTGATGCACGTCGCCCGAGTCGGGCAGGATCGTGGGGATGGTGGCCCAACCGGTTTGGCCGGGGAAGAGCTTCTTGGACCACAGACGGTTGTCGCGGATCGTGCCTTGGGTGCCGGCCAGATCCACGTTGAAGGCGTAGGGCATTTCGGCGTCGAACAAGGCCGCGGTCTTGCCGATGATTCCGCTGCGGAACTTGAGCACGGCCACTACGTTGGCGTCGTATTCGAACAGTCCCTTCTGGTTGTTGGCGAAGGCCGTGACCTCGACCACCTCGTCGCGCGTCAGCCAGCGCAGGGCGTCTACGGCGTGGCACCCGCCCAACAGCATGGCGCTGCCGCCGGTCTTTTTGCGGCTGTGCAGTTGCCAGGCATGGTGCGCGGGCCCCAGCCCGTGCCAGTAATCGACCTCGGCGTAGAACAGGTCGCCGATCGCGCCCGACGCCAGCAGGGATCGCATGGTTTCGATGGCCGGGTTCCAGCGTAGCACGAAGCCGACCAGGCTCCGCACGCCGGTCCGCTCCGCGGCGGCGCACAGGGCCCGGTTCTCCTGGAGCGTCAGCCCCATCGGCTTCTCTACCAGAAAATGCTTGCCCGCCTCGGCCGCGGCGATGGCCTGCTCGGCATGCACGTGGCTGGGCCCGGTGACGTCCACCACGCTCACGCGCTCGTCCCGCAGCACTTCTTCAAAGTTATCGCGAATCGAGCAGTCGATCCCGTACCGTGCCGCCAACTGGCGTGCCCGGTCCTTGTTCACGTCGCTGATCGAGACTACCTGCACGCCGGGGTTCTTGATCCAACTGGCCGTGTGCGCGCCTGCCACCCAGCCCGCTCCATGGATCGCCACTCCAAGCTTCGTGTTGTCCATCATTCTGGCCTCGTTGTTGTTGGGTGTCAGAAAGGAATGTCGCGGCCAGCCGACGGTCGCCCTCGGCTCATCCGCTTGTGCAGGGGCCAATCGGACCGCGGAGACCGATTTACGCCCTTATCATAGGCATCTATAATCGAAATTCGGGCCGCGAGCAACAAGCGTGCATTTGCGCAAACCGCCGCCGAATCGCGATCAGGCCGGACACGACCGCACCGCCCTTGGACTCTCCGTCAGCACGAAAGTCGCCCATGACCACTCCGCGAAACGAGCGCCAAGTGGCCTTGGCGTACCCGCTTGCCGTTCCCTGGACGGCGTTGTTTGCACGCGGAGTCCTGGATTACGCGGAGGAACATGGCGGCTGGTCTCTGACCGCCAGTCCAAGCTGGACCGCGGAGGAAGCCGTCACGTTGGAGAGCCTCAAGGGTTGGCCCGGCGACGGGATTATCGCCACCATCACCAACCGCGAGGAATTGCGCACGGCCAAGCGTCTGGGCAAGCCGGTCGTCAATATCTCCGGGGCCCTGCGCGACGCGCGCCTGCCGCGCGTCATGCCCGACCACTACCGCATGGGGCAGATGGCAGCCGAGCATCTGCTGCAACGGGGCCTGAGCCGTTTTGCCTGCTATGGGATCGAGGGGCCCTGGCTGGCGCAACTCCGCTGCCGCGGCTTCGTCGACCGCCTGGAACAGGCCGGCTTCCCCTGCGACGTGCTGGAGGTTCGGCCCCCCACGCGCCGGCAGCAACCGTGGCACGAGCGACTGGCCCCCTTGAAGGCCTGGCTCCAACGTCTTCGGCCCCCCGTCGGACTGCTGGCGGTCCAGGATCATCCTGCGCGGATCGTGATGGACATGTGCCAGCGCTTGGGATTGGCTATCCCGCACGACGTGGCCGTGATCGGCATGGACAACGATCCCACGGTTTGCGAGTACTGCCGGCCCACGCTGAGCAGCGTCTCGCGCAACGCCTGGCGCGTGGGCTATGAGACGGCCGCGCTGTTGGAGCAGTTGATGCAGGGGCGGACGCCGCAGCAGCAGGAGATCCTGCTTGCGCCCGATGGCATCGTGGCCCGGCAGTCGACTGAGACCATCGCCATGGAAGACCCGCATGTTGCCACTGCGGCCCAGTTCATTCACGATCACCTTGGCGAGCCGTTCAACGCGGCGCGTGTGGTGCAGGCCGCATCGGTTTCGCGCCGGCAACTGGAGATTCGCTTCCGCCAGTCCCTCGGCTGCAGCTTGTACGAGTATCTGTGCCGACAACGCGTGGAGCGGTCCAAACGCTTGCTTGCCGCAGCGGTGCGGCCCAAGCTCCACAAGGTGGCTTGCGAATGCGGCTTTTCTGGGGCAGAACGCTTCCGGCTGGTCTTCAAGCGTCTGACGGGTTGCACGCCGCTGCAGTATCGGCAGGAATGCCTTGCCGGGCGGCGAACTTGACGACGGCCGTGTCCTTACGCCCCCCGGTTTCACTCGTGCAGCCGGGCAGCGACTCCTGCGCTCGCCGCAGGCCGATACCAGAACGACTGCCAGTACTGGGCGTCAATCAGGTAGGGGTCGGCCGGATCGTTGTGGACATCGAAGGTCTTGGGAAGTATCCCGTACCGTTTCATCTCGCGGAGGTACTCCGGCCTTGGCCGGAACCCGGGCATGTCGAACCGCTTGATGCGATTCAACTCGTCCGCCACCCGGCAAATCGAAAGCCGGATCTGCTGGTAGTCCGTGTCCTGAGTGCTGTGGAACACGATCGGGCAGGCCTTCGGCTGCGCGTCGTTGGCCGCCGTAGCCCAGCCTCCGGCTCGTCGCGCCAGGGGGGCCAGCAGCAGGATCGAGTCCTCCGGCCGGCTGAAGTTGTAGAGCATGTGTCGCGAAAGCCGCAGCCGCACCATCGTCGCCGGGTCCTTCCATCGCTCCGCGTTCCGGTCGCCGCAAATCCAGTACGGATCCTCATTGCGGCGGTCGTCGCAGGGATTGTGGGGCAGAACCAGGTTTCCCGTGTGGCATTGGACGCAGCGCCGTTGCAGGACATCGGCTGCCGACCGCACTTCAGGCCAACGGCTGATCGGCCCTCCGTCGTTGGCCGTCTTGTAGTATCCGCCGATCATGCCCGTTCCCAAGGCCGCATAGGTGCCCGGATACGTCGCCCCCGACTCGATCCAGTAGCGCACCCGGCGGATCTCGCTGTCCGAGAGGTTCGTGCCGTGATGGCCGCGCAGGGTCTTCATGATCGGGCTGGCCACGGCGCCGATCTGGTAGGGCGACAAGTTGCCGACCTTGGTGTTGCGGCCGTCGGCAAACTGCTTGCGGATGGTCAGCATGTAGTAGCTGTGCGAGTACAACGGCCCGCGATCACCGCTGAGCACCAATTCTCCTTCGCGCCGTTTCACGTTATGACACTCGACGCAGTGCCGATCCAGAATCGGCTGAATATCGCGTGGAAAATCGCAGACCTCGGCAATGCCTTCGATCGGCCGAATCGTGCGGGGCCTCCGTCCGGCGGCCATTCGCGGCGTGGAATTCCAGGCTACCGTCTCCGTGCGGCGCTCGTGACAGCCCACGCAGCCGGTCACCTCGCCCGGCGCCACGGCCACAAAGCTCTGCATGCGTTTGACCGCGTTCTGGTCCTTGTCCAGGGCCACGAAGAAGAACGCACGCTGGGCCGGCAGCCGGAAATACGCCGATCCGTCCTCCTCCACCGGCACCGTGCCCAGCACGCGTTCCAGCGTGAAGGAACCACCGAAGGTCAAGGGCTCGGGAAAGCCGCTGAAGTTCAGCGGCTTGGGCAGGGTCTCCAGCACCAGCAGCTCTTTGACGGTGCCCCGCGGAACGCCGGCCATGTTGCGGCCCGCGTACACGTCCGAGAGGATCAGCGTGCCGGTGGGCGAGGAATCGTTGTTCCGTGCGGGAATGACCGGCTCGCGTGCCCGAGCCGCCAGCAGCCGTGGTTCGTGCACTTCCACGCCCCCCTCTGCCAACTCCTCTGGCAACCGGTAGACGACGTTCACGCGCCCCTCATCGTCCATCAGCACCAACCGATCGCCTACCGCGACCAGAAAGCAATCCGGCGAGACGGGATACGGATCGTGGAACCAGGGATGGGCGTTGAGCACTCTCTCGGCCGCCACGGCGTCCGGACCGCTGCCGGGGTCCACGATCGAGATGCCCCCTTGATGCTCCGTCTTTCCGTGGTTGGGCGAGCGTGTCATGAGGATCTGCGCAGTGCCGGGGATCGGCCGAGCGTCAATGAACACCCCGCCCGGATGCATGTTGCCGAAATACGTCATCACCCCCGTGCCGTCCGGGTTGACGGTCCACAGGTGGTGATACTGCAACTGGCTGCGATCCACGTACTCCCACCGCGTGTACAGAATCCGCCCGTCCGGCAGCACGGCGGGCGTGTTGTCGTGCTCGATATTGGCCGACAGGGGGCGCAGTTCGCCCCCCTGGCGGTTACAGCGATAGAGCGTGGCCACGGGCGTGCACCAGCAATTCACCCAGCGGTTGCTGCGCGAGGAACAGAAGGCAATGCCGCCATCGGGCAAGTACACCGGCTCGATGTCGTCGCAGTCTCCTGCGGTAATCTGCCGCAACCCGCTGCCATCGGCATGGATCTCGTACAGGTGGTAGTGCTTTCCGCCTCGCTCGCGATAAGCAAAAACCACCTTCCTGCCGTCGTAGTCGACGCACGGATCGCGCACCGCGCCGGCCGGATCATCCAGCAACACCGTGAGCTGTCCGGTGCGCACGTTCAACCGGCAGAGCCTTCCCTGGCCGTTACGGATGGGCGCCGACGCGTATTCCGCGTCTCCTTCGGCGAAATACCCGAAATTGGCGTACCAATGTTCCCGGACCGTGGTGCGGCAGGCAAAGACGATGTCTGCGTGGTCTTTCATCGGTCCCGCGAGGGCCTTCGCCACCAGGTTTTGGCGAGGCTCGGCGAACAGGTCGGCGTGATACCAGGGGAACTTCTTTCGTAGCGCCCGCTCGTCGACCTGCGACGGGGCTGCCAGAACGCCAGCCGCCCCCGAAGTCAGCATGAGCAGCAGCGGCGCAAACCGGATCACAGCCTCAGGCATGACCTCTCTCCGCGCCAGTAGCAGACCATCGCCAAACCGCATCGCAAAGGGAACGCAAACTCAAGTCATTCTACATCTACGAGGCCCCCCCTGTCGATCACACCTCGGCCAACAACCTCGGACGCCCGTTCGCTGCCGGGACCGACCCTCGATGGGCCTCCCACTTCGCCCTCCGGCACCTTGTTTCCAGCGCTTGGGCAAACGACAATGGACCCATTCTTCCTAGAGCCGGCCCGAGACCTGTCGGCAATTCGGTCCTGTATGGCCGCCCGACGTGGCTATTGATGCCGGCGCAGTCAATGATCGCAATTCCGTCCGGATTCCAGCCTTATCGGCTGGAATCCAGGGCTCCCGCGGCCGCGGAACGATCATTGGCAATACGGACCTCAATAAGGTGGTTCTGGGTCGGTTCTTGGCTGGCCCCCAACACATTCGGAACGTTCTCATGCCTGACGCCATTCCCGGTCTCAAAAACCGACCTCAGACCCATCCCAGCCAGGGCGAACGGTCCGGCAGCACAGCGACGCCGGCAGGCTCTGAGACCGGTTCCAAACCTGTTCGACTGGCGTCGATCGACGCCCTGCGCGGCTTTGACATGTTCTGGATCATCGGCGGCGGGGCCTTGGTCCAGGCCGTCATCAAGCTGTTTGCCGATCCGCTTCCCGCCTTGATCGATCAACAGATGAAACACGTGCCCTGGGAGGGTTTCACCGCCTGGGACCTGATCATGCCCTTGTTTCTCTTTCTGGCAGGCACGTCGATGCCCTTTTCCTTTGCCCGGCGCCTGGACACCGGACAGAGCAAGGCGCGCCTGTATGCCAAGGTCTTGCAGCGCGTGGCGGTGCTGTGGATCCTGGGTATGATCGCCCAGGGCCGTTTGCTGGACTTTGATCTGTCCAAGCTGCGGCTCTTCTCCAACACGCTTCAGGCGATCGCCGTCGGCTATCTCATCGCCGCCATCGCCCTGATCCATCTGTCGCGCTGGGGGCAGTTGGTCCTGACGGCCATCCTGTTGGCGACCTTCTGGGCGGTCATGCTGTGTGTGCCCTTCGGCGGCAATCCGGCCGGTCTGATGGACGAGAAAGTGAACCTGGCCCTGTACATCGACCAGATCATCCTGGGCCGCTTCTGCGATCCCAAAACCACGTATGCCTGGATCCTGCCCGGGCTGGGCAACGGTGCGACCGTGCTGCTGGGGGCCATGGCCGGACACCTGCTGCGATCCACCTGGTCGGCAGGAATGAAATTCTTGTGGCTGCTGCTGGTGGGTCTGTTGTGCCTCCTACTGGGTTGGGCCATGGCCGGAGGCCCAGTGGAAATGCTATCGCGTACCAGCCTCCAGGAGACGGCCGGCCCGTGGCTGCAGCGCTGGTCCGACATCCGCTTCCCGATCATCAAGCACCTGTGGACCAGTTCCATGGTCCTCTGGGCAGCCGGTTGGAGCTACTTGCTCCTGGCCCTGTTCTTCCTGGTGATCGATGTGTGGGGCCTGCGGCGCTGGGCCATGCCATTCACCGTGATCGGCATGAACGCGATCCTCGCCTATATGCTCACCCATCCCTTCAACGTCGGCAATGTGAGCGCCCAGTACGTGGCGGGCCTGGCCAAGCATCTCGACCGAGGCGGTCCAACCCTCACGGCCGCGGCCTCCTTTGCCGTGGTCTGGGGTATCCTGTACTACCTTTACCGCAACCGCCATTACCTCCGCGTGTAGGCCGAAAGCGATCGCCCGCCAACGCACATTTCGCAACTCCGTCCGCGGCCGGCCCGTTCCGCCGCCGCAATATCCGGCACCACCGGCAAAGTCTCCCCATCTTTCCATTCTTCAACAACCGGCAACGGCATCCGGACCGTCATTCTGCGTGGTCGCAGGCGTAAAACTGTATCGTTTTTACGGGTCGTAGCGCCTTGCGAGGCGCAAACTCTACCGGTTGCTCCGGTTGTCCGTAATCTTCCGTTCGTGCGGCATCCGATGCCTTAACTGTTCATGCCGGATTTGCCGAGATTGCGGTCTATGCGACCCATGATCGTGCCGCGGCTCCCGCAGCCCGGCCGCCCGCCCACTCGGCCGGCGCTCGCAGAGAACGGCGATCATGGACTGCGTCGGTACCTCGACAACGCGCGCTGTCCGGCTCACTGGGTGTAGAGAGATTTCGTATCTGGAGTAAGTGTACGGGGGGATCCACAATGCATCGGTTTCATGTGTTTTCAGTTTACGGTTCGTTGTTCGTTCTGGGCGCTGTGTTGACCGCCGCGGGCCTGAGCCATGCTCAGCCGCCTGCGGAACTCGCGCAGGCCCAATCCTGCGAAGGGTTGCCGGGTTGCGATTTCGGCAAGACCTGTCGCGAGGCGTGCGGTGATCTGGCTTGTGATCCTTGCTGCGCGCCGATGTCCGTGGTTGGCTTCGGCACCGTCAACGGATTCAAAGGTCCCACCGACCTGGACGGCCTGAATGGCAACTTCGGCCTCTCGGCCGGAGCCAACGCGGGCCTGACCCTCGTCGAAGACCTGGGTCTCGGACTGCAGGCCGGTGGCAGCTACACCGGCGCCGATCTGTCGGGCACCGAGTTCACCGGCAATCACGTCCGCCGGCAGACGATCGCCACCCTCGGTTTCTTCACCCGCCCGGAAGACGATGGCTGGAAACTCGGCCTGGTCTACGACTACATGCACGACGACTACTACACCAAGTTCGACTTCGGCCAATGGCGTGGCCTGGTGGGCTACCAGTTGCCCGGCCGCAATGAAATTGGCGTTTGGGCCACGCTGTCCAGCGTCGACGATCATGCCCTCATCGGTGACGCCGTCAACGGCTACTCGCTGAACCGCTTCGAGGCCTATAACCAGATCAATCCCTACTGGCAGCGGATCTGGGAAGGCGGCGCGGTCACCAACTTCTGGGTCGGTGTGGCCGACAATCACCACAGCATGGACATGGTTTTCGGCGGGATGGCCTCGTGCCCGTTGAACAAGTACCTGGCCGTGATCGGTGGATTCGAGTACATCGCCCCCGGTTCGAACCAGGTGGACGCGGCCCGGGAGCGCGAACTTTGGAGCGTATACACGGGGTTGGCGATTCACTTTGGCGGAACGGCTCGTTGCCAGGCGCGCGCTGCGTCGTCGCCGGTGCTCCCAGTTGCCGACCAGGGCTCGTTCGGCATCGTGCGTCACTAGACGAGTGTTTGCCTTGGACCGTGTCGCTGGACAGGACTGACGTACGGACCAGTGCCAGCCGGCCCAGGATCTCCCCACCTCGTTGCGAAGTCCCAGCTTCGCAACGAGGTTTTTTTGTTGACCGAGCAGCAACCCGATCCGGCTGACGGCCCTGACGCGGATTGCTGGCGTCGCTTCTTGGTCCTGCAGCCTGTTGTGTCAGCGCAATCTGACGCACATAATGTAAGAATACTGGCCACGCCCCCTGCGCCCCGGTTACGCGTTCCCTGGGAGACGCCGCATGCCTTTGCCCAAGAGTTCACCCCCCAACGGCCGGCATCAACCTCGACGGCCCCGCGAGGCCGAGCCCACGCCCCGCGCGGAGAGCAGTTCGAAATATCCGCAGGTCGCCTTGCTCATCGACACGGCCACGGATTGGGGGCGGCGCATGATCCGGGGCATCGGCCGCTATGCCCAGCAACAGGGCGGTTGGGATCTGTGGTTGGAGCAGCGCTGCCAGTATGCGCCCGGCCGACTGCCGCCCGGCTGGCGCGGCGATGGCGTCATTGCGCGTGTGGCCGACCGGGCCATGGCCCGGCACCTGGCGCGCGCCCCTGGCATCGTGATCAATGTCTCCACGGCGCGTGTGCCTGGGGTGCGTTTTCCCACGGTGACTGCCGATCTTCAGGCCGCAGCCGAATTGGCCGTGCAGCATCTACTCGACCAGGGGTTTCGGCACTTTGCCTACTACGCGCCCATGACGCTCTCGTTTGTCGAGGACCACCACCAGATCTTCCTACGTCTGCTGGCGGAACGGGGCTACACCTGCTCGCTGCTGCCCGCCTACGGCGGCAAGCGGCCCAACGCCGGTTGGCAGAAGCGGCAGCGCAAGCTCGAACGCTGGATCCACGATCTGCCCAAGCCCGTGGCCGTGCTGACCTGGACCGGCCGCCGCGGCCGCGAAGTGATTTACGCTTGCCGGGCCTTGGGGTTCTCCGTACCCGAGCAGGTCGCCGTGCTGGGTGCCGACGACGACACGCTCCTCTGTGAAACGTGCAACCCGCCTCTATCCGGCGTGGCCCTGACTTCGGAGCAGATCGGCTACGAGGCGGCCGCCCTGCTGGACCGCATGCTTCATGGGGCCAAGCCGCCGGCCCGGCCCGTCCTCATTGCCCCAACGCGAATCGTGGTGCGCCAGTCCACCGACACCCTGGCCATCGACGACGAGGACCTGGCGCGCGCCATCGCCTTCATTCGCATCAACGCCGCGCGACCGATCCAGGTCAGCGATATCCTGCGCGAAGTCCCTATTTCCCGCCGCTCTCTCGACCGACGCTTTCAACAGGTGCTCGGCCGCACGCCGGCCGAAGAGATCCGCCGCGTACACCTGGAGCGTGCCAAGCGTCTGCTGGCCGACACGGACGTGCCGGTGCCCAAGGTGGCCGCCGCGGCCGGCTTCCGCTCGCGCGAATACCTGGCGCGCGCCTTCAAACTGGAAACCGGACTCAGCCCGCGCCAGTACCGGGCCCGAATCCAGGCCCGGGCGTAGCAAAGGCAGAAGTGACGGGGGTCCTTGACGACCGATCACGCACGCCCTCGCTTTATTGACGGGGCAGCCCCTCCCTGTGGCCTACTTTGTTTCTCTCCAGAAACGCTGATCCAGAACCAGCACGTGCGTTTCCTCTTTCTGCTCCGGATTGGCAATCACCACGCGCAGCTTCGGGGCGCCTTGGGCGGGAGTCTCGACGATCCATGACGCCAGGGTACGCGAGTTCTTTCCGGTTCGCCACAGGCTGCTGGAGGCGGAGGCGGTGATCACCGTGAGCCCCTTTTCATTCACGCCGGCCTTGATGCCTGGCTCGGTACCCCCTACGGCATACAGGCCGAAATGGCTGTAGCCCTTGGTGCTGCGACGCAACTTCAATACCTGGGTGTGATCCGGCGCCCAATCCCGATTCTTGGAGATGATCGTCCCGCCCGAGGCATCGCTTCCCGCTGCGCCCCAAAGGGTGCAGGCGCACAGCCTGCCGGGGATCGCCGCAAAGAGTGCCATGCCGGCCGCAACCGCGCACAGCCGCAGGGCATCATAGCGGGTCTTCACTTCGTCGCTCCTGTTGATTCGCGGTTGCGGAAAGTCCCTTTCGATTCACGTCAATGCCGTGCGCGGAGTCTGGCCAGCGGATGAACGTGCCCCTTGCGCCGCGAGCGGCGTGCAGGCCGGCCGGGCCCGGCGGAAGCCGGCGTGTCGCTCAGCCCCTTGACTTCCCATCCCTCCCGGTAGTCCCGCCGCACATACCGCGTTGCCTCGGGGGAGTTGCTGAACTTCAGTCCCGCGGAATCCCATTGCAGCGTCATCTGCGGGAAGCGCGTGGCCACGCTGCCCAGCAGCACCGCTTCGGTCAATGGGCCGGAATAGTCGAACGACGCGCTGGTCTTGGCATTGCCGCGCACCGTCTCCACAAACTGCGCGTAGTGCGACGAACCCGGATCGGTGGGCAGCTTGTAGTCCTTGAACTGCGCGTCCGGCAACAAGAACGGAGCCCCCACGTGCGGCAGCACCATCACGCCCCGCGTGCCGATAAAGATCGACCCCTGGTTGGGCAGCTTGTGTTCGCCGAGCCGGGCCAGGATCTCTTGCGGCGGACGCTGGTCGCCATCGTACCAGTGGACTGGAATCGTCTCTGCCTGGGTGTACGGCGTGCCGGGAAACACGTAGCGGATCACGGCGTCGGTCGCCCAATTCCACGCACTTGGCGCCGGACCTTCGCTGCGCACCGAGATCGGCGCCGTGAGCCCCACGGCCTCGAACACCGGATCGAAGATGTGGCAGCCCATATCGCCAAAGGTGCCGGTACCGAAGTCCACGCGCTTTCGCCAAACGCCCGGATGGTAGTACTTGTCCACGTACGGCCGCGACGCGCACACGCCCAGCCACAGATCCCAATTCAGCGTGGCCGGCAGCGGGTCGCTCGTTTCCGGCAGCGGGCCCGAATCGCCCCACTTCTTGGAACTCCAGGAATGCGTCTGCTGGATCTTGCCGATGGCCCCACTGCGGATCAACTCCACCCCATTGCGATAAGGCGCCGCCGAATGGATCTGGATGCCCATCTGCGTGACAAGTCTCTTCTCGCGCGCGAACTCGGTCAGGCGGCGAACCTCGTAGATGTCGTGCGCCAGCGGTTTCTGCACGTACACGTGGAGTCCAAGCTGCATGGCCGACATGGCGATCGGCGCGTGCATGTGGTCCGGCGTGCTGACGTTCACCGTATCCAGATTCTTGTGCTCTTTGTCCAGCAGTTCGCGCCAATCCTGATAGACCTTGACCTGCCCCGCGGGAAAGAGTTGGTGGAACTTCTCCAACCGGCCCAGATCGACTTCCGCAGCGCACACGACCTGCACGTTCTCGACGGCCGAGATCGACCGCACATCGCCGCCCGCCATTCCCGCGGCCCCGAACGTGGCGTGGCGGATGCGATTGCTCGGCGGGGCCGACCACAGACGATCGACGAGCATCGGCACGGCGACGCCCACGGCCCCAAGCTGCTTCAAGAACGAACGCCGACCGGAACGCGATGTGTGATTCATGGCATCCTCTGCGATGATCTGCCCAAGATGGGGCGGTGAACGATTCGCCCTGGCAACACCCCAACCACAACCGAAGTTGCGTCGATCCTAGCACGCCCCACCGCAGGCTGCCAGCGTTTGCCGTCCCGGCAGCCACCTTCCCCCCCGAATTGACTTGCGTCTGCCAGGCCGCGCGTTAGAATACACCCCGTTGCACGAAGCACGGTCGACACGCGTCTGGCCCCCAAGACATCGGGTGGCTGCCGTGCGACGCGCACGATTGAGGTTCGGATTGCCGACGATCGTTCCGCGGCCGTGGGAGTCCGGAACTGCGATCATTGGTTGCGCCGGCATCAATAGCCTTCTTTCAAAGCCGCGAGTCCCTCTTGCACCCCAGTGGTGAATTATGTCCTGGCGTTGGATGATGCGTTGTGCAACCTGGGCCGGATGCTGTCTGTCGGGGGTCGTGCCGGCCATGGCGCAGCCGGCGGCCGGCGCGCAAGCCGCGCCTCCCTCCTCGGTCGGCGCCTACGCTATCGTGGGCCTGGCATTGGTCCTGGGGATGTTCGTCGTCTGCCACCCTTCGTACCGCACTAAGTGGCGTTCGTTGCGCGACGACGACTGGGAAGGCTAGGGCGTGTCCCAGACACCGCAAGCGGCCTTTGCACTTTGGAGCTTATGGAGCAACGCCGCCGAAAATGCCACCGGCGAGCGTGCTGCGCACTTCGATCGCGGGACTATTGCGGAACCACCCCCTGCAGCCGTTCGCGCACAATCTCGCGCAGCGGGAAGTCCTTGGGCAACGGTTCGTCAAGTTGGTCGAGGATCGCCTTGTAGACCTCGACCGAGCGCAGCAGATCGTCGATCGTGATGTCATCCTTGCGCAGGGCCGGATAGTTGTCCAGCACCTGGCGCCACGCCGCCAGTCCCTGGTCATAGGCCTTGCGCGCCGCGAGCAGATCCCCGTCGGCATAGGCTCGATTGCCCTCGTACAGGAACTTGTGCGCGGCAATCAGTTCGTCGCTTTGCTCGACCTGGGTCCGCAAACGCCAATACTCGTAGTTGACGATCTCTCGATAGCGCTCAGTCACCTCGACCAGATGCATGGTTCGCTGCAGTTCCTCAGCCACCGCCACGGCCTTCTTCCGCGCGGCGCCATCGGAAACCCGCTCGGCGATCTCCAGGGGCCGGATCATGATCCGTTCTTCCGCCTCGCCAGCCAGGAGCAACTTCCGCCCGTCGCGACGCGCGGCCGGCGTGTCCAGGGCCTCGCGCTGTTCCTCGCTCAGACTGGCGCGCCGCTCCTTGACAATCGTCTCGCGCAATCCTGGCTGCAGGGCGTCCAATTCCGCCGTCAGTCGTTTCACCGTTTCGACGTGCAGTTCCTTTTCGCCCAGGCGGATCACCAGGCCATCGGTGGTGGGAATGTCGGCAGCGCCATATTCGTCCCAACTCCGTGCGGCATGCATCCACGCGCGTTTCGCCACCTCGCCAAAGGTCCCATCCGACTCCAAGTTGGCCGCATAGTTGATCAGGCACATGGCCGGGTCGGAACGGTAGAGGTGCGGCCCCTTCTTCCGCATCGTGGCCCCGCGGTGCTCGACCATATCGATCGCCAACAGGTACCACTCGCGTGCCACCAGCCAGCTATCGCGCTCGGCCAGGGGGCGTGAACCGTGGAAATCGTCGTCTTCCCGAAACAGGCGGCGAAACTGTTTGCGTTCGTCCGAACGGCCCATCTTCTGATAGATGAACCAGCCTACCTCCCAGGGCAGGATCGCCTCGCGCTCGTTGTAGCGCATCCCCTCGCGCAGATAGTCGATGCCCCGGATTACCCAGCGGTAGCGTTGCCGATAGTCGTCGAATTCGGCCGAGACGTTGAAGGCGATGTTCCAGGCCTGGAATTCCCACACGCCGACGAACGTCGGCTGCAGCTTGGCCAGTTGCCGCAGGGTGGCGGCCAGGTTGGACCAGTCCTTGCGCACCTTGTAGTCGTTGGCCTTGGTCCAGAGGATGTTCGCGGCCACCCCGCGCATACCCAGGGTCGTGAGCTTGATCGTCTCCCCGGTCGGGTCCACGTCGCCCAGATAGGTCTGGCCGAGGTGATAGCGATCGCGCATCTGCGCCAGCACGCCGCCCGGGTCGCCCGCGGCGCCTTCCCGGCCTCCCGCGGCTGGACGGAACAACCAGTTCACGACCAGCAGCATCAAGGCCAGCAACACCACGTAGCCGATCTTCCGGAAGAAAGCGCTGCGTTGCATCAAGCCACCTCGCGGGTCTTGAAGAGGATGTATCCGGCCACGAACAACGGCAGTACGAAGGCCGCGACCCCCACCAGGCCGATGCCCACCAGGTTCCCGCCCACGCTAAAGCCATTGGCCACGATCGTCGAGAAGTCGTAGGTGCCCAGTTCCGGGAGCACGGCCGCTACCGCGCCCAGGATCCACTGCAAATACTTGTCGATGGTTTGCGCCACGGTCGTGGTCAACCCCGGCTCCAACTTGCTGGTGATGTTCGACTGGTTGACGATGCGGATCAGCGACTCCATCGGTCCACCGCCCAAATTCTTGCCCGCCGCCATGTCCGCGATGAACCAGCGAAAGAACCCGGCGACCATCGTGCCCAGGGTGGCCAACATCGCCACCGGCCCGCTCAGGAACGTGCTGTACATCACTCCAAACGAGATCAGCAGCAGCATCTGCAGCCAGATCCCCAAGTAGCCTTTGGCGAAGTTCACCAGAAACGAATTGTCCCGCGCGCGCAGATACAGGTCCGGCTGAGCGACGCCGAAGTATTGGACCGGATCCACGCAGCGCAACCAGATTTCCAGCCGCCCCTGAGGCGCCAGGTCACGAAACAGGTCCACCTTCCGCCCTTCCGCCGTCTGCAGTCGGCGCGGGATGAAGTGGGTATCGATCTCGAATTCCTTGGCCGGAAAGATCTGTGCTTCGACGCTCAGACCTGTGTCGGGGTTTCGCAGCGACAGGCTCGCCAGCACCCCCTTTTCGATGTCCCCTTTGTGCGAACGAAAGACCCCGATGTTCATTTCCACCGGCAATCCGCCGTCCGGAAACGACACTTCACTGATATTCTCGAAGTTCCAGATCGCGGCGCCCAGCGACCCCCCTTCGATATAGCTGCGATACGTCCACTCGTCGCCAACATTGATCCCTTTTTCGGCCGGTCTTCCGGTGCGGTCCAAGAAGCGCAGCCTGCCCCACTGGGGAACGCGTGCCACCAGCATCCCGCGCTGATCGCTGGTCGATATGCTGATCTTGCTGTTGCCTTGCTCCAGGGCGGCCATCTGCTCCGCGGTCAGCGTCAACTCGTGCCAATGCCCGTTCTGGACTTCCACGCGCACACGACCGCGGCTATCCACGTACACGTCGTGGCGATGTCCCTGCGCTGGCCCGGTCCGCCCTTTCCATACCTTGACGGCTTCCGCCCCGGTGCCGGTTCGGCCGCCCTCTTCCGCCTCCAATTTGGCCAGCGCCACTTCGTGGCTATGCCGCATGCCGCGCCACACAAACACGTAGCTGATCGTTCCCATCCCGATCAGCAACGCCGTTCCCACCAGGGCAAACCCCACGATCCTTCCGAGCACCACTTCGCTGGCGCGCACCGGCTTCGTCACGACCGTGTAGATGGTGCGGTTCTTGACGTCGGTCGGCAGGCTCAGTGCGCTGAGAATCAACGACAACAGCAACACCAGGTAACTGGTGGCGGTCAACACAAAACCGATATACAACTGGGCTGGGTTGCTGCTCGCGGGATCCAAAAACCACCCTGCAAACAGCAACACGAGCAGAAACACCGCAAACACCACCACCACGCGTCGCCGGATCGATTCCTTGACCACCAACCAGGCCAGGGCCATAATCCGCCGCGGCGACAGACACACCAGGTCCAGAATGCCCGTCGACAAAGCGCGGCCCAGGATGCGGCTCGATTCCAGCGGACCGCGGCGCAGAGCGCCGATCGACCAGCACAACACCAATAACGTCACCAACAACATCCCCAGCGTGGTCAACCAGACCGGAATGCCTTCGATCAGCCAGACGTCAAAAGGCATCAATCGCGATTCGTCGAACATCGACTAACCCTCCCCCGCCTGCGAACCCTGTTCGACGACGGTCGGCTCCGCAGAGACGCGCCGGCCCGGATGCTCCTTGCTCTCGCGGATGATCTTCAGGAACAGTTCCTCCAGCGTCGAGGTCGGGTTGCCGATCGAGAGCAACTCGTTGTTGTGCCGGGCCAGAACCGCCTTGATCTCGTCCTGCGCGGCCTTGCTGAGACCGGTGGTGTGGATCTCCGTCACATCGCGAACCTTCAGCAGGCTGTCCACGCGTCCCAACTCCTTCAGTTCCCCTTCGTACAAGATCGCAATCCGGTCGCACACGTCCTGCACGTCGGCCAGCAGATGGCTGCACATCACGATCG
>CALARR010000115.1 GCA_937889015.1 uncultured Planctomycetales bacterium | reverse complement strand
GGCGCGCGCAAAGGCCGCCAAACCCGTCTTGTCGCTAACACTGATCAACGCTCGCACGATCCGCGGAGACTCCATTGCAGCACCTGCCGATTGAATGAGAACTGCCCAGAACTGCCACAGCCAAACTGGGCGGCCCCGAGAAACTTGAGTGGTCAAGCGGTCTTCAGAGCGGTTCCAAGAACCAACACCCCTGAGCCGCTACAGCCAGTTGGGGGGCCGAAAACCGACCTGGCTGCCCCATGGGGAATGCCAGACCTCCAGCCCAGCGGCCCACGCATCCGCGCCGACTATTGCGTCTCAGGTGCGTCATGCCGGGAGGCCGACCAACGGGGGCCCGTCTCATGGGCCCGCGCGCGGGACTGGTACGGCACTGCTTATCTGAAGACCAATAAACCCAAGGTGTAAGACCTTCGGGCCGTCCCGTCAAGGACCGTCGTGGCGTAAACCCGGACCGATCAACGCGCGTCGGCCGATTTTCGCTCGCCGCGGCTGAGGAACTTCGGCTCGGGCAGGGCGTGCCCCCGTTCCACGCCAAAGTAGCTGGCGATGGTCTCCACCACCTGGTGCTGCTCCTCGGCCGTCAGTTCCGGAAAGATCGGCAGGGCCAGGACTTCGGCTGCCGCGCGCTCGGTTTCGGGCAGATCGCCCGCCCGGTACCCCAGATACCGGAAGCATTCCTGCTGGTGCAGCCCCAGCGGATAGTAGATTTCGCTCCCAACGCGCGCTTGGACCAGATGTTCGCGCAGCTCGTCGCGCCGTCCGTCCGGTACCCGAATCACGTACTGATTCCACACGTGCCGACACCCGGCTTGGCTGCGTGGCAGGCCCAAAACGCGATCCAGCCCGCGCTGCCCAAACAAGGTCGTGTAGTGGGCCGCGTGGGTCTGGCGCTGGGCGGTCCATTGGTCCAAGTGGGGCAACTTCACATTCAGCACCGCCGCCTGGAAGGAATCCAGACGGCTGTTGATGCCCACCTCTTTGTGGTAATACCTGGGCCGCATGCCGTGCCCGCGGAGCAAACGCAAGCGGTCGGCCAGATCGTCGCGGCACGTCGTCAGCATGCCGCCGTCCCCCGCGCCGCCCAGATTCTTGGTCGGATAAAAACTCAGGCAGCCGATCTGCCCCATCGACCCGGCCCGCCGTCCATTGAACTCGGCCCCGATCGCCTGGGCCGCATCTTCCACGATCGCCACTCCGCTCCGTTCCGCAATCCGCCGCAATTCGTCCATGGCCGCGCACTGCCCGAACAGATGCACGGGAATGATCGCGCGCGTGTTGGTTCCCATGAGTGCCGCCACCGACGCGGGACTGATGTTGTAGGTCGCCCGATCGATGTCCGCAAACCGCGGCGTCGCCCCCAATCGCGTCACGGCGCTGGCCGTGGCGAAGAACGTAAGACTTGGCAAAATCACTTCATCCCCCGGCCCAATGTCCAAGGCCATCAAGGCCAGCAGCAGCGCATCGCTGCCCGACGCGCAGCCGATCGCATGCGGCGTCTGGCAATACGCGCCAATCGCCTTTTCCAACTCGGTCACTTGCGGTCCGAGCACAAACTGGCCCGTCTGGCAAACCTGACGCAGAGCCGCGGCAAATTCTTCCTGTAGCGGAAGGTATTGGCGATTCAGGTCCAACAACGGAACCCCCTTGATAGCCTGGGGTTCGGAGAAGCCTTGAGGCTTCGAGTGGCCGGAGTGGTCCTGGTCGGGGCGGGGAGCGGTGTTCATGGCCTGATTTCCAAGAATAAGACGTTGGCCTCCGGTCAACAATCGCTACGGACCCTGGCCCGGAGTCCCGGCCAGGATCGGCCAGACGGTAAGACTTTGCTCGCAGAGCGTCAAGATCAACGTGCCGTCGCAAACCCATAAACGAGGGGGGTAAACACCAGACGGAACTCAACCCGCACTACCGAAAAGGGGGCCATCCCGACCGTAGCGAAGGATCTCAGAGCCAACCCGAAAACCTGTCGCCAGTTCGGTCTTGCTGGGCCGCCCGAGGTGGCTGTGGTGGTTCTGGGATCGGTTCTTCGTGCACGAGGACCGATTCTTCGCTACGCTATTGAGGTGTCACTGAGGGTCCGCGGCGAAGCCACGATTCTCCGCTAGCCCTCCCGGTCTATTCTTCCCCAGCCTCCATGTCTTCCTTACAGCGACACGAGTACCTCTGGACGGCCCAAAGCCAGCCTCGCGCCCTGGTGGTGCTTGTCCACGGTTTTTGCGAGCATGCTGGCCGCCATGCCGGCCTGGCCCAGCGTCTGAACGCGGCGAACATCGCCGTGGCCGCCGCCGATCTCCGCGGTCATGGTCGCTCGCCCGGCGCGCGGATCTGGATCGACCGTTTTTCCGACTATCTCGACGATGCCGAGCAGGAACTCGCCGGCGCCCGAGTCCGCTTTCCCGACTGTCCCGTGTTTCTCCTCGGGTTCAGCATGGGCGCGCTGATCGCCCTGCACCTGGCGTTGTACCGTAGGGTGGACGTGCGCGGCCTGGTGCTCGCCGCCCCCGGCGTGGTCATCGACGACGGCGTGGCCCCCCTGCTCCGCCGCATCGCGCCCCTGGCCAGCCGGTTCCTTCCCTGGCTCCGCCTGGTCAAGGTGAACCCGAAATACCTGTCGCGCGATCCGCAGGTGGTCGCCGGTTTCAACGCCGACCCGGACTGTTTTCACGGCCGCTTTCCGGTTCGCACGGGCGCCGAAATCCTGGCCGCGAGCCGCCTGGTCATTCAGGATCTGCCGCGTCTGCAGACTCCGCTGCTGGTCCTGCACGGCGCCGCCGACCGCCTCACCGCCCCGCGCGGCAGCCAGTTGGTCTACCAACAGGCCGCTTCGACTGACAAGACCCTGCACCTCTACCCAGACCTGTACCACGACCTGTTCCACGAGCCGCAGAGCCAGCGCGTCTACGACGACCTGCTCGCCTGGCTCGCAGCACGCTGCAGCCCCAGCGACCCACGAAAGTAGATCTGGCACCACGTGCCCGACCCTTCCGCCGCGCGACGCCGTCGTAGGCTGGGGCGCAGCCCCACCTTCTTCCTCTTGCCCGTCATCCAGCAGCCTCCGCGGCTACTTCCCCTCCCTCGCATAGGCGCGCACGTAGTCGATCTCCAGATCCCGCGGGTACGTCAGGTTTGGATCCACGTTTCCGATCCAGCCCGAGTACTGGAACAACGCCACCAGCATGAACATCTTCTCCTGCGGGGTCGGGCCCTTGTAGCTCTTGAGCACCTGGCCATCCAGGTACCAGTCGATCTGCCCCTCCTGCCACTGCATGGCCCAGACGTGGAAACCGTTCGACACATCGACGTCCACCTTGGGGCGCCAGTGGGCCTCCTTGGTGAAGTGCACGTTCAGATCGACGGCGCTGCCGCTGTCGCTGATGTGCCGGCCCTGCTGCTCGAAGATGTCGATCTCCAGCACCCCGTCGCCGACCTTCTTCCGCGTGCCGTCTGGCTTGTATTCCTGCTTCGTCGGATCGTGCTGGTGCAGCCAGAAGGCGCTCAACAACCCCTCGCCGCGCGGACAGCGGCAGCGAATCTCGAACCAGCCGTACTTCTGCGCGAATTTGTCCAGGATCTGATACTCGGCCGTCGTCGCGCCAAAACGGTGATCCGAAGTCTGGATGCAGCTCACGCAGGGCGTGCTCTTGTTCGGCCGAAAGGGCAGCTTCTCATCGATCCGCAGCTTCAGCGCGCCGCCTTCGATCACGTAGTGCGCGTTGTGGTCAAGCCACCGCGCCGGCTTGCGCACCTGGCTCCAGTCTTCCTTGATCCCCAGCCGATCCAGATACTCCATGCGCCCCGACCGGTAGGCCGCAAACCAGTACATGTCGTTCAACTGCGGCCGGTCGAACTCGTCCTGAAAGGTGAGCTTCCAGCCCGGCTTCTCCACAGGCGGAGCGGGCACATCCGCGCCCGGCGCCAATCCCATGGCGAGAATCCAGCCCACGCAACTCAGGCATACGTTTCTGTGCTTCATCGTGGCATTCCTTCGATGCTGAGGGGACGAACGACCGATCCGGGTCTTCCGTTCAGGATCGTAACGACACCATAACGGCGGGGCAAGCCAACCCAGCCGCAGCTCGCCCCAGGCCAATCCCCAATCCCCAATCCCCAATCCCCAATCCCCAATCCCCAATCCCCAATCCCCAA
>CALARR010000114.1 GCA_937889015.1 uncultured Planctomycetales bacterium | reverse complement strand
TGGGTAGGCGCAGAGGCACAAGGCACAAGGCACAAAGACAGAGGCAGCTGAAAGCTGAAAGCTGAAAGCTGATAGCTGAAAGCTGATAGCTGAAAGCTGATAGCTGACGGCTGATCGCTGAAAGCTGATCGCTGAAAGCTGATCGCTGCGCGTGCGGACTGGTCGGGAACCGCGGATGCACGCCGATACGGTACTGCGCTCCGGCGCGCCCAGCTCACGCGCGCGCCGGAATCTCGGCTGGCGGGCCTTCGTGGGTCCCGGGCGGTTCCCAGCGGATCAACTTCAGGTTCTCCACAAACGACACGTAGACCACCGGCACGATGCCCAGCGTGACCAGGGTCGCCAGCAGCAGCCCCGCGATCTGCACGTAGCACATCGGCTCCCATAGCGGCCCGCCTTCGATGGCCAAGGGGATCAGCCCGCCCACCGTGGCCAGCACGGTCACCAGCACCGGCCGCAAGCGGACCAGGGCCGAGTCGGTCACGGCCTGGTGCAGCGGTTCGCCCGCCTCGCGCGCCTCTTCGATATAGTCGAACAGCACGATCACGTGGCTCACGATCACGCCGGCCAGCGAGGCCACGCCCAAAAAGGCCATAAACCCGAAGGGCGTGTTGTAGGGCAGCAGCCCCAGCATCCCGCCGACCATGCCGAAGGGCACGCCCGCAAAGACCACCAGCGGCTTGGTCACGCTGTTGAACTGCAAGACCAGCGCCAGGTAGATCGCCACCAGCGACACGGCCAAGGCCAGGGCCACCGAATCAAAGCCCTTCTTCTGCTCTTCAAATTCGCCGCCGAACTGATAGCGATAGCCGGGCGGCCAGGCGGCGGAGGCCTTGTCCAGCGGGGCGCGCATCGCCTGCACCACGCTGCTGGCCAGCACGCCCGGCACCGTGTCGCACTTGACCGTGATGCACCGCTGCAGGTCGCGGCGGCGGATCTTGGGCGACACCGGTTTGGTCGTGAATTCCACGATCTGGCTGATCGGCACGCGCGCGTTGGTCAACGAACTGAAGGCGTCCAGGTTGCGGATCTCTTCCACGCGCGTCCGCTCGTCGCTCCGCAGCCGGAACGTGATCGGCACCAGCCGGTCCTCTTCGCGGAGGTGGGTGGGCGTCAGGCCCGACAGGCCCGTCTGCAACAACATCGCCACGTCCTCGTTGGTGATGCCCACCAGGTTGGCCTTGCCGGCGTCGATGGTGGCCGCCAGTTGCAGCACTTCCGCATCCCAGTCGTCGTGGATGTTGTCCGTGCCCGGGATCGCGCGCAGTTGCTGCTTGGTCTGCTCGGCCATGCGGCGGAGCGTGGCCATGTCGTCGCCGAACAGCCGCACCTGCAGCGGCGCGCCGATCGGCGGGCCGGTCTCCAACTGCTCGATCGTCACGCGCGCCGTGGGCACGGCCGGCGTCAGTTCGCGCTTCAGCCGATGCACCACGTCTTGCGTGCAGTGGCGATCCACGGTGTGCACCAGGATCTGGGCGTAGTTGTCGGCTCGCTGCTCGGGCACGATCGACAGCCAGAAGCGCGGGCCGCCCTGGCCCACGAAGGTCGTGTACGCGCGCACGTGCTCGCCTTCCAGCTTCTCGATCTGATCGATGACCTTCAGGGCCTCGGCGCGCGTCTGCCGGATCGGGGTGCCTTCGGCCAGGTACACGTTCACCGAGAAGACCGTGTGCAGATCCTTGGGGAAGAACGAGGTGCCGATCAGCGGCAGCAGGCTGCAGCCGCCGCAGAGCAGGGCCACGCTCACGCCCAGGGTGAGCGCCTTGTGGTTGAGCGTCCACTGCGAGAAACGGCGATAGCCGCGCGCGAAACGCGCGTGATGCCCACCCTCCTCGTGCGAGGCCTCGAAGCCCTTCTGTCCGCGCAGCAAATAGTAGCCCAGCAAGGGCATGAAGGTCATCGACACGATGCGGCTGCAGATCAGCGACGTGGCCACCACCACCGGCAGCGAATAGATGAAATCGCCCGTCTTGCCCTTGACCAGCAGCAGCGGCAGGAAGGCCACGCAGTTGGTCACCGTGGCATACAGGATCGCGCGCGCCAGCTTCTGCGGCCCCAGCCAGGCGGCCACGTCGCGTGGGTGGCCGTGGGCCAGTTCCCGGTTGATCGCATCGCCCGCCACCACCGGATCGTCCACCAGCAGCCCCAGCGCGATGATCATCGCCGCGATCGACACCTGCTGCAAATCGATGCCCAGCAACTGGCACACCCCCAGCGTCATGGCCACCGTCAGCGGAATGGAAATCGCCACCAGCACCGCGCTGCGCCACTCCATGAAGACTAGCGCCACCAGCACCACAATCAGCACCGCTTCCAGCAGGTTCCGGTCGAACTGCCGGACCTTGCCCTCCACCTCTTCCGGCTCGTTGTGTACGCGCTCCACGCGCAGATCGTCGGGCAGCACGCCGCGCAGCGAGGCCAAGGCCTGGTCCACGTCCCGGGCAAACTCGTCGATGTGCGTCCCCTTGATCTGCCGCACGGCCAGCGTCACGGCGCGCGTCGTCTGCACCAGCGGCTTCGACGGCAAAGGCTTGTCCCGGTCGTCGATCATCCCCAACCGCAACTCGCCGGGCATCTTGGCCTCGGGCGGATCGTCGGCATCGACCTTCACCGAGCGATAGTTCATCACCCCCGGCGGGTCCTCGTAGGCGCGCACCACGTCCACCAGGTCGCGGAGATAGGTCGGATGGCCCCCCTGCACGTCCATCACCACCTCGCCCAGTTCGCTCTCGCTCTTGAACTCGCCGCTGGGCTGCACCAGGAGGCTCTGGTCGGGCGTCTCCACGCGCCCGCCGGGCAGGTTGATGTTCCGCCGCTGCAGGCGCCCGGCAATGGTCTGCGGCGACAAGTCCAGGGCGCTCATCCGCCGGCTGCTGTAGAAGAGGTAGATCGCCTCGTTCTGCAGGCCGATCTCGTCGATCTTGCCCACCGTGGGATACTGCTTGAGCCGGTCGCGAATGCTGTCCGCGAACCGCCGCAGTTCGCGATAGCTATAGCGATCGGGGCCGCCCAGCGGATCCAGCGGCGATTGCCGCAGTTTGGACTCCAGCGTGCCCAGGTCGCGCACGAGGATGCCCGACCAGATGTCGGGATGCGCCATGTCGCTGCCGACCGTGTCCCGCTCCCAACGCAGGGCCTCGCGCTTCAACTCGTCGTCGCTGCGCCCGGCCACCAACTGAAAGTCCAGGCAGCCGCAACTCGGCGGCTCCACGATGTGCCCGTCCTCGATCAACCCCTTCGCGGTCAGATGCCCCAGCAGGCTCTGGCCAATCCACAGCACGTACGAACGCCCCACCGTGTTCGGGTAGACCAGCACGCCGGTGAGCCGGTCGCGACGATAGGCCTCGGGCCGGCTGCGGCGGAAGGCCTCGACCGTGCTGCGGATGTCCTCGGCCCGCCGCTGAATCTCGAAGTCCGAGACCTTGGGGCTGGAGATGGTCAGCATCAGGGCCACCGTCTCGCCGAAATCCTTGTTCAGCGAGGGGCGCAACGGCTTGCCGTAGATCGTCGGCAGGTCGGGCATGCCATCCAGCCGGCCCTGCAGATCCTGCCAGACCTGCTCCGTGTCCCGCACGCTGTCGAATAACTCGACAAACACCACCGACAGCCCCTGCCGGCTGAGCGAATAGACCCGCTCCACCTGGCCGCACTGGCCCAGCCGGTTCTCGATCTTCCGCGTGACCTCCTGTTCGACCTTCTCGGCCTCGGCCCCCGGATAGACCGTCACAATGCTCGCCATGTGGATGGGGATGGTCGGATCGTGCCGCTGCGGCATGGCCCGATACGCCACGTAGCCCCAGGCCAGGGTGGCCACCAGGGCCGTCCAGGCCACCGGGCGCTTGTAGACGAAGAATTGCGAAGTGGTCACGGATCAGAGCTCCACGCGCGACAGGTCATCCGGCACGCCCAGCACGCGGACCTCCTGCCCGTCGCTCAGGCGGAAGGCGCCGGTCACCACGATCGCATCGCCGCAGCGGACTTCGCTGCGTTCCCCTTCGTTCAGCCGGATACGGTTGTCGTAGATCCCGCCCAACTCGACCCGGCGTCGCCGCGCCACCTGCCGCCCCTCCTCTTCCACGACGGTGAAGACCCAGTACCCGTCGGGACTCTCGCCACGCTGCACGGCCGTCATGGGCAAGAGCACGGCCTGCTCTTGCTTGCCCACGATGATCGTGACCACCATGCCTGGCCGCAGATTCTGCGGCTCGTCGATGGTGACCTCGATCTCGAAGCTCCGCGTGCGCAGGTCGGCGGCCGGCAGGATCTTGGAAACACGCCCCTGAAAACGCGTGCCGCGGAACGAATCGGCCATCACGGCCACCTTCTGGCCAAGTTGGAACTGAGTCACCATCGTGTCCGGAACCCCAAAGGCCACGCGGACCTGCGATAGATCCATAACTTCGAACACGGGCCGCCCCGCCGGCACGCGTTCGTTGGCCTCGATCAGCTTGCGCGAAACCGTGGCGTTGGCGATGGGCGCGAACAGGCTGCAGTTGCGCCAGTCGTCTTCGGCCTGCTGCAGGGCCACTTCGGCCGCGCCCACTTCCCGCTTGACCGCTTCCAGGTCCGCCTCGGCCGCGTCGCGCCGCCCCGCCGCATCGTCGTACGTCTGCTGGGCCACCGCCCCCGTCGAACGCAACGACTTGATCCGGCCGTAGGTCGCCTCGGCCACGGTCAGCGCGGCCTGGGCCGCGCGCTGCTTGGCCTGGGCCTGCGCCAACCGCTCGCGCGTGGTTTCCACGCGCCGCCGATAATCGGAGTCGTCCAGCCGCGCCAAGGGCTGCTCGGCGTCCGCCGAGACCACGTCCCCTTCGTGGACGTCGCGCGTCCGGCCATCCGCCTCCGGCACCTGCAGCAACGCCGCCACCGTGCCCGGCACCTTGAACGACAACTCGAACCGCTGCCGCTCGCGCACCGTGGCACTGAACCGCACGTCCCACGAGATCGGCTCGGCGCGCAGGCTGGCCACCTGCACGGCCACCGGCAAGGCCGGCGGCGGCTGGCGATGACACCCATTGATGCCCAGCAGGGCCAGCACGCTCAACAGAATCGGGATTGGCTTATCCATAGTGTCAGCAGTCCCTCTTGACCTCCAACGTGACTGGACCGGCTACGCCCCCGTTCTCAACGGGCGGTTTGAGAATTCCGTGCCGAAAGACCTCCGTCACCGTCGAGCAGACCTCGCTCAGCGGCAGGTTGGAAGAAATCACGGCCGGGCTCTCCAACAGTCCCACCACCAGGGTCCAGAAGACGATCTTCAGCACCTCGGGTTTGAGCCCTTCGCGGAGCAGTCCGTCCCGCCCCGCCACCTCCAACACGCGCTGGAAGATGGCGTCGATCGCCGACTCGCGCAGCCGCCGGAACTCCTGGTACACGTCCGGATACAGTCGGCTGACCTCTTCCAGGCGAGCCAGCAAGTTGCCCGGGGGAAGCTCGCGCAGATCCTGGGCCAGGCGCTGCAGGCGCAGATCGATGCTCTCCACCGAATCCTCCGCGACCACCTCGGCAGCGCGCTGAAACGGCGCCGCAATCTGCAGGCAGACCGCGCGGAGCAGGCCGCGCTTGTCGCCGAAAAGGCGATAGACGGTCACGCGCGTGACGCCCGCCGCATGCGCGACCTCGGCCAGATTGGTCTTCTGTACCCCCTGTTGGAGGACAAGCCGGAGTGCAGCGACCTCAATGCGTGCCAAAGTAGAACCGCTCATGATGATACAATAGTATCATGTAGCGCTACATTCGTCCAGTAGAAGGGGCTTCTATTGCCTTTCTGTTGCGGAAAGCCCTCGCCGAGTCATCCTGAGCAGCGAAGGACCTCGAACCGGGCGGATTCTTCGCTGCGCAGAATAACAGACCTTAACCGGGATAATTCATGGCGATCTTGAAGCCTGAAGCGCAAGCGAAGGCGGAATCACAAGTAACCCTCGCTTGCGCTTCGGGCTTCGATCGCGCAGTCTGCTTTGGAACACCCTCGGCCATGAATAATCCGGGTTAACGGCGGTTCTCCGCAACAGATGCTACTGCGGAAGGTCGAGAGAACTGGGGCTGGCACTACGACTACAGTTGCCCAATCGCCCGACGCAGACGTAGCGCGGCCAGGGCCGCTTCGTAGCCGCTGTTGAAGAAATTGGTGTGCGCCTGCACGCGCAACGTCTCTGCGTCCAGCACCTCGGTGTTCGTGCCCGCCTGATGCTGGTAGCGGTCGCGCGCCACGCGCAGGTTCTCGTCCGCCTGGGTCGTGGCCTGCTGGGCCACCACAACACGTTGCCGAGCCGTCTGCAGTTCCAGCCATCGCTGCCGCACTTCCAGGGCGATCATGGACTCGGCATCCCGGCACAGCCGCATCGTCGCCTGGGCCCGATGGCACAACGCGTCGGCCTGGTTGCTGGCGCGCCCCATGTCGATCACGTTCCATTGGGCCAGCAGGGCCAGCCCGGCAATGCCGTTGGGCTCGACGTACGAGTTCTCCTGATACAGATATCCACCCGCCAGGCCGATCTGCGGGGCATTCTTGGCGCGCGTGCTGGCGGCCTGCTCGGACAACGCCCGGGCCTGGGCGTGCAATGCCGCCAATTCCGGCCGGCTCTGCAGCGCGGTCTGCGTCAGGTTATCGACATCGTCGACGATCGGCGTTTCGGGCAGTTCCCCCAGGCGAACGGGCGTCGGCAAGGGCCGGCTCAGGGCCCGATTGTAGGCCGCCTGGGCCATCGCCAGGCCATTCTGCGCCTGTAGCCACTGCTGCTGCGCGTCGGCCAGCGAGACCTGCGCGGCGAGTTGGTCGTTCTTGGAGACCATCCCCTTGTCGAACATGTTCGACACGTCGCGCGTGTGCGACACCAGGCTCGTGGCCTTGCTCTCCGCCACGCCCACAATCCGCTGTGCGCGCAGCACGGCAACGTAGGCCTCGGCCACCTGCATCTTCACGTCCAGATACACGCGTGACAGTTCCGCCTCGTTCACGCGAACTCCGGCCGCCGCCGCCCCCACACCGCTGGAAATGCGGCCGAACGTGTACAGGGGTTGGGTCACCACGGCCGACACCCCGCCACTCTCGCGGTCCATAAAGGGCAATTGGCCGGGCAGGGGCAGCCCGCTCTGCGGCAGCTTCATGGCCGGCTGCTCGCTCAACGCGATGTAGTCCGCCCCCAAGGTCAAGGACGGGAGGGCTTCGGCCTGCGCAGCCAGGCAACCGCTTTGGGCCGCCGCCACCCCGAGCCGCATCGAGGCAATCCGCTGATCGTTGGCCAGGGCAATGTCCCACGCCGTCTCCAGGGTCTCGAACGGCCCCTCCAACGTGTAGGCGTCAACTGGGTCGCCGGGTCTGGGGGCCACGGCCAGCATCGACGGGTCGGCAGCCACGTGGGCCTCACCGCACAGCAATACGACCACCGTCAGCAGCCATTTTGGAAAGGCCCCGGAACCCCAGGTTGTAGACGCAAAACGCTGTAAGACAGTAACTTGCGATGCTCGCGCGGGATGGCTGCAGCGGTTCTGGGATGGCTTCCGGGCACGCATCGGCTGAGCCTGACCTTAACAAAGTGTGGAAACCCGCCCTCGGGTCCGGTTGTCGGGGATTTCCTCTTTATGCTGGTTCGGTTGGATTTGCGGCCAGAATGAGCGTTGGTGCTGGCCCAGTCACAATTTACCGCGATGGCCCGGGCTACCCAGCCGCCAAGTGCGAACCGCCGTTCAGCGTCCAGTCCGAGAAACTGGTCTTCTTCTCGCTTGAAGGCCTCGCAATTCGGGACGTGCGTTGGTAAGATGGTGAGTCTTTGGCCCATCCCCAGGTCCTCGACTGGGTAAGCTGCGAAACGTCGGGGCTTCAGCGAGTCAAGGTCCACTCCTGTGGGTAGCCTTGGTTGGCGCGCTTTCGACGATCGCGAGCGAAGATCGCGCCGGTGACGGGCCGAAGAAGAGAGTCTTGGTTCTCGCGTTGCGCGCATCGTCGAAGAAATTCAGCGGTTCGCGTGGCAGGCGGTTGACACTCGGTTGCTTTCGCGATAGGATCTGAGGTTTTCCCGCCCGTCGGACGGACGTTGCTTTGGCAACTTGGAATTGGGTGAACCCGGGAGAGATATTCCGTGGCCGGACAGACTAACGAAATCATTCGGATCCGGATGGAAGCCTACGATCACGCGATCTTGGATCAGAGCGCGACGGAGATCGTGGACACGGCGAAGCGGACGGGCTCCGTGGTTCATGGCCCAATTCCTTTGCCCACGCGGATCGAACGCTATACCGTCCTGTCCAGTCCGCATATCGACAAGAAAGCGCGCCAGCAGTTCGAGATCCGCACGCACAAGCGGCTGATCGACATCATGCAGGCCACCGCCAAGACGATCGAGGCGTTGAACAAGCTCAGTCTCCCGGCGGGTGTGGACATCAAGATCAAGGCCACCAGCCGGCATTGAAAATAGCGGTTATTTGCAGGTAAGAGAGTCGCGGGGTGTTTGGGGATTTGAAGATCAGGGGTTAGAGAACCCTATGCACTGGACGCTGTGTGGGTAAAGCCGGCCAGTCGTGCCGAGTCTTCCCATGAGCGACGCAAAAAAGGCAAGAACGATGACTGTCGGACTACTCGGCCGCAAGGTCGGGATGACGCAAATCTACGACGACGCAGGTAACGTCATCCCAGTGACCGTAATCGAAGCCGGTCCCTGCCATGTGCTCCAGTTGCGCACCAATGAGCGGGACGGATACGAAGCCGTACAGGTGGGCTTTCTGGATAAGCCCCGTCGTCTTGCCGGCCGCGCCGCGCGTGGCCACGTCGCCAAACTCGATAGCAAGCGTCAACGCCGCCGGGCCGCCGCTGGCCTGGAACCGCTGCCCAAGGCCGATTGCGAACCCCAGCGCTTCGTGCGCGAATTCCGGGGCTCGATCGAAGGCTATCAGATCGGGCAGCAGCTCAACGTCGATCTGTTCGCCGCAGTCAAGGCGGTGGACGTGGTCGGCATCAGCAAGGGGCGCGGCACCGCGGGCGTGATGAAGCGCCACAATTTCGCCGGACAACGCGCCTCGCACGGCGTGAAGAAGGTGCACCGCCACTGCGGCTCGATCGGCTGCAATACCTTCCCGCACCATGTGTTCAAGGGCCGCAAGATGGCCGGTCACTACGGCGCCGACCGTTGCACGATTCGCAACCTGCGCGTGGTGAAGGTTGATTTGGAGAAGAATCTGCTGGTCATCCGCGGGGCGGTCCCCGGGCCGGTGGGCGGCTATGTGACGGTCTGCCAGACGAACAAGTTGCCGGTCGCGGTGAACTGAACTCGCACCACGCTCCACCGGCTAGACAAGAATTATCACGGAACGCAAATATGGTCAGTCTGCCTGTTTACGATCGAACCGGAGCCGAGGTCGGCACCTACGAGATCGATCCGGCCGAGCTGGCCCCGCGGATCTGCAAGCAATTGCTGCACGACGTGGTGGTCATGTACCGGTCGAACCGTCGGCAAGGAACGGTTCAAACCAAGGGCCGTTCGGATGTGGCCGGCACGACCAAGAAGATGTATCGGCAGAAGGGTACGGGCAATGCCCGCGCCGGCTCGCGGCGGAGCGGTATTCGCCGCGGTGGCGGACACATCCATTACCTCCGGCCGCGCGACTGGTCGTATCGCCTGAATCGCAAGGCGGTGAAGTTGGCCACGCGCATGGCCGTCGCCTCGCGCCTGGAAGACAACGGCGTGATGTTGCTCAACGACCTGTCGGCCTCCCAGCCGAAAACCAAGGAAGTGGCCGCCACGCTGAAGGCCTTGAAGCTGGATGGGCAGCGCGTGCTGGTGGCGATCGCCAGCCACGACGTGAATGTGTACAAGAGCATTCGCAACCTGGCCGACGTGTCCGTGATGCCCGTTTCCGATTTGAACGCGCTGGACGTGTTGCGGCCGCGGAAGCTGCTGATGACCACCGCCGCGCTGGATGCCTTCCGCCGCAAGGCGGCGAGCGAAGTCAAGCCGGGCGAAAAAGCCGAAGGGCAGGGCGGTTGAACGCCGCAAAGGGCCCCGTGGCAGAGGGCTTAGGGAGTACAAGGAACTGATCGGCCATGGCCAATACGAGCGAAAACAAACTGACGCTGGCTCCGCACCAGGTGATTATCCGGCCGCTGGTGACCGAGAAGGGCATGCACAAGGCGAATCGTTACAACGCCTACGCCTTCGAGGTCAGCCGCATGGCGACCAAGGATGACGTCCGTCGTGCGGTGGAAGAGTTGTTCGAGGTCAAGGTCATCGGCGTGAACACGCAGAACCGCCTCGGCAAGCCGCGCCGCACGCGGTATCGCGGCGGGGCCACGAAGGCCTGGAAAAAGGCCATCGTCACCTTGCACAAGGAACACCGCATCAACTTCTTCTAAGGGAAGTGTTGCCAGCCGTCGCTCGCCGACATCTGGCAACGGACTACCGACAACCGACAAACCCAATTCAGTGCAGTCATGGGAATTCGCCGCTATAAACCGACTTCGCCCGGACGCCGTGGCGCCAGCGTCAGCGATTACGCCGATCTGACGCCGGGCTACAAGGTCGAAGAGAGCCTGCTGCGTCCCAAGAAGCGCAAAGGCGGCCGGAACAACCAGGGCGTCATCACCGCGCGGCATCGTGGCGGCGGCCACAAGCGGATGTACCGGGTGATCGACTTCCGACGCGACAAGGACGGGGTCACCGCCGTCGTGAACTCCATCCAGTACGACCCCAACCGCACCTGCCGCATCGCCCTGCTGTTCTATGTCGACGGTGAAAAACGCTACATCCTGGCACCGGAAGGTTTGAAGGCCGGCGTCAAGCTGATGAGCGGACCCGAGGCCGCGCCGAACGTGGGCAACTGCCTGCCGCTATCGGCGATCCCCTTGGGAATGGACGTGCACAACATCGAGCTGCTGCCGGGGCAGGGGGGCGTGATGTGCCGCACCGCCGGGGCCAGCGCCACGTTGGCGGCACGCGACGCCAACTGGGCTCAGATCAATCTCCCCAGCGGCGAAATCCGCCGTGTGCCCGCCGCCTGCCGGGCGACGATCGGCAAGCTGGGCAACGCCGACCAGATGAACATCGTGTACGGCAAGGCCGGCCGCCGGCGGTGGCTGGGACGTCGCCCGCACGTCCGCGGCACGGCCATGAACCCCATCGATCACCCGCACGGCGGCGGTGAAGGCCGCACCAAGGGTGGGCGTCACCCCGTCAGCCCGACCGGCAAGTCGGCCAAGGGCGGCGCGACGCGCAAGCACCACAAGTCGTCCAACAAAGCGATCGTCCGCCGGCGTTGGTCGCGGCGTTACGGTCAGTTGAAACTCAAGGGATAAGCACACATGGGACGGTCCCTGAAAAAAGGCCCCTTCGTCAACGCCAAGTTGTTCGCGAAGGTGGAGAAGCAGAATCGGGCGGGCACCAAGGACCCGATCAAGACTTGGGCTCGAGCCTGCACGATCATTCCCGAGTTCGTGGCGCACACCTTCATGGTGCACAACGGCAAGACGCACGTGAAGGTCTTCGTGACGGAAGAGATGGTCGGCCATCGGCTGGGAGAGTTCTCTCCCACGCGGACCTTCCGCGGCCATGGCGGCAAGGGGAAACGATAAGACAAGGATCGCGGTTGAGATTAGGGAATCACGTGCCGTAGGCCGCTGGGCCGGGCGCGCACGGTTTGCTGGAAAAGGTTAACCACCATGGCATACACGGCTGTCCACCGATTCGCGAGGATCAGTGCCCGCAAGGTGCGGCCCCTGGCCAATCTGATTCGGGGCAAGTTCACCGACGATGCGTTGGACTTGCTGCGCTATCAGCCGGAGCGCGGGGCGCGGATGCTGGAAAAGGTGCTGAAAAGCGCCTTGGCCAACGCCGAGGACCGCCGGGCCGCGGACGTCAGTCGTCTGTACGTGGCCGAGGTGTGCGTCGACGGCGGCCCGATGTTCAAACGCATGATGCCCCGCTCGCGCGGCATGGCCTCGGTGATCTTGCGGCGGATGGCGCATATTCGCGTGGCGTTGGAAGAAATGTGATCGAGGGGATCGGTGGCCGCAGGCCCCCAGGGGTCGGGCTGCCCGAGCACCGGACGAGAAACGCAGTTATGGGTCAAAAAGTCAATCCGGTTAGTTTTCGGACGGGCGTCATGGTCGGCTGGAAGAGCCGATGGTACGCCTCGAAACAGGAGTTCAGCCAACTCCTCGTCGAAGACAAGAAGATCCGCGACTTCGTCAAGAAGCGCAAGGATAAGTTCGGCAAGGTACTCTACCCGGCGATTGCCAAGATTGAGATCGAGCGCACCCGCGACGAGGTGAAGGTGGTCTTGTTCTCCGCGCGGCCCGGCATCCTGATCGGGCGCAAGGGAGAGCGCGTGGAAGAGCTGCAGAACGAACTGCAGAACCTCACCGGGCGGCGGATCAACATCAAGATCGAAGAAATTGCACGGCCGGAGGTCGTCGCCCAACTGGTCGCCGAGGATATCGGTGAGCAGTTGGCCAAACGCGCCAGCTTCCGGCGAACGATGAAGCGCGCCATGGAGCAAACCATGGATGCGGGGGCCAAGGGGATCAAGATCCAGTTGGCCGGCCGCCTGGGCGGCGCGGAAATGGCTCGGCGCGAAAAGTCCATCGCCGGCTCCATCCCGCTGTCCACCCTGCGCGCCAAGATCGACTACGGCTTCGCCGAGGCCTGGATCGCCCAGGGGCATATCGGAATTCAAGTGTGGATCAATCAGGGCATGTACGAAGAGGAACAGACCGATGGCGTTGATGCCAAAACGGGTCAAGCACCGAAAAAGCCAAAGAGGGCGTATAAAAGGTAACGCCACGCGCGGCAATCGGGTCGTCTTCGGTGATTTCGGGCTGCAAGCCCTCCAGGCCGGCTGGGTGCCGGCGGCGACCTTGGAAGCCGGGCGTATCGCGGCCCAGCAGTACCTTCGCACCGAAGGTCGGCTGTACTGCCGCGCCTTTCCGCACAAGTCCATCACCTCCATTCCCCTGGAAACTCGTATGGGTAAGGGAAAGGGTGAACCGGAGTATTGGGCGGCCGTGGTCAAGCCCGGCACCGTCCTGTACGAGATCGGCGGCGTGTCGGAAGAAGCGGCGCGGATGTGCTTCACGCGGTTGGCCCACAAAATGCCGATCCGTGTGCGGTTTTTGAAACGGCGAGTGATGTAGGCGAAGTCCTGGCGGGTCGGGCCCCGGCTCGAACCGTCGTAGCAAGCTTGAGAGCGTTCCGATGACTAAGGCGGCCGAACTGAGAGACATGAGCGACGAGCAGTTGGACGAAATGCTGCGCCAGACGCGGGAGAGCTTCTTCCGCCTCCGGCTGCAGGCCGAAACCGAACGGCTCGACGCGCCCAGCGAACTCCGCAAACATCGCCGGCTCGTGGCCCGCATCCAGACCATCCAGAATGAGCGCGCCCGGGCGGCGAAAGCGTAGTGATATTCCCTCTCCGGCCGCTCCAGCCCCGCTGGATGCCCGGAGAAATTGAGTCCCGAGGCCGTTTTGAGGCCGGCTCCCATACAGGTTAAGCGGCGGCACTTGTGCCGCGAGGAATCGCAGAAATGGCGAAACGAGTAGCGGTGGGCGTGGTCACCAGCGATCGTACGGCGAAGACCCGGCGCGTGGAAATTCCCCGGCTGGTGCGGCATCCCAAGTACGGCAAGTACCTCCGCCGGCGGACGATCTGCTACGTACACGACGAAAACAACGAGTCGCACCTGGGCGACACGGTGGAAATCACCGAGTGCCGGCCCATGTCCCGCCTCAAGCGGTGGCAGTTGGTGCGCGTGGTGACCAAGGGCGCGTTGCTCAAGGGCCCGCAGGGTGGGCTCGAAGAAGAGTTGCCCCAGGTTTGAGGCCTCCGCGGCCTTTGCAGCTAGCCAACCAGGAAGTTGGGTACCAGACATGATTCAGATGCAAACCCGGCTGACCGTGGCCGACAACACCGGGGCCCGCGAGTTGATGTGCGTTAAGGTCCTCGGCGGCTCCCGCCGGCGCACCGCCGGCTTGGGCGACATTGTGGTCTGTAGCGTGAAGAGCGTCATCGCCGGCTCGGATTTCAAAAAGGGGGCCGTGGTCAAGGCGGTGATCGTACGCTGCGTGCAGCCCTCGCGGCGGGCCGACGGCAGCTATGTCCGCTTCGACAGCAACGCCGCCGTGATCATCGACAACGACAAGAATCCCCGAGGGACGCGCATCTTCGGCGCCGTCGCACGCGAGCTTCGCGAGCGCAGCTTCATGAAGATCGTCAGCCTCGCCAGTGAGGTGGTCTGATGCTGATTCGAGTCAACGATACCGTGGAAGTGACGACCGGGGATGACGCCGGCGTGCGGGCCAAGGTGATCCGCATGAACCGCGAGACCTCCAAACTGGTGGTCGAAGGCGTGAACCGGGTCTACAAGCACGTGCGCCGCAGCCAACGCAACCCGCGCGGCGGCCGGCTCTCCAAGGAGATGCCGATTTCGATCTCCAACGTCAAGCTCGTCTGCCAGTCCTGCGACGCGGCCGTCCGGATGGGCGTCCGCTTTCTGGACGACGGCAGCAAGGAACGCTACTGCAAGAAATGCGGCGCCGGCAACGGTCAGATTGCCCCGCCCAAGGCCCGTTACGCCAAGAAGTAACCCATGAGCAAGAGTAAGAAGAAGGAAGCCCCGCCGGAAGAATCCAATCTCCCGGTGCCCGCGCCCCGGTTGGCCGTGCGGTATCACGAAGAGGTGCTCCCAGCGCTGATGCAGCAACTGGGACGTACCAACCCCATGTCGATGCCGAAGATCGAGAAGATCGTCATCAACATGGGCGTGGGCAGCGCGGTCGGCGAAAAGAAACACTTGGAAGAAGCTGTCGACGCCATGAAGTTGATCGCCGGCCAGAAGCCGGTGATCACCAAGGCCCGCCAGTCGATCGCCGGATTCCGGCTCCGCGAGGGGCTGGCGAT
>CALARR010000113.1 GCA_937889015.1 uncultured Planctomycetales bacterium | reverse complement strand
TGCGAATCGCCGCCGCATCCAGTTTGCCGCCTTGACCCGGCATGAGGCCGCCGGTCGCCGTTCCCGCACCAATGCCTGAGACCACGCCGGAGCGAAAGAGGTTGCCCCATGTCTCAGGCGTGTCCTTCATCTTCTTTACGGCGTCCTCGGGCGTGTACGCCTTGGTCTCCATTTCACCGCTCGTCGTGTTGACGGCCTGCATCTCGACCATCGGCTTGTACTTGCCGGTCAACTTGCCCGTCTTGGGGTCCGTCTCCTCCAGCATCTTCGTCTGCCCGCGGAGCAGGGTGACGACCTGCGAAGGACTCCACGCCTCGTGCTTGACGGCGGCGTCTTGGAGCGCTCGTTCGATAGTGGAATCACGGTACAGCGTCTCGAAGAACGACGCCTTCTTCTCCATCTCCTGCAACTTGCCGGCGTAGACCTCTTCGACCTGCTTCTTTTCCAGAAGGAGTTGCTCTTCCTTCGACCGCAGTTGGCCTTGCACCATTTCCAGGTTCGCCTGCAAAGCCTTCCGCTCCTGCTCGGTGAGACTCTGGCTGGCCAGCAAATCCTTGTACTGCTTTTCGGTCTTCTTCAGCGACTCCTCCAACTTCCGGCGATCGGCCGCCACGATGCGATTCACATCTTCTTGGGTAAACACCTTGGCAGCGGCGGCGGCAGCGGCAGCCTCGGCTGTGGCTCTCTCAGCAGCAGCCTTCTCAACGGCGGCCTTCTCGGCGGCGGCCTTCGCTGCATCGTCGTCACCCTCGAAACAGGCGGACCACGGACGGGACAGGTACAGAGAGATGGACATAGCACTTCCTTACACCCGAAAGAAACTCACAGAGCATTCGCCTATTCGGTGTTCAGCGGACTCTGACCCGGCAGTGGGCCGGTAAAAGGGAACCAGGGCACGCGCCTAGCTCAGTCGTGACAATTTCAGGGCGTCCGAGTCGCGCAGAAAAGGCTTGAGCAAGCGCCACGCGGCAGAACTCGGCACCAGATTGATGATGTGTTCGATGGGCAGTTGCGACCGCTCGTAGCTGGTCTTCACCGCCCCGTACCCCATTGCATTGACGGCCAGGTTCTCCAACTCCAACTCAGGGTCTTTGCCGTCCAAGAGAGCGTAGGCGATCTCGTAAGAGGCCACGCGGACGGCCTCGGGAACCGCGGTGTCGGCCCCGCGCGGAAATTCCAACGCCTGACTTGCCTCGGCCGCTCTGATCGTGTCTTGCGAGGCAGATGGGTTTGCCTGCAAGAGCGTATAAACACTGTGTTTGTTTCCCTTGAACGACAACGCATCAATGACGCTGCGGGCCGCAATCAAAGCCTTCTCACGATCCAATGCCGACGCGCCGCTCCAAGCAACTTCGTGAAGTCGCTTGGCAAAATAGGAGTCGGCTTCCTCCAAGGTGCCATAGAACGTCAGGTTGAGCGACATCACGCCACCTCATTCAACCGGGCAAAGCTTCCAAACAGTCGCAACGCCGCCTCGTTGTAGGCGAGCGCCGCTTCTTCCCGCGTGTAGAAGTACCCTAAATGGTGCCGTTCCTTTGCGCACGCGATTCGGGCCGCCCAACACTTTGCTCGATTCCTGACCTTCGTGACGCCCTTGAACCCGGCTCGATTCGTTACGCACTTGTTGCGGTTTGCTCGCTGTTGCGTAATGGTGGCGGCACGGAGGTTGCAGCGGCGATTGTCGAGGCGGTCCATATTCCTGTGGTCAACTTGCAGTGACCCATCCAATCCCATCCGCTCCGCAACGACGCGGTGCATCAAAGCGAGCCTTTGCTTACCACCGCTGCCACGTATCCAACAGCCCCGCACCGCGTAGCCTTGCGCACTGACGCACCACTTCCAGTGCATCAGGTACTCATAATCCACGTCATCCAGTAGCGCCTCCTTGCCTTGCGTCAAAGGAATTCGCTTCATATCAACAAGCCACCCACGAGTAGCCTTGATCCGCCGCCCCGCCGACGATGTACAGCTTGTTCAAGTTGTCCACATGAAGTGGCGGGCTCTGCTGGCCGGCGGAGAGGATGAAGCCGTCCTCGACGTTGGCGGCCGTGTTGCCGATCATAATGACGTTCCCATTCGCTCCGTTGGCCCGGAGCATGACGTACTTCTTCACCGGCCACCCGACCGCGTGGCCGCGCTCGTTGACCGTCACCATGACCGCGTGGCTTTCCCCTTCCAGGTCCACGTCCACTACCGTCATGGCCGCGATAAGTTGCCACCGCAGCACGCCTGCGAAGTCCACGGTCCACGGCCCACCGGCATTGCCCGAGACCACGACGTTCCCTTCGCCCACGACCGCTTCCAAGCCCGTTTGCACGGCCGCCGCAGCAGCATCGAAGGAAATGGCACCCGTCTCGGACTCCCCGACGCCCAGCTTGAACGTGCCGGCTGTCACGTCGGTGAGCGTCACCGTCTGCCGCGCGCTGGCCGCGCCGAGACGCACAACATTCAGACCGACGGTGCCGCTGCCGGTGCGAAATTCGGCTTGTGATTCACGATCAATGTCAACCAGCATGGGCTACTCTCCTGCGAAGCGGCCTTTGCCGCGCACTCGCTGGGCCGTGGTGTCCTGTAAGTCGGTATTGCGGCTGGCGGCCTTTTCTTCCTTGCCGGCGTTGGGATCGGCCGAAAGGTCGGCGATGCCTCGGGCCGCCGGATCGCTGCCGCCCTTTTCCGTCCCCTGGGCCTCAGCGATGCGTTTGACGCGCTCCGCGTGGTCCTTCCGAGCCTCCAAATACTCGCCGTCGTCGAAGCCCAAGGCCACGGAACTCGTCTTTTCGCCAACCAAACCCGCTTGTGCCGCCAAGATGATCGTCTGCGGATCGCTCGTGGTGTAGTGGGCGGTGTCGATCTCGCGGTTGATCGCGCTCAGGTCGTCCATGCTGATCTTGCCGCCCAA
>CALARR010000112.1 GCA_937889015.1 uncultured Planctomycetales bacterium | reverse complement strand
GCGGGACTGTGTCTGCGGCACGTTCCTGGACCGGCTCTCAGGCTGCCGCGACTCGGGCCAGGATCTCCACCGCCCGATCCACGTCGGCCTGGTTCACATCCAGGTGCGTCACCGCGCGGAGTCGCGTGGGGGCGGTGGCGTTGATCAACAACCCGCACTCTTTCAGCCGCCGGGAGAACTCCGCCGCCGTCCCCAAGGCCGGATCGACCTGGAAATAGAGGATGTTCGTCTCCACGACCTCCGGATCCAACCGCAGTCCGGCGATCTGCCGCACGCCCTCGGCCAGGCGGCGCGCGTGCGCGTGATCGTCGGCCAGGCGATCCACGTGGTGCTCCAGGGCGTAAAGGGCTGCCGCAGCCAACACGCCCGCCTGACGCATCCCGCCCCCCAACACCTTGCGGATCCGCCGCGCCTCGCCGATCAATGCCGACGAACCGGCCAAGGCCGAGCCGACTGGGCAACCCAGCCCTTTGCTGAAGCAGATGCTCACCGTGTCGAAATGCGCTGCCCAGCGCCGCGCCTCAATGCCTGTGGCCACCGCCGCGTTCAACAGTCGTGCCCCATCCAGGTGGGCTCGCAGGCCTTGCTGGTGCGCCCAGGCGCAAATGGCCTCGACCTGGTCATAGGGCTGGATGGTGCCGCCGCCCCGATTGTGGGTGTTTTCCAGGCACACCAGCCTGGTGCGTGGAAAATGGACATTGTCCGGTCGCACGGTCTCCTGGAACTGCTCCAGTCGTAGCACGCCGTGCTGGCCCGGGATTGGCCGCGGCGCAACCCCGGCGATCCGTGCGTAGCCCCCGCCTTCGTAGTAATAGATGTGGCAACTCGCCTCACACAACAATTCGTCGCCCGGCTGGCAATGGACGCTCACCCCCAGCAGGTTCGACATCGTGCCCGACGGCACGAACAAGGCCTCTTCCTTCCCCAGCAATTCCGCCACGCGCCGCTGCAGACGGTTGACCGTCGGATCCTCGCCGAACACGTCGTCGCCTACCTCGGCTTGGGACATCGCGGCGCGCATGGCCGGGGTGGGACGCGTGACCGTATCGCTGCGGAAGTCAAGAACCGGCTGGGACATGAATGGACTCGCTTGCTCGGTGATGCACGTTGTAGCTCCGAGGGACGACGACGATCCCCCGTTGGTTGGCATCAGACCATGCTACGACACGCCGCCGGTGTTTTCAATCGCGCCCAATCTTCCTACCTGAACCGGTGCGGCAGTCACCGCTTGCCCTCTCCGGCCTTCACTTCCTCCTGGGCCTTGCGACGGATCTCAGGATCTTCGCGAAGCAGATCCACCGGGCTGTCGGCCGCCTTCTGAAAAAAGTCCCGCGCACGGTCCGGTTGGTTCAAGGCCCGATAGCACAGCCCCAGCTTATAGTACTCGCGCACATAGTTGGGGGCATGCGGCCGGCCAGCCCCCAGGTTCTCGGGATACTCCTGGGCCTCGTGCAGGTCGGCGACGGCCTTCTCGTACTGGCCGGCCGCCATGTGCCGGTCGGCGCGTGCGTTGAGTGCCCGAATAAACAGTTCCTGCCCCTCGGCCTTGCCCTCCCAGACGTGGAACGTGTTGGTGCGCAGGATTTCTAGCGCCTGATCGAACTGGCCGGCGTCCACCAGGCAGGTCGCTTCGCGCAGCAGCACCTGGTGATGCCGTCGCACCGCCTCCGGAGCGGCCTCGAACCTCTCCGCTCGCCGCGTCGATTGGCCCAACGCCGCGTCAATCCGATCCAGGGCCACGTAGTAGCTCGCATCAAGCGGATCCAACTGGCGCGCCTTCTCGTAGACGGCCTGCGCCTGCGCCAGATCGTTGAACTCGTGCCAATACACTTCCCCCAGGTTGCGATACACGGTCGGATCGTCGGGCACGGCCTGCACGGCCTTGGTCAGATGCTCGCGTGCGGCATGCGGCTGCTGCCGCGCGGCGTACCATGTCCCCAGCAGCGAGTGCAAACGCCACTCGTCGGGCAGATAGCGCAAGGCGGCGCAAAGCACCGTCGCGTCTTCATTGCGGAAGGGAAACACTCCCCGGATCGGCAGTCTTGCGCCCGCGGCGAAGTGTTGCCTGGCCTGTTCAGCCTGGCCGTCCAGGTCGGCCAGGTAGCCCAGGTAGAACTCCACCATCGGCTGCTCGCTCGCCTTGGCTCGCCCCTGATAGCGTCGCAACACGGCCGCGGCATCGCCGCGCAACCCCATCTCCAGATAGTCGCAGGCGGTCTCCACATAGGCCTGCACGTCATCCTGCAAGATCTGCAGTTCGTCCGTGCCTCCCAGCAGCACTTGTTCCACCAGCGCCAAGCGATCGAGCGGATGTTCTGCGAGCACGCCGCGCACCAACGGCATCGCCTCCGCTGGTTGTCCCCGCTGCCTCAGCACGGCCGCCAGCAGGATCCTGGCCTTCAAGTCCTGCGGATTGTGTTCGATCGCCTCGCGGAGAAGCCCTTCCGTCCGGGCCAGATCCCCACTCGCGGCCGATTGTGTGGCCAGCACGTAGGGCGCAATGTGCCGATAGCCGGCGCGCCGTCCGAGGGAATGCAGGTCCATCGTCGCGCGGTCCGGCGGCCCTGCCGCATCGCCGGCTTCACCCAGGGCGAGCATGGCCAGAGCCCGATAGTAACGCGCCGTCTCGTCGTCGTCGTTGCGGCGCAGGACCCGATGGCCGTAATCGCGCGCCGCCTCATAGCGCCCCGCCTGATAGGCCATCATGGCCAAGGCACGCAAGGCCGGAGTGAAGTCCGCGTCGCGCTCCAACGCCTTTTCGAACAGGCCCGCCGCCTCGCGCTGGTTCCAGTGCTTCCAGGCGTAGTAGCCGCGGAAATAGAGATCCTCGGCCGAGGCCAGATCTGCCGCGGCCGTGAATTCCGGCTCCAACTCGGGCGCCAGCGGCTTCTTGCCCGGCGTCTCATAGACCAGCAATTCCCGCCCCTGGCGGTCGCGGATCACCACGCGTTGGACCGCGGCGTCCGGCTTCACTCCCTCCAGGTCCTGGGCCCAAACACCGGCCACGCGCAGTTCCACCGGCTCAAACGCCATGCGGCGTCCTCCGGCCGTCACTTCCACCGAAGCGCCCGGGAAGTCGCCCGTGGCGTTCACCGCCACGCGCAGCCGACCGCCGCGGCAAGTGATCCCCAAGGCCACGTCCCGCGTCGCCTTGACCAGCGTGCCGAGTTGCTTGACCGGGTACCAATACTCCTCGAACGACTCTTGCATGTGCGGCTCGAAGAGCCACGTGTCTCCCTGGGTCTGCAGTCGTCCGGACTGGACTTCGATGTAGGGGCCGTCGCGGTCGGTGAGGATTCCCTCCCAGATCTGGCCGCTAGGCGCCGTGCCCCAGGTCCAGAACTTGCGCCCATAGCTCTCCTGCCAGGCGGCACAGTGTACGGTCCCGTGGTCCCGCTGCGCATGGTACGCGCCCTGGAAGTCGCCCGGCGTGCCGCAGAA
>CALARR010000111.1 GCA_937889015.1 uncultured Planctomycetales bacterium | reverse complement strand
CCGCGATTGCTGGAAGTGGCCTGCGATCGGAAGGCGGATCCTGCATTGCGCGAGAGCATGCTGTACCTGGTACCAGATCTAGGCCCTCCCGAGCCTTCGACGATCGAGAAACTTGCGGAACAACTCGACGATGCCTCTGAAGACATCCGCCGCTTCGCACTGTGGGCCTTGGCGGACTGCGCGGAGGACGCCCGGTGCGCCATGCCGAAGCTGCTCGCCTCTGCGCGCCGCTTGCAGGGAACGTCTTCGGCGTCGGAAAGAGAGGAAATGGCGAATCTGCTCATCACACTACACGCGATCGGAGGCGATGTGAGACCGTTTGTTGCGTCGTTGCACCAAATGGTTGGAGACGAGAAGGCAGAGTACAGCGTCACGGGAGTCATTCTTGCTCTAGGCCCAGCCGCCGGCCCGTTGGCGCCAGCGGTCATGGAGCAACTTCGCAGTGGCCGGGATCGTAGCCAGATGATTTTCTGGCTGGGCACGATGGGTTCCGGCGCCAAGTGCGCACGGCCTTTGCTGAGCGACATGTTCGGAACAGCCGCCCAGCGCCAACGCTGGCTGGAAGCCCTCCCCAAGGACAGACGCACGCCAGAGCCATGCGAAGAAGAGGCGGTGCCGCTGTACTCGGTGGCCTTGGCCTTGGCACGAATCGATCCGCAAGCCCATCCCGAGGCGATCGCCTTCCTGATCGAATACCTCAAATGGCGCCTGCCGCGCGGAACGTCTATCGCCGGGCATGCGGTGGAAACGATCGTGGACCTGGGACACGTCGGGCCGGCAGCAAAGGCCGCGATCCCGATTATCTGGGCCGGCTACAACATTCCGGGCTATGACACCACGCGCGCCGCCGTGGCGCTGCACGCCATGGACCCGACCGACTCGCGAGCGGCGGAGTTGCTGCTCACCTACATTCGGGGCGAGAAGATCACCCCCCTTGAAAACGCGATCCAGGCGCTACTCAAAGTGGAACCCGTTCGCGAGCAGGCGGTGCCACTACTGACTGATATCGCACGCCATGCGCGCCTCTTCCCGCGCGAGCGCATTGCGGCGGCACAAGTTCTTCGCAAGTGGGGGGTGGATGTGATTTCGGCGATGGCACAGTGAGGACTCTCAACTGCATGCGATTGGTGACAGCCGGGAGGGATCGGATACCGTTTTCATGTATTCGGCTTGCGACCTTGTTGCGCGTTCCATCGACACAACCATACATTGCCAATGATCGCTCCATGGTCATAAGCTCGCCGAGGCGATTACTTCCACCGGACAATAGGAGGCCGACTCTGCTATGAACGACGACGAGTGGCGAAGCAAGTCCGAGAAGCTGAAGAAGCAAGTCCGAGAGCAACCTGAAGACGGAGAGGCATGGTTTCAACTGGCAGAGTTCTTTCACCGGGAGTGCGACAACCCAGAGTACGCTGTGAGAGCCTATGAGAAGGCTCAGCAGTACTTGCCCCAGCAGGATCTGCGGCTCAAACTGGGTATGGCTTATGCGACCGCGGGTGCGATTGATCGCGGGATTGCGATCCTGAGAGCCTACGTACAAGAGAAGCCTTGCTCGCATGGCTATGTCATGCTTGCAGAGGCGTTGAGGAAGGCAGATCATCCCGAAGAGGCGAGACGAGCCCTGGAGATGGCTATCCGGCTCGAACCGACATTTGAGGAATCGCACTTTCTGATGGGAAGACTGACTCGGGCGGATTCGAGGGAAACAGCAATCGCCTGCTATCGCCAGGCTGTTTCCTTGGATCCGGACTATCAACTGGCATGGCGAGACCTGGGGGCGGTTCTTGCTGATGACCCTGCCACGTCCGAGGATGGAGTTAAGGCACTGTGTCGCGCCATCGCCCTGAATTCCGAGGATGGTTGGGCACACCTCTTCTTGGCGATCTGCTATTGGAAGACTCATCGCATTAAAGACGCCGATCTAGAATATCGGCGCGCCATCAGAGCATTCCCGGGTTATCCGTTCTGCAGAAAGTGTCACGCGCAATTTCTGGCGAGTGTTCGAGACTGTTCCGAAATATGGGACCGACGGGTCGTTCGCAGGGCGAGTCGGACTGCGGCAAGTTCCCGTACGGCAAGAAGCAATACAACAAACGAGGACGCGAGCCTTCAGTGCAACCGCGGTGCCTTCGCAGCGAGTGTGAGAAGACACTATTGGTTCGGTCTCGGGACCGCGATGGCCAAGGAGTGCTGGCGGCGAGTGGAGAGGATTGGATAGCCAAGGCGGAAGCCGATCGGCCGGGTCGGAAGGCTCCGCCTGCTTCCAAGGAGGCCGCTTTGGGGGCGGATCGCCGTTAGAAGGTAACAGGCTTTCTGGCCGGTCTGGGGGAGAATGCGAGTGTTCCTGAAGAGACGGCCGAACAGGCCTCTCGCCAAGCCGCCAAGACCGCCAAGGGGTTGATCTAGCGGTCCTTCTTTTCGCTGAAGGGATAGAAGTCCTTCACGCGCAGGTTCTGGTAGGGCAGAGCCTCGAGGCGGACGGTGCCCATGTACGGACCCGGCGGCTCGACCAGCAGGATGGTGGGGGCGAAGCCGTTGTCGTCGAAGCCGCGGCGGAAGTGGACGCGGGACTTGATTGCGAACACCTCGTACTGGCTGATGTCCACGCGCTGCGAGCGGATGGCTTCCGGGCTGGTGATCTGCTCCAGTTGCGGAGTGAGGATCAGCAGATTCCCCCGGCCGAAACGCACGTGGGCGGCGCGCAGGCCGCCGGCCTTCGAGACGCTGAGATCGGCCAGCACGCCCCGCACGCGCACCGGCGGGCCGGCCGACTCGTCCATGTAGCCGCCCACCTGCATGTCGAAGGGGTCGCCGGCCTTGGCGCCGGCCTTGGCCAGCGCGGCCAGGGCGCGGTCGTCGCGGAGGGTGGCGATGACGGTCTTGCCCACATCCTGCCGGATGATCTCTTGCAGGACCCAGGTCGCGTTTCCGGAGCGGTCGCTGTAGTCGGCCAGCACGGCCGGTTTTCGGCCTGCGGCCAGCGCCTGCTTGAGTTTGTTGACGGCCTCGTCCACCGGATAGATGGGGGTGGCGGCGAACATTTCCGCGCGCATCCGCCAGGCGGTTTCGGCCAGATCGTCGACCACCTTTCGCGCCAACTCGGGCTTGCCGTTGGTGATGACCTGGAAGCACATGCCGGCGTCGGGCACGTCGGCCCAGGGGAAGCCGAAGAAGAAGTTGACGTAGAGGTCCGGCTCGCGCGCCTCCCAGGTCAGGCAGCGTGCGACGAGCGTGCTGAAGGGATGCTGGCCGGTCCATTGATACACGGTGGCGCTGAGGATCGGCACGGTGCGGACGGCATGGGTCGGCCGGTAATCGCCGCGAATGGCGCGGATCATGATCCGCGCCGCGCGCTCGCCCTGCAGATGCCCGTCGTAGTGCGGATAGTACTTGTAGGCGAAGGCCAGGTCCGCGTGCTGCAGAAAGGCGTCGTCCTCATTGCCGTGCGGGTCGAAGGTGCCGGCGATGACCGCCTTGTTTCCGACCACCTCGCGCACGCGCCGGGCCAGTTCCGCCTCGGGCCGCGGAATGCCGCGCACGGCCATGGCGCCGTGCAAGCACAGGTACACGCCATCGAAGGGCGCGTGCTGCTTCAGTTCGGCCAGCATCCGGCCGACGAAGTGCTCATAGGCGTCGCGGGTCACCCAGCCCGAGCCGGTGCCGGTCTCCGGCATGCCCGGCGACTCGATGCCGGTCAGCTCGGCGCCATACTCGCGTGCGACTTTGACGAACCCGCCCATGTCGCCCGTGGGGCTGGTCTTCAGCAGGGCCGCGCCTTTGGCGGGCGAGCCGGGATAGACGAAATCCTGGCGCGTGGTGTCGTTGGCCAGAAAGGTCACGGTTTCGTGGCGCAACTGCATCACGGCAATCCGCGGCGGCTGGCTGCCGTGCAGCGTGACAGGCCCGCACAGCGGAAGACCGAAACCGAGCAGAACCGCGAAGAATGATCTCATGAGAATCGACCGGAAGCAGTGTGTATTGGTGTTCAGATTAGTAATGCAACCTGAGGCAGTCGTTTCCTCCAAGAATTCGGGCTCCCGTTGGTCGCCCTCGTTGCTTTACTTGCCTGAGGGTCAATAGGATGTGTGGTTGGTGTGCGCGGGGTTGGGGGGGCTCACTTCTGCGGCCCACAGCGACTGGATCAACTCCAAGGTTCGGTCAACCGCCGTGCGGCGATCCATGCGCGTCTAGCGGCCGACGTCTTCGAGCTTGAACCAGCGGATGCGTTCGGCCTCGTAGCG
>CALARR010000110.1 GCA_937889015.1 uncultured Planctomycetales bacterium | reverse complement strand
TCCTCGGTGTAAACGAGGCGTTCTAACCAACTGAACTAATCGCCCGAGCACTATAAGCTACGAGAAGCCGTGATCTCTTGCAAGGCGGGCAGGGGGGGGCGTTTGCAGGGCGCTGGGGCCGAATCTGTAGCAACACGCAACGCCTTGCACTGTCGCGTCGCTACCGGCGAGTCGGTTGCCGCTGGTGTAAGGTATTTCTGGATCATCGATTACGGCGCCGTCTCGCCCCGCGTCGCAGCTAGGCCTTGTGGACGGGTTGTTGCATCCGGTCAGGGGGTGTAGCGCGACGGCTATTGGCTGGGGAGACGGGACCGATGCTACCGCGTGTTGGCGCGGACGAAGTAACGCCGCAGGTAGAGCAGGTAGCCGAGCATGGCGATCCAAGTGGGTAACGCGTACCAACCGAGTGGACCCATGGAGTCGTCAAAGCCCATCTTGCGCAGCGTCTCTAATTGAGCCGGCGGAAATCCCATCTGCTCATACATGGGGAGCAGTCCCAGACGCCCGACGGTCACCGCCATCGAGGCCATTCCCAGGGCGAACACCAGGAGCAAGGTCCACCAACTCCACATCTCCAGGCGGTAGGTGCCGCGCACCAGCCAGACCAAAAGCACCGTCATCAACAGGCCCACGGTGGCGGCTCGCAAGCCGGAAAGGACGACTCCGAAAAGGGGGATGGAATGGAATGCTGCCAGGGAGATCGGAACACTGATCACCGAGACGGCCAGCGCGAGAGTTACGGCCAGGACGGGCAAGGGGCAGCGATCGGTCCAGCAGGTCTGCGGATTGCGGTACTCGCAGGTGGCGCGCACGGCTTGCCGCTGGTAGAACAGCAGGAACACGCTTGGCAGAACACAGTAGAGGCACCCCGAAGTGCCCAAGGTGACCATGAAAATCATGAAGAAGACTTGCGAGGGGATCTGGGCCGCTTGTGTCCCGGCGGGTTGTGCGGCCTCGATCTGCTGCGGAAGCGCCGCCAGCATTCTCGGCAGATAGAGGACCATGAAGACCAGGCTGGCGACGCCAAACACCAGCCACATCCAGGAGAAGACCAAGGTCAAGGCCCGGGCCCAGCGGCGAGCGCGGATGGAGCCGATCCCCAGGGTGATGAAAGCCACGGCCAGAAGAAGATAGAAAGCTGCGCCGGGGAGCATCATCTGCGTGCTCATTGCTTCACTCTGCACCGACATAAAGGCCGGGAGCAGGACGCAGGGGGCCATCAACAGGCAGAGGCAACCGATCAGAATCTGAAAGACCCCAAAGAGGATCAGGCCGGTGCTCTGATCGCGAAAGGGGGCCACGGGCGTGGATGGGTGAGTCGTCGACATGGAGATTCCTCCGGAGGAGAAGGATCCCGCCACGCCGCCATCGTAAGACAAAAGGGTATTGCGGGGAAGAGAGCTCTGCGCCGCTTCGGCCCCGAGGTTCGTGGCTCGGAGCAACCGTCTGCGGCCGGAGAAAGGGCTACCCCCTCATCGACTGCGGCCGGCGGCGCGGAGTTGCTGCAGCCGGGTCTCCATTTGCCGGAGCACGTCCGGGTGTTGCGCGGCCACGTTGCCTCGTTCGCCCAGGTCGGGATTGAGGTTGTAGAGTTGCGGCTGGGGTGAGCTGCCGGTCTCCACGCCCGTATTGGCCTGGACGGCCGGGCCCTTGCCGGGCTCGATGTACTTCCAGGTGCCCTGGCGCAGCGATATGCGCGCACCGTGTTCGACCAGGTGATCGCGGCCTTGTGGCGATTGGCCGAGCAGGGCGTGCAGCGTGTTCAGGCTGTCGGGCGCGTCCTCGGCGGCGAGGGATTGGTTGGTCATGGCGGCAAAGGTTGCCAGGAAGTCGATCTGGCAGAGCAGGGCGTCGGACACGGCGGGCTTGATCCGCGCGGGCCAGCGCACCAGGAAGGGCACTCGCGTGCCGGCTTCGAAGGCGCTGTACTTGCCGCCGCGCAGCGGCCCGGAGGGTTTGTGGTCGCCCAAACGTTCGACGGCCTGGTCCTGGTAGCCGTCGTCCACCACGGGGCCATTGTCGCTGGTGAGGATGACGAGGGTGTTGTCGGCGAGCTTGAGCCTGTCCAGGGCGGCGAGGATCTGGCCGGTGGACCAGTCGAACTGGGCGATGACGTCGCCGCGCGGGCCCATGTTGGTGGCGCCGACGAATCGCGCGTGGGGCACGCGCGGGACGTGGACGTCGTGGGTGGCGAAGTAGAGGAAGAACGGGGCGCCGCGTTGGTGTTTTTCGATGAAGTCGACCGCCTGGCGCGTGATGATGTCGGCCATGTCCTCGTCGACCCAGCGCGCCGACTTGCCGCCGGTCATGTAGCCGATGCGGCTGATGCCATTGACGATGGTCATGTCGTGGCCGTGGCTGGGGTGCATCTTGAGCAACTCGGGATTGGCCTTGCCGGTCGGTTCGTTGCCGATCGGCTGGCCATAGCTGACCTGGAGCGGGTCGGCCGGATCGAGTCCCACGACACGGTGATTCTCGACATAGACGCAGGGCACCCGGTCGCCCGTGGCCGGGATCAGAAAGCAGTAGTCGAAGCCGATTTCCAGCGGTCCGGGGCGGATGTCGGCGTTCCAGTCGACGGAGCCCTGGCCGAGGCCCAGGTGCCACTTGCCGACGGCGCCGGTGGCATAGCCGGCCTTCTTGAGCATCGAGGGGAGGGTGGTTCGGCCGGGCTCGATAATCAGGCTGGCGTTGCCGGGCAGGATCGACGTGCCCTTGCGGCGCCAGGGATACTCGCCGGTGAGCAGGGCATAGCGCGACGGCGTGCAGGTGGCGGAAGTGGCGTGGGCGTCGGTGAACCGCAGGCCTTCGCGCGCCAGGCGGTCGACGTTGGGGGTCTTGACCTGGGTCGCGCCGTAGCAGCCCACGTCGCCATAGCCCAGGTCGTCGGCAAGGATGACGATGATGTTCGGGGCTCTACGGCCATCGGCGCAGTAGGCGTTGCGTTCGGCAGATATCGACACCAGTGCAGCGCAGGCGATAAGTGCGGCTGTGATTCTTTGCCGTAGGTGAGCGCGCACGGTATGGCGATTCTCACATTCTGTCGGGGTGTATCTGGGGATCATTGGCGTACCTGCCGTGGATAGATTTGCTGTGACTGTCCAATTTGGCGCATGTATGTCGCGGCTCGACTTCGTGCGCCCCGGCCCGGGGATCGCACTTTCCGCCGAGGGCCTGGCGTGAGTATCCCATTCCGCGGATCGATAGTCAACTCTTTCAATCATCAGCGGTCGCAATGCGGACGCGCATTCCTATGTCGCGAATGGCACGCGGTGAGTCTGGCAGGCGTTCATCGGCGGTGTCCCAACCCAGCAGGCCGCCGAAGAGCCCCATGTCGGAGCCCTGGCTGGCGTGCGTGGTGGGGAGCGAGCCCTGGCGATCGAATTCCACCAGCACCTCGCCGATCTGGCCCTTTATCAGGTCGCGCGCCAGACGGCCGATACGCAATGCGGCTGCACAATGCGAGCTCGACGGCTTGCGCATCACAGGGCCGATCACGTCATTGAAGATGCTGACGATCATGGTTGCGGTTCCCGAATCTGCTCGTGGGCGAACGCGGAGCGTGCTCATCTATCAGGACTTCCCGCCGTCGGCGGCACACTTCGCCCTTGAACTTTACTCGTCTCCAGCAGCGACTTCAGCTTCCGCACGACTTCCGGATGCTTGAAATAGAGGTTAATGGTTTCACCGGGATCGTCAGCCAGGTTGTAAAGCTGGCCGGGCGCGTCTGGCGCGGTGTCCGGCAGTGAGAGAGGTGTGAGTTCGGGGCGAGCGTAGTTGTTTCCGCCGGACCCACGATGATCCAGGTACTTCCACGGGCCTTGCCTGATCGAGAAGACGGCGAATGCCTGTTGCAGGGTGTAGTCGCGCTCCGGCTTGGCTCCATCACCATGCAGCAGGACGGGGAGCAGACTACAACTGTCCATCGCGGCGTCTGCGGGCAGTGTCGCGCCGCACACCGCGGCACAGGTAGCCATCACGTCGGTGAGCGAGACCGTCTGGGCGCTCGTGCTCCCAGGTTTCACTTTGCCGGGCCAACGGACAATGAACGGCACCCGGTGGCCGCCTTCCCAATCGTCGCGTTTCATACCGCGCCACGGTCGCGCACCATCGTGTCCGTAATCCGCGCGCATGTGAACCACCGACGTGACTTCCGGGCCGTTGTCGCTGGAAAGCATCACCAATGTGTTGTCGGCCACGCCGAGTCTCTCCAGCGTGTCCAGCAGGTCGCCCACGATCGAGTCGAGCTCGTGTATGAAATCGCCGTGCGGTCCCGCCTCGGTCTTGCCGCGGAACTGACGCGCCGCGAACGATGGCAGATGCACGGCGGAGGTGGCATGATAGAGGAAGAACGGCTTGCCTGGCCGACGCTTCACATGATCCTCCAGAAACGCCTTGCTTTTCCGGAGAAACACCATGTCCACTTCTTCGATGTCGTAGTCCGGCGCGATCATGCCCAGCCGGTTATCATTGGCATATGGGTGCTTGGGCAGGTTGCTCTTGTCAAGCAGCCTGGTCGGCGGCACGGGAAGGCGGTCGCCGTCGATGAACGCATAGAGATGATCGGTGCCGGGGCAGCACGCCGTTCCGAAGAAGCGGTCGAAGCCGCGGTGGATCGGCGCGTCCGGAATGGCGCGCGAGAAGTCAATCCGTTTCACACCTTCCAATCCTTGATCGGCAATCCGGACGCGGTTGGCGTCGAAGAACGTCAGCCCCACGTGCCACTTGCCGGTCATCGCGGTTACGTAACCCCGGTCGCGCAACATCTGCGGCAGCGTGAGCTGGTTTTCCCGAATGAGGCACGGGCCGCCCGCGCCGACGAACACCGGCACGCGCCCCGCACGAAACGGCATCTGGCCTGTAAGCAGGCTGTAACGGGTTGGCGTGCAAACCGTGCTTGGCGAATGAGCGTCGGTAAACCGCATGCCTTCGCTGGCAAGCCGGTCAATTCGCGGCGTCGGCACTTTCGATTGCGCGTTGTAGCACGACACGTCGCCGTAACCGAGATCATCCGCGAGGATGAAGACAATGTTCGGATTCGTGTTGCCGGCACGGGCACTGCCGCACAGCATGGCGAGCAGCGTGACGATGAAAACGGTTGAGAGCATCTGCTTATGGTCTGACATCACAGCATATTATCCAGAGGTGCCCTGAAGTCTCTTCATGTCAGGAGCAAGCGTGGTGAATGCAAGTTGGTGGCGTTGTGAAAGCAGGGCTCATTCTGCCGTCGGCTGCCAGGCGGGCGGGGGGAGCTGCTGGTTCCACTTTTCCCACTGCTGGGTGAGCTTGCGGACTTTGTCGGGATGCTCGCTGGCGAGGTCGTTTGCCTCGGCGATGTCCTGGCGGAGATTGAAGAGGCGCCACGGGCCTTGTTTGGCGATCTGGATGGAACTGCCGCGGGCTTCGCGGCCTTGCACGAGCTTCCACACGCCGCTGCGCACGGCCCGCTGGGTGCCGAAGCGCCAGTAGAGCATCGCGTGCGGCGTCTGGGTGATGGTGCCTTGGAAATGCGGCAGCAGATTCACGCCGTCGAGCTCCCATGTGGGATCAACCGCGCCACCGACGGCGGCGAGGGCGGTGGGCAGGATGTCGAGCGAGGTGACGGGCTCGCGATAGACGAGGCCGGCGGGGAGGCGGCCCTTCCATTGCACGAGGAAGGGGGTGCGGATGCCGCCTTCCCAGGTGGAACCTTTGCCGCCGCGCAGGGGCCGGTTGTCGCCCACGCCGCCGGTGCCGCCGTTGTCGCTGAGGAAAAAGAGGAGCGTGTGTTCTTCGATGCCGCTTTTGCGCAAGGCCGCAAGCAGGGTGCCCACGGCGTCATCCAACGCTGAAGCCATGGCGGCAAAGGTGCGGCGCTTCGGGTCGGCGATGCTGGAGAACCTGGCGAGGCGAGTTGCATCGGCCTCGTACGGCGTGTGAACGGCGAAGTGCGGCAGGTAGAGGAAGAAGGGCCGTGCCGCGTGCTCTTCCACAAAGGCGGCGGCGCGGCGGGCAAAGTCGTCGGTGAGGTAATAGCCGGGTTCCCGCACCTTCATGGTTTTGGCGCCTTCTTTGGAGTTGATCAGCGTGGGCTGGAAATAGTTTGCCTGCCCGGGCGAGCCGTAGAACAAGTCAAACCCGCGCTGCATCGGCAGGTGCGCCGGAGTGTCGCCGAGATGCCACTTGCCAATGCAGCCGGTGGTGTGGCCGAGGGCTTTGAAATGGTCGGCGAGGGTCTTCTGTTTCAAGTCGAGACCCGCTTTCTCACCGTTGGCGGTGACGGCGTCCGGGGAGACGAGGAACTCGAAGCCGAAACGGTTTTGATAGCGTCCGGTGAGCAATCCCGCGCGGCTCGGCGAGCACACGGGCGCGGTCACATAGGCGTCGGTGCAGCGGACGCCATTCTTTGCCAGAGAGTCAATGTGCGGCGTCGGGATGTCGGTGCTGCCGTGGATGGAGAGGTCGTTGTAACCGAGGTCGTCGGCGAGGATGACGATGACGTTGGGCGGGCGTTTGTCCGCAGTTGCGCCCGCTGGCATGGCTGCCTGCGGTGTTGCGGCGCGGCTTTCGATCTCTTGGCGCTTCTTTTCCCTTCTCGCCTTTTTGCCTTCCGCATCTTCGCTGTGGCCGATGCCGCGATGGGCGGGGATGCGGTCCTCCGGCAATAGCGCGGAGTGGAGTTTGGTGGCGAGACCGGCATGTGCGGAATCAGCGGCGAGGTTGTGATTCTGCGCGGGATCGGTGGCGTCATCGTAGAGCTGCTTCGATCCATCCGGCCATCGGATGAAGGTGTGCCGCTCCGTGTGCGCGCTGCGGCCGAGATCGAGCATGCCGTTGCGTTTTTCACCACGCACGGCGACGGAGCGCGCCGGGTGCTCCCACGGCGCGGCGGGATCGCGCAGCAGCGGCGCGAGGCTGCGGCCATCGAGACCGGCAGGCATCGGCAGGCCGCAGAGCTCTGTGAGCGTGGGAAAAAGGTCCACGAGGCTGACGGCTCGCGCGCAGGGACCGCCCTTCACGTCCGGCGCGCAGACGATGAGCGGCACGCGCGCGGACTCGTCCATGAGGCTCATCTTTCCCCAGAAGCCGCCGTGCTGGCCGAGGTGGTAGCCATTGTCGCTGAGGAAGACGACCACGGTGCTGCGCCAGAGATCGAGCCGGTCCATCGTCTCCAGCAGCACGCCGACCTGGGCGTCCATGAAACTCACGCAGGCATAATAAGCCTGGATGCGGCTGCGAGCCTCATCGGGCGGTACGTTGGCATCGTAAAAAGGCGGACGCGCGATCTCCGGGATGTCCGGCGGCGTGGTGCCGGTGGGCACGGTGATTTGATCCAGCGGATAGAGGTCGAAGTACTTTTGCGGAGCGATCAAAGGCAGATGCGGCCGATGAAACCCCGCGCCGATGAAGAACGGCCCGTCACGATGCTCCTCCATCAAGCGGGCGACGAGACGGGCGGTGATGCCATCCGGGTGCGCCTCGTCCGGCCGGGTGCGCAGGACACGTGCATTCGTTTTCTCATACAGCTCCGGTTCATGCTGCGGATCGGTGACCACATCCCAGCGGATGCTTTTCAGAAACTCCGGCGTGTGGGTGATCTTGCCGATGCCGGCGGTGAAGTAGCCCTGGGCCTTGAAGTGCTCCGGCAGGAACTGGAAATCCGCGCCGAGCACGACGCGAGGGTCCACGCCATTGCCGACGACCTGCGTGGTGCGCGGCAGCCGCCCGCTCAGGAAGGAGGTGCGCGAGGCATTGCACACCGGGTAGTTGCAGTAAGCACGGTCAAAGCGTCGCCCCATCGCGGCGAGGCGGTCCAGGTGCGGCGTCCTCACCTGCGGATGCCCGTAACTGGCGAAGCCCGCATTGAGATCATCGGAGACGATGAAGAGCACGTTGCGCTTCGGCCCGGCGGCGTGGGATTGGCCGCAATAGAACACAAAAATCGCAGAGAGGATGGGGAGGAGAGGTTTCATGGTCTTGTGCTTGGCTCCTGCCGATAACGTTCCCTCTGGGACAGAATTTGTTATTCTGCGTGTTTTTGCCGCTTCACGCCATCCACAGCCGCGGCGGCGGTGACTTGGGAAATGGCGCGGCGGTTCATGGTCATGCGAGGGGACACAATACGAACTGACATTTCCCAAATTGTGTTAGCCTGAAGCCGATCCAGGCTCGTTCGTCCAGCCATTCTAACGTCGCCCCCCCGCGTTCAGCGCCCACGCGGATTCTCGGTGCCTGACGGCCATTTTCCTTCGCCTGAAAGCCACATGCCACGCCTCTCTCAGGGGACGACTGCAGCTTTCAACGCTTCGTGCGCGGGGCTTCCCCCAGTTGCCAATTCGTTTGCGGCCTCTCCGCCTATGCATATGCTCCTGCGACCGATGGCGGCGGCATCGCCAGTCGTTTGATCCGCCCCAGAATCGCTGCGAACAACTCTCTGGGGACCGCTACCTCCGCCAGTTGGAAAGTCACATACTTCGAGTGCCGCGTCACCTTCGCGCCGATCTTGATCAGTTTCTCCCGCAGGGTCGTCAGCGTCCAGTGGCTGACGCTCTTGGGAACTGCCAGCCGCCGCAGGAAGTTCGCCAAGTTGTAGGCCAAAGCAAACAGTTGTAGACGGGCCTCGTTGTCCTTGAACGTCCGGCAGGAGGGCTTCGTCCACTTCACGGCGTTCTTGCCTTCCTTGATCCACTGTTCGGTCTGCCCATCACAGTGCCTCCTTTGTCACAAGTTTTGAAAGATGTTGGCAAGTGGATTCTAGCAGGCGAACGCCGTCTCCTTTCGACAGAAGAGGGCCACTTTTCATTCGATCGGGACGAGATGATGCTGGTCGGCGGAACGCCCGCGGCCGGCGGCAAGGCGAAACCCGAAGCTCGCTGCGCGCGGCCTTCCGCGCCGACCAGCGGCGATCACCCCGGCGCGCCTCCAGGATGAGTTGCGCCCACGCACGCCGGGAAGATCCCTTGACGGCGTGCCCCACTTCAGTCCACCCGCAGCTTTCCATCGACCAGTCGCTCACGGCGGGTGATGACCTTCTGACCATCTTTCAGATCATAATAGACATATTCGGGCAAGTCGCCGCTCCAGTCGATGGTGAACCCGGCACGGTCGTCGCGGACGTCGAGAACTCCGTCGCGACAGTTTACGTAGGGACTGGCGCAGATCGGCCAGCGGGAGAAGTCCAAGGGCGTGCCGTCGACGGCGGCCAGCGGCAGCCAGTCGCTTGAGTTGTGGCGCAATTGGAGGGTGTTGCCGCGCGTCGTGCGGCAAACGACGCTCTTCAGCGAGTCCAATTGCGACGCATCGGGGGCCAGCGACGTCACTTTCCCTTGGAACTGCTCCAAGGAGCCGAATTCACGGCGATCGCCCACCTCGATCTTCACGCCCGTCATTCCACCCGGCAGCACCAGCCGCCGATAGCCTTCATAGCGGCTGGCTTCCCATCGTGCGCCGGGGCGCAAGGGGACCACCGCGACATACACATCGCCCTCGCGGAAGAACCAGGCCGAGGACGACTGGGTTTCCTGATCCATGCTTGTGGGCAGGTAGACGTGAAGTTCCTGGACGCACTCGGCAGTGCGATCGGAGACCTCCAACGGTGAGCCGATGCCCAGCGGACCTTCGTAGGGATCTCGGGCGGGAATGTCGCAAAGCAGTACGGCCGCGTTCTCCCAATGCGCCATCTGAAGGAAGGGGCTGGTGCCGTTCCAGTCCTCCTTGCCCCAAGGTTGCCCGGTCTTCTCGTCCTTGCGCGCCGTGTACCAATATGGATGGACAACGAACAGGCGGTTCTGTGGCCGCTTACTCTTCCAGACCACCGCAAAAGAACCGGCGTGGCGCACGATCGGGTCCATGATGTCGGCCCGGCGATAGCCTGCCCCGACGGCATAGTCGCGGTCGACGTAGACGCTGCGGAGATTGTAGCGTGGGTCGGCCGGACCTGTCCGCGCCAGGGTCTTCTTGCCGTAGGCGTTCAACTGGCTGGGCTCGATCGCCTCCCAGTTGCAACGCGACTGCAAGAGCGTTATCGGCGTTCGGATCTGCTTGGCCCCAATGTTGCGAACGACCGGGTGCGGCGCCCAGCCGGAAACCGCGTGGGCCAGGTTAAATCCGCTGCCCAGGTTGTCCATGAACTCGGGCGTGGAGAGGGCCGTTTCATCCTCGGGGATGGTGCAGCCGCCGAAGTAGAGCCAGGCGTTCCATTGGGCTGGCTGCCGCGGATAGGAAAGCTGATAGGCGTTCTTCATGGGCCCCTTGTCGCGGGTCAGCGGCGGCACGATCTGGCCGCTGTGCCAATTCAGCGCCAAGTCGATCATCATCCAGTCGAGCACCGCTCGCCCCAACAGACGCGACTCGTCGTTGCCGGAAAGCTCGGCGAGATTGATCCAGCCCGAGGTGTTCACCGCATGATAGCCGGGTGAGAGATATTCGACCATCGAGTTGTGGAACACGGCCCGGCCGTAGTTGCGGGCGTACTGGCGGCAGATGCCGGCCAATTGCTCGCCGCTGAGGCTAAAGTGAAACAGCTCCTGCGGAAACGCCTCGCCGAACAGCAATCCGGCGATCCGCCGCATGGCGATGTGGTTCTCCGTGCCGCCGCTAAGGAAGCCATCGTAGCTGGTGGCCTCGTGGAGAATGGCCTGGCGAGTCGCTTCGGGCAATACTGCCTGGAACTGGTAGTAGAGTCGGGCCAACATGCACTTGCCGAAGGTGTTGTCCTTGCCGCGATAGCGCAGGCCAACGGGCAGATAGGTCAGGGCATCGGCGTCCTGCGGATCCTTGCGCAGCCGACACATGGAAATGGGAAACTGGGTGGTGGGGCTCGGCTTGCGCTGGATGATCGGTTGTCGCCGGCCCGCCTCGATTAGCAACTCCTTGCGACGCGAAACGTCCGCATCGGAGACCCGGGCCGCTTGGGATTCGACCTGACCGCGTTCGGCCGGGATGTCCGTCGGTAGCCGCTGCACGCGTTCCAGGAGATTGTCGAAGTCGTCGGCCGGCAATGTCGCCGGCCAGCATTGCGCGACGAGAAAGATTGTGACCGCCAGGCGGCAGGTTGATTGCATCTTGGTTTCTCCCTCGCATCATTCGACATTTCCCATTTGCGCGGAGCGTGAAGCCGATCCAGGCTCGTTCGTCCAGCCATTCTAACGTCGCCCCCGCGCGTTCTGTCACGCGGATTCTCGGTGGCCGGCGGCCATTTTCCTTCGCCTGAAAACCACACGCCACGCCTCTCTCAGGGGGAAGACCGCAGCTTTCAATGCTTCGTGCACGGGACTTCCCCCAGTTGCCAATTCTCTTGCGGCCGCAATGGCAACAGCCGGTACTGTTTGTTCTGGCCGAGGCGTGATTCCTCCACGACGGCGGCACCCATCTCGGTAAGGCCCATTGCCTCATCGAGTTCCCGATACGCCAACAGCCCGGCCCCTGTTTTTCACGGGTCTGGCGTAAGCAACATCTCTGGCGTGACGATCCTGCTGAGGTCAGGCACACTGACTTCCTGACGTGTCACGATCGGAACATAGCCGACCTCCAAGCCTCTGGGGGGTGTCACCAGCAGCGCGGGATCGAGGGCCACGAGTTTACCGCGAGTCGGTGGCGCCATGTAGTCGCGATCGATCGGCCAGTTCGCGTGAAGCTTCTCCACGAAGGCTTGCAGCTTCGCCTTCCTTTCGGCGCTCCAGTTGTATTGCTGGAACGACGGCTGATCCACGAAGCGATACCACGAGTAGGTCACCACCGAGCCATCCACGAGTGTGACCGTGAACGGGCCGGCCTTCGGGCCGGGGTTGGCCCACGCGCCAGTGACCGGTGAGGTGTAAGGTCTACCCGGCTTGGCCAATGTGAACTCCTGCTCGAGCAGCCTAGTGTCCGCGGGCACCGCCGTCGATGGGATCGCGACGCGTTCCTCGCCGGCATGCTTGTAATACTGCGGGAACAATCCCTTTCCGCTGAGATCGCTGCCGGTCCACTGCAACCCCCAAACGTTTCCGTCGAAGATCTGGGTGTCGAGGGCGCGCTCCACGCCAATCATCCTTTTGCCGGCTTGATCGAAACGCGTCGTATGGGTGTTGAGCTTGGGTTTCCAGGCGCCCTTCTTGTCGAATCGCCCAGAACAGGCCGAGCCTCCGTTACGCCAGGCCTTGAAGCCGTCGTAGAGAGCCTTCTTTGAATAGTAAGTGACGTCCTGCACAAGGTAGGCCCGGCCCTTCGCATCCACCGGCCACTGCAACTTCGGTATTTTGGAATAGACGGTTCCCTGCGCGTCCGAGGCGTCGAAACGCGGCACGGTGTTGATCTCCATCGCGCCGCCGCCTATTTTGCCGGGGCGCGCGTCAAGGCCACGTCCGTAGAGCAATGGATAGTTGAACAGCTTGCCGATCTTGCTCCACGTCTCCGGGATGTAGTAGGCGATGGGGCCCTTGAAATTCGCCGCACTGAGGAAGCAGGTCCAACTCTGGTCACCCGTCGGCGGATCGCCGGTGGTGGGATCGGTAAACGGCAGCGCCATCCAGGTGTAGCCGAGGAATTCGCCGTTGGGATTGCCTTGGAACGGCAGCGCGTCAGGCGGAATCAGCAGGCGATTGCTCAGTTGCGCAATGCCGAGGCGATTGTCCGGCAGTGCTTCGTTGCTGTAGAAGAACGACCATCCCGGCGAAGCGACCTCGTAGTCGTAGCATTGCGGTGTGCCGTTCATGCTGAACTTCGGCGGGCCGTAACGGAAATGGCTGCGCGCCCAGTAGCCCAGCCCCCCTTCTACGGTTTGGAAGACACTGCTCCAAGTGGGGCCGCGCTCTTTCCACTTGCGGGCCAGAGTGCCCTCCGGAGCCAGCGGCTGGTCTTTGTTGTCGGAGTTGTCCGGCTGAATCCATGTGCTTGGCAGTCCGATCTGGAAGTTGGCCAAGGGCTTATCCACCAGCGGCCAGACCGCCGAGTAGAACCCCATGCCCGCGCTGTAGCTCTCTTTGGACGGGAGCTTTTCAATGCCGAACCCGATGTAGCCGTGCAGCCCTTGGGAGTGCGAGGTGATGATGCCAACCTTATCCGCCGCGTTCGCAGTCGCAACTCCGATTGCTGTTGCAACGAGCAACCAGCAGAGCCTCATGTTTGTTTTGCGTTTCATTGTCGCGCCTTTTCTTGATCGTTCGGATGACCTGCTGCGCCAGCCAATTCCTGTCGTGTGGCAACGGGGACATAGCCCGCTTCCATGCCGTGCGGCGGCGTGAGAATCAATGCCGGTGCGGGTGTAGAGAAACGTCTTCATGGCACTACCGGATTCCATGTTCAAGCTGGTCAAAGATCGCCTTGTCCGGCTTGATGTGATTCTGGCGATGTTCAGGCAGCGGCCAGAATCTGTTGAACTCGGAAGTTGCCCGAGCCTCCTCCATGATGGCCGCGATCCTCGTCACGATGTCCGGATGGTCATCCGCAACATTACGGGTTTCGCCGATATCCGCGTCGAGGTCGTAGAGTTCGACAGGTTCTTTAGTTCCCCCGAACCGGACGCCTTTCCACGAGCCCATGCGAACCGCCTGTTGCTTTCCCATGTGATATTCCCAATACAAATACTCACGCGCTTCCTGCCGCTGCGGATGTCCGAGCAACGTGGGAACCAACGAAATCCCATCGGTGTGCGCGGGGCGCGCAACCCCAGCCAATTCCGCCAAGGTCGCCATGAGATCCCACCCCGCGGCAGGAAGGCGGCTGGTTTGGGCGGGTTGGATCCGGCCGGGCCAGCGGGCGATCATGGGCACGCGTATGCCGCCCTCATAGAGAAAGCGCTTCTTGCCTTTCAAAGGACCAGTCGCCGCGAACCGTTTCGTATATTTGTAGTAGCTGTTTTCATCTCCGTTATCGCTGGTAAACAAAATGACCGTCTTTTCGTCAATCCCCTGATCTTTCAGTTCTTGAATCATGCGGCCGACATGGGAATCGAGACGCGTGATCGCCGCCGCATAGAGCTTTTCCAGATGAGTCCACTGCCGGTCTGCGTAAGGCCCGATATCGGGCACCTGAATTTCATCCCCGTCCTTGGGGGAACGGCCGTGTGGAACCTGGGTCGGGAAATAGACGAAAAAGGGAGTGTCCTTGTTGCTCTTGATGAACTTCAGAATTTCCCCCACGAACAGATCCTGCGAATAGACTCCCCGATTCCCAACAATCCCCGGCCGGCGGATGTCATCGGGCTGATTCTCCCGGAATGTGATCTTCTCATCATTCTTCCACAGTGCGAGGGGATAGTACTGAAAGGCATCACCGGTGCCTTTGAATCCGAACCAATAATCCCATCCATGCTCAGTCATCTTTCCTGCCGGAAGCGGGATTCCGGCTTCCAGTTTTCCAAATTGAGCGGTCCTGTACCCAGCCTTTTTCATGACCTGGCCAAGGGTCGGAAGCTTCGGGGGCCACAACTCGCCGGGATACTCCTCCATATAGCCTGAGAAATCCGGAAGATGAGGCAAGAAGTTGTCGCGGATCGGTGCATGACCGGGATGCATTCCCATCAACATGCTGACACGTGAGGGTACGCAGACCGTATTGCTCGCATAGAAGTCCGTGAAACGCATTCCTTCGGCGGCCAGCTTGTCCATTTCGGGCGTGAGGATGAGTTTCTGCCCGTAACAGCCCAATGCCGCGTAGCCAAGATCATCCGCCATGATGAGGATGATGTTGGGTTTGTCAGCCGGCTTGTCGGCGGCGTTGAGTGCGGCCAGCGGGGATAGCAGCAGGGCGGTGAGGAGTATAATGGCGCGTTTCATTTGTTGTGATTGATAGTGAATATCAGCTCGTGTGCGATGTGTTTCGCCTTGATAATGTCCCGCTCACAAGATTTCTTCCTTGGCGGCGTCCCAACGCACCACGCGTCGCTGCTGATACGACGCTAATGACATCAGAAACGTCGCCGTTTCGATGAACGCCTCGTCGGTCGAACATTTCGGGGTGCCCCGGCTGCGGATGCAATTCACCCAGTCGTCGAGGTGGTTGGGTTGCCTGGGCGTCTTCTTCCAATCATAGCCCTTGGGGAGGTCCTGCCGGGTATTGTGCTCTTCGGAAAGGATTTGGAACCGCGTCACGTCATGGGCGATGCCGTCGAATCGCAACGTGGCGTCTCGGCCGCAGATTTCCACGGGCTGTCTTGTTTGCCCTGTGTTCATGCTTCCGGTGAAGGTGACTATCCGGCCGAGTTTCTCGAACTCGTAGGTTGCAGACCAACTGTCCGGAACCTCGCGATCATCCTTCAGCAGCGAGAGCAAGCCCACGCAACTGCAAGTGTCAGGGATGCCGTGGCCGAGGAGATACTGCACGAAATCCATCTCGTGCGACAGCAGGTCGCCGGCATAGCCGGTGCCATAGGCCCAATAGCATCGCCAGTGCCAGAAGTGGCGTTCGTTCCACGGTATCTTGGGCGCCGGTCCCAGCCAGAGGTCCCAATTTACGTCCTTTGCCACCTTCGCCGGGTCCGGCCGGTTCCATTGGTCGTAATAGCCGTACCAGCGCCAATTGGCATGCTCCGGCTCGGTCGACTTGAAACGGCCCGTACGCACTAAAGTGATCGGCCCGAGAATGTCCTGGGCGAGTAGTTCCTTCGCCTGCAAGGCACACTGCGACTGCCGAGCCTGGTGGCCAAGCTGGAATACGACGCCGCTCTTCTTGAGGCCGTCTCGCATCAGCTTGGCCTCGTCCAGCGTGCGCGAGAACCCCTTCTCGCAGTAGATGTCTTTGCCCGCCTTAGCCGCGTCGAGCACCATTTGGCAGTGCCAGTGATCGGGGGTTCCGATGACCACGGCGTCGACATTCCGGTCGGCCAACAGCTCCCGATAATCCACATAAGCTTTCACGTCGGGATTGCCGCTGCGCTCGATGCCCTTCTGGCGATGCGGCCCGTACACATCGCACACCGCGGTCACTTTCACGTTGTCGCAATGGACGATCGCGTTGATGAGGTCGCCCCCGCGCGTGCCCAGACCGATGCAGCCAATACCGATCGTTTTGGCCGGGGATGGGCTAGCAAGAAATGCCGGCGCCCAGGAAGAGGCGGCCGCGAGCGTAGCCGCCCGCTGACTTGTGGTCCGCAAGAACTGCCGGCGGTTCAGAGTCATGCGTCTACTCATGGCGGTGGTCCTTTCCGTTTTCTGCCGAAGGGCCGTCGATCAAAGCAATACCAGTTCTGTTTGGATCTCTCCGGTAACACGGGCAGCGCGCTCGTCAACCAGCACATCCACCTCCGACCGAATTCCGAATTGAGACAGGTAGATGCCCGGCTCGATCGAGAAGCACGTGCCCAGGATGATCGGACGCTCGTCATGCGTCTCATAATTGTCCATGTTGGCGCCCACTCCATGGACTTCGCGGCCGATCGAATGGCCGGTGCGGTGTCGGAAGAACTCGCCGAATCCGCGGGCCGCAATGAATCCGCGCACGGCGTCGTCCACCTCGAAGCGACTGCTCCAGCTTCCCGATGCAACTGATAGCGAAACCGTAACCCGTACTGACCGCGGCGAGGGACACTGATCGTCCATGTAATCGTGGCCTGGTCGGCGTCGTCGTCCAGGGTGACATAGGTCGCTCCGCCCGGCGACACCAGAGGATCATCCCGCTTCGGTTTGCCAAAACGGCCTTGGGCAACCTTGGGATCCTCGGCCTCGTAGACCCAGAACGGCCGGAGGGCTTCGAGGAACACATAGCCTTGCGATTGGAATCCGGATTTGTCGCCGATGGTGTAGCGGAACATGTCGAATCCCAACCGCTCATTAGCTGGTTCGACGCTCACGACGTTGCGGCCGAGCGCGGAATCGGGTCTGACGGTCACAGCCCGACCCCGTCGCGACTTCGGATCAACCGAGATCAGTCTGGGCCGACCTCGGCTGTAGGCATAGTCGTTGGCCAGCACATCGACGACGACTTCCCGCTTGCCATCGGGCGAGAACCGCTTGAAGTCGAAAGCCGCGTACGGCGGCATTTGCAGGTCGTCCCCTTTGGTGTCCGTAAAGCCGGTCCAACTGCCGCTCTTCACCCGCGCATCGGTCATCCGTGCGGTTAGTCCGGCCCGATCATCACAAAACTGGCCCAGTAGTAAGGGCTGCTCCATTTCTCCTGGTTTCGCACCCAGCGCTTGGCCCGGTGCAGGGCGCCGGCATAGTCGGGCGTACCGTCGGGCCGCTTGGTCTTCATGGCATCGCTGCAGAAGTAGCTCACCAGGCTGGCGGCCGCTTCGTCGTCTACGAGCCAGTCGGTGGCTACCACGCGTTGGGCTCCGGCCACCAGGAAACCTCGCGACAGTGCCCATACCCCTTCGCCCTTCTGTTCCGGGCCGTAGTTCGTTTCGCAGGCGCTGAGAAGGGCCAACTGGCAGGCCCTCAGGTCCAGCTCGTATATTTCGGCCAGCGTGAGAAAGCCGTCGTCGGTCGGACCGGCGGCATCGCGCCCGGCGGGGGCAACCGCCAGGGCGCCGAAGAAGTTGCCGAAGGCCTGGTCAACGAACCCGTGGCATGCCAGGTGAACTACCTGGCGGCCGTGCATGTTCGACCGCAGGTTGCCCTCGGTGGCCTCGGCCTTTCGCAACTGAATGGTCGTCATGCCGTGGTCGTTGAAGGCACTTGCCACCCAATCCGACTCGATGGCCGAATAGGGGAGCGGCGCGAGTTCGCCGCGCAGGCGTGCAAAGCGGTATTGGGGCCCCAGCTCGTCCAGAACCTGCCGGCTCTGCTCAGCCCCCACCGCCAAAGGGGCCTTGCGGTAGGCGGGATCGCCAACGCTGAGCACGGCCTTAACGCCGGGGGGTGGCGGCTGTTGCGGCTTGCGGCGGCTCAAGTTGTAGAGCACCGTGGCCGACGGCGCGTACACAACCGGCGGGCCGGACTCAAGCAGGTACTGCGGTTTCTCGCCGTCGCGCACGACCAGCGTCTCGAAGGGCAAGAGGGCCAAGGCCCCGTCCGGCACGACGATCAGTTTATTGAACTCTCCGCCTGTGAGTTGCTCGCGCTGCGGGGCTGGAATCAGAAGCTGCCAGAGCTGCGCCAATCGCGAGCTCGCCTCGGCAGCCGCGCGCGGATTCGATAGCTGCTTGAGCAGTTCCTTTCCGCCGAGCGTGAAAATGCTCTTCAGACGATCGGCGGTCAACGGCCCCGGTTCACAGCCCAGCGATTGGGCCTGTTCCGGCGTTACCGTCAGTTCGACTGCGCGGGCCTGGCCCTCGGCAGGCACCACGAACAGGTAGCCCGCCTGCTGTCCCAACGCGTACTCCAGCAGGATCGCCTTGTCGTGGGCAAGCCATGCTTGCAGTTGGTCCAGCGGCACGGGTTCGAACTTGGCGCCTACAGCAAGGCGGTAGGCGGGACTGGCGGTGCGGACGTCGCGGTAGACGGCGATGACGGCGCCGCGCGCGGCGTCCAATTCGTCGACCAGGCGCAGCAGTCGCTGGCGGCGCTCGCTCTCGGCCAGTTGCGGCTGGGCGCCGACGACTTGCAGTTGGCGTTCCAGTTCGGCCAACCGCAGCCGGCACTCGGCGTCGCGTTTTCGCAGAGCCATCGCTTCAGGCTCGGGGACCCCTGCCAGCAGATCGACGCCCTGGAGTTGCAACTGATCGACCAGCGAGCGGGAACGCGCCCGTTCGGCAGCGGACAGCGCCCGGGCGATCGCCCCTTGTTCGATCTGCCAACCGATCATGCGTTCGAAGGCCGGGGAGAAACGGCCGAAGAGATTCGCGCGTTCCGTCTCGCCACCCGTTCCGCTGCCGCGCTGCTGCTCGTACATGCCCAACGCTTGCTCCAGGTCGGCCAGGGCGGCATCCCGTTGGTTGGCGCGCCAGAGCAACTCCGCGCGGAGGTAATGGCTGTTGGCTAGGTGCATGGGGGGGGTGCGAGTCGCCTTGCACAGCGCGATGGCGCGATCCACGAGTTGCTTGGCGCGGGACAGATTGCCCATTTCCTTCTCGACGTAGGCCAGGTTGTTCAAGGTCAGGGCGACGGCGGGGTGATGGTCGCCCAAGACTCGCTGGTAGGTATCGAGGGACGTTTGCAGCAAATCGGCGGCCTTGTCGTACTTCCCTGCGCGGAAGCAGGAAACCGCCATGTTATTCTGCAGAGAGGCCAAGTCGATGTGTCCGGCCGGCAGGATACGGGTCCGGATGGCGAATGCCTGCTGCATGAGCAACAGGGCCTCTGACAGCCGCCCCTGTTCAAGATACATCCAGGCCAGGTTCCCCAGGGTTTCTCCGACCTGCGCGTGTTCGCGGCCGAGGATTTGCTGGCCGATGGCGATCGCCTCGCGGTACAGCGGTTCGGCTTCCTGGTAGCGCGATTGTTCGGTGCACAGCGCGGCCAGGTCGTTGAGGCAGGCAGCGACGTCGGGATGGCTGCTGCCTAGCGCGGCGGTGCGGATGGCCAGCGCGCGCTTGATCAGCAGCTCCGCGTCGGCATAGCGTCCCATGCTGAAGTACGTGCGGCCCAGGCCGCTGAGCGTGTCCGCCAGCTTGGGGTGGTTGGGACCGTAGATCTGTTCGCCCAGGCGCAGCGCCTGCTGATAGAACTCCTCAGCGCGCTGGGGCTGCCGCTGCGATTCGCACAGGCTTGCCCGGCTGTTCAGGCTGTCGCAGACCAACGGATGGTTGGGCCCAAGGCTCTTTGCGAGGATCGCGGACATCTGTTGGTGTAGTAGATCGGCTTCCGTAAATTTGCCTTGGGCTTCCAGGATCGCAGCCAGAGAGCCGGCGCCCAGGGCCACGTCGGGATGCCCCGGTCCGCGGACCCGCTGCCAGATGTCGATGGCCTGGCGTTCGAGCTTTTCCGCCTCTGCGTACTGGCCCTGGCGCAGCCGCGCCTGAGCTATGTTGTGGATCGCGTCGGCGGCATCGGGGCCGTCCTGCTGCTGTGCGAGTCCCAGCAGCCGCTGAAAGACCTGCACCGCGTCTTCATAACGAGCCTGCTTCTGGAACAGACGCCCCAGGTTGTGCAGCGACGCCTTCAATTGGGGCAGCGCCGCGGCGCCCAGCTTCTCCTCGATCTGCATGGCGCGCCGGTACAGCGGTTCCGCCTCCGAGTAGCGGCCCTGCTCGAAATAGACGAGACCCAGGTTGCCGAGGCTGGTGGCGAGGTCCCGATGGTCGGGCGGCAGAGATTTCTCGCGGATGGCCAGCGCCTGTTTGTGCAGTTGCTCCGCCCGGGCGAGGTCTCTCCGCCGCCGATAGATTTCCGCTAGGTTGTTCAGGCTGCTCGTGTTGACCGGGTGCGCATACTGAGGCCCAAACTGAGCTGCCACGATTTCGATACAGCGCTGGTAGTGGGCGGCAGCCTGATCGTCCTGTTCCAGCTTGCGGAGCACCGCGGCGAGATTGAAGTGCACGGCCGCCGCCTGGGGCGAGTCTTTGCCCGCCGATTTCTCCGCCAGGGTCAGGGCGCGCTCGATCGCGGCCCGAGCCTGCTCGTATTTCCCCAAGTCGCCGTAGATCAGAGACAAGTCGTTCAGGATGCTGCCGATGATCTCTGACGCGCCGGGAAGGGCTTTCTCGGCCAAAGCGAGCAGTTCCTGGCCAGTTTGGGCAGCGGCGTCCAACTGACCAGCCTTGCGCTGAGCGTCGAACTGGTGCTTCAGTTGCAGCATCTGCTCTTGGGGCTCGGCCCCCTTCACGCACGGAACAGGGTGCGCCACAGCCGATAGGCACAACGCAATGAAGCCCGTCCAGAGCCGCTGGGTGTGGAACATCAAGGCCCCCCCTCTCGCGAAGGTTGTTTGGTGCGACGTGATTGGGCGTCCGACAAAGCCTATTTGTCGGGTGCCAGAGTTGGCTTGTGCAACCGTGCGTCCGCACTGCTGGACAAGGCCAAGAGTGACTGTGCCCAGTGATAATCGGGTATTCGTTGGCCGTCAAGGATTTGCGGCGATGGCGGTCTTCAGGGGTGTCAGGTCACGCTATTTTGCCCAGGTAGGAACCCCAGGAAGAGTTATTGCTGGGAATTCCTGGAGAGGGCCAGGATTTGCCGGGAATAAACCTCGCGTTCACTGGATCAATAGGGAGAGACACCGGCGGGACGGTCTTGCCGCGTGCTCAGACAGTCTGTCTTTAGTGGGAAGGATCGATCCATGAAGAAGCTGCTCACGCTGGTCGTGTTGCTGGGCCTGGGGTTCTGCGTCGTTGGTTGCGAGCCCCCGAAGAAGGCCGCGGCTCCGAAGGAAGAGCCCAAGGTCACGGCTCCCGCCGCTGACGCGAAGGCTGCCCCGGCTAAGGAAGAGCCCAAGAAGGAAGAGCCGAAGAAGGAAGAAGCCAAGAAGTAGTTGGCTGAGCTGTACTCGCCCCCGAGGCTTGGATTGGGGGGTGAGCTCAAAAGCGCAAGATTTCAGCGGCGCGCGCCGTCCAGGTGCTGCGCCGCTTTCTTCTTTCTTGGCATGCGAGTCAGGCTGCGAAACCGCCGGGAACGCTACCCGTGTGTGCGACACGCACTAGGGCGTCGGCGAGCCGGCTCGCACGTGGCGTTCGACCACTGTCTGCGGTTGGTTGGAGCCACCGGGCGCGGCGCACGGAAAGGCGTGGGCGGGACAGTGCGAGCAATCGCCGCGCGTGCCTGACTCGGGGCAAACCACGTGCAGGCGGCGGACGCGGGTCGTGGTCTCGGTGCCGGCTGGGTCATAGGCCACGGTTTCGGCCACGGGTTCATGCTCGACGGCCAGCAGGACGTACCACATGGGGCCGGCCCAATCCATGCTCTGTTGATTCAGGCTGCGGATCGTCTGCACCGCCTGGGCGTACGGCAGTGCTTCGGCAGCAGACTCACCTTGGGCCTGCCATAGGCAATTGGGGACGTCGAGCGGTGAAGTGGGCTCCCAGCCTTCGGGACGCCAGACGGCGGCCACCTTGTAGGTGATCGGGGTGCAGAGGCGGCCCGACTTGAGGAGGCGGCCACGGGAATGGGCCTCGATCACAATGGTCCAATGCCGGTCGCCCGGCTGCCGGGCCTGATTCTGTTCGACCGCCTGACGCACGGCCACAAACAGATCGCCGGTTTCCGACGCCGTGGTCTGCCCGGTGAACTGTGGCGGCGCGTCGTCCAATCCTTGCGGTTGCCAGCCGGCGGGACGCTCGACGACGGCTACCCGGTACAAGGGCGACGGTTGTGCCGCGGCCGAATCGCAGGACCTGGTCCCAAGATCAGCAGGATTCGGATCAATCGCCATAAGACGGGCTCCTAGCGGACGGAAACTACCTGAGGCATGGTACCAAGGCCTTGGTGCGGCGGCAACTCAATCCTCGACAGACCGCAGCACGACGTTGTCCACAAACACGGCATCGCTGGTGCCATGGTGCCGCAAGGCAATGCCGCAGGCGGCCTTCTGCTTGCCGCGGAACGGTCCGCTGCCGAGGAACTGCGTCGGTGGATTGCCGCCATAGACGTCCAAAGCGCGCTTGGACACGTCGATAAGCACGCGCGCGTGCGTCCACTTGCCGCCGCGGTACTCGGCCAGCCCGGTCCAGTTCTCTTGCTGGGTGAAGTAGTTGATGGTGCGCGAGGTCCACTGGATGTAGGCACCGATGTCGCCCGCATAATACCAAGCCGGCCGTAGCCGTTGGTTTGCCGGGTCGAACTTGCCGAGGGTGGACAACAGCAGGCCGTTCTTTCCCAGGGGGCAGAAGAAATCGAATTCAACTTCCAGCCGACCACTCACGGGCGGTTGGAACATACGGAACACGTAATCGCCGGGATTCAGGCGGAGGACGCGATTATGCGCGGGCGGAGGCGGTTCACCTTTGACGGCGCGCTGCGTTTCGAGCGCCGGGTGGCCGTCGCCGATCTGCCAGCCGGACGGGAGGCCGGAATCGGCTGCCGTCTGGAAGTCCTCTTGCCAGAGAACGGTCTTGCGCGTGCCATCGCAGACCTGCGGGTCGCGTTTCACCGGGCGCGGCATATCGCCCGGTTCCAGCGGGGGCAAATCCTGCGGCGTGGACAGGTCACGAATCTTGCGGTACACGCGGACCCAATCCGTGGCCATGCTCACGCCGTCCATGACTTCCAGGGGCTTGCCATCCTTGGCCAATTGGCGCGGCATGATGACCGTGCTCAGGCGGACGTCGGCCGGGGCTTGGGCCCAGCGGTTGGCGACTCGCCGGACGGGCTTGTCGTCCACGTACCAGATCATCTGGTCCTGGTCCCACTCCACCCCGTACAGATGGTAGTCGGCCTCCAGGTCGACGGGGGCCTGCCAGGTCTTGTGCGTGCTCCAGCGGTCGCGCTGTTTATTGGGTGTCAGAAAAGGAATGTCGTGGCTGTCCGGGCCGTTGCCCGGGAAAACCGGCCTCCCGATGGTCGGCCTCACGGCATTACTTAC
>CALARR010000109.1 GCA_937889015.1 uncultured Planctomycetales bacterium | reverse complement strand
TTGCTCTTCTGAACACCAATCAAGCCAACAGGGAGGCCCCACCAATGACAGAAACACCCAAGCTACCTCTCGGGCTATTGCCGGCCAATTTGACGGCCCTCCGCGAAGAACTGGCGAACCTCGTTGCTCGCGCCAAGTCCACCAGCCGATCCACCCAGGATTGCCGCGAGGATCTCCAAGAGCCGATGCTGGTGATCCGGGGCAAGTAGCCGGCGACCGTGCGCGCACGGTCGCCGGCGCGCAAACGAGCCGAGATCGAGGCAGCCTACTGCGAGCCGGCGCCCGCCGCCAGTTGCTGGAACTGCTTCAGCCCTTCCCAGGCGATCCGCTGCAGGTCGGTGCGATCCTTGGCCGAAAACGTGCGCTTCAGCGGTCCGCCGTCAGGATCCTGGGCCGGCTTGCCGTCCTTGGAACGCAGGTTGTCGTTCACCGTGTCGATGGGCAGGCCCTCGGGGCTGCGGTTGAACAAGGCCGCATAGAACGTGCACGCGGTCAGATAGCCCATGTTCTGGTTCAGATGGCCGTCGTTGACGTAACGCAGAGCCAGGTCCGGCCGCACCGTCTGGCACCGCAAGGCCACCATCGACATGGGTACCACCGTGGCGTCGATCCGCTTGGCCAGGGCGGCGATCACCTTGGCCTTCTCGTTCACCACGGCCGCGTCGGGCGGAGCGGTCAGCGGCTTGCTGTTCTGCGTGGTGGGCGTGGTCTCGTACAACACCACGCGCGCCCCCTGGGCCTTGATCAACTCGGCATACTTCGGCGCGTACTCCACGTACAGCGACTTCTCGCCCGCCAGGTCGTCGCGGTACGACTGCAGCACCACGATGTCCCACTTCTTGCGGCTGCTCTGGAGCGTCTTGGCCAGGGTGCGATGGCGCGCCAACGCCGACACGGCATATTTGTCGTTGGGGTCCTTGGCGACCATGTCTTCCAGCGACTTGATCGTGGCTTCTTCCTCGGCGGCCGTCAGTTCGGCAATCCGCACGAAGTTCGGCGTCCCCAAGCGCCAGTGATCCACCAGCCGCCGGCCGCCGTAGATCACCGTGGTCACGTCGAACAGCAGGTTCGGATCGCCCGCCTCGGCCAGGGCCTTGACCACCTGCGCCAGGTTGTGGCATGCGGTAAAACTGTTGCCGATGAACAGGACGTTGAGCTTCTTTTGCCGCGCGGCCGGGCGCGTCGGCTCGGCGGCGGAGGACAGACTGGGCGTCAGGAGGGCGGCGGCGCACAACGTGGCCAGGCAGAGCAGGGGCTTTCGCATGCGGTGGGGTCCTTTGCTGAGGTTCTGAGGTCCGCGCAGCCGAGGCATCGAAATGCCGCTTGGACTGCGCCGGCATCCGGAAGGTGTGACATCGCAAAACAGAATCAGCTTACGTCCGGCCACGAACGCATGCAAGCATCTACGGGGGAATCCTGGCCTGCAAGTGGATTCCTCCGCGCCTTCCCGCTAAGATGTCTCCAGTGCTTCTTCGTCCTCCCCTTGCTCGCAGGCCGCCCCATGCCCTCTGACCGTATGATTTCGAACCCACGTCTGACACGCCGCCAAACACTCCAGGCTGCCGCCGGCGCCAGCGCCCTTGCGGCGGCTGGGCCCTTGGCCGGGGTCTTCGCGGCGGCCTCCGCGCCCACTCCGCGCACCGCGGTGGTGCTCAATCCCTATCAGGGCGTCGACTGGCGCACCTGCGGACGGCACAAGGCGGCCCTGCATATGCACACGCTGCAAAGCGACGGGTACCACGAACTGGCCCAGGTGGTTGCAGCCTATCGCCAGGCCGGCTTCGAGATCATGTCCATCACGGACCACGACTGGAACTATCCCAACGCGCGCATCGAGTGGAAGCATCTGCCGGCCGAGAAGGCCAGCCCGTACCCCAAAGGACCTCGCGGGCCGAACTTCCCCGCCGATCCTACCTGGCCCTGGTCCGACTACGGCTGCGCCGCGCCCAGTGCCCTGGGCATGGTCGGCATCCAGGGCAACGAGTTGACCTTCCGCCACCACATCAACAGCTACTTCAGCGACTACGGCGTGTGGTACACTCGCACCGGCAAGAGCGCCCCCTATGGCGGCATCGTCGACGCCGCCGGCAAAGAGGTCTGGGAAGATGACCAGCTCTTTGCGATCCGCGACAAGGGTGGACTGGCGGTGATCAACCATCCGGGCATTCCCGACTCGCACGCCTGGTGGCAGCGCAAGCCGTTGGACTGGTATGTGGACCGCTATCAGAAGCACGCCGCCGGCTACCTGATCGGCCTGGAGATGGGCAACAACGAACCGCGACAGTATCCGTATGACGAGGGGCTTTGGGATCAACTCCTGGCGCGCTTCATGCCACAGCGGCCCATCTGGGGATTCGCCAACGACGACATGCATCAAATGCGCGGGGCGCGCCAGGCCTTTACCGTCTTCTTTCTCCAGGCGTTGAGCGACGCGAGCGTACGCAGGGCCATGCAGACCGGCTGCTTCTGCATCTGCAGCTCCACAAAGAAGATCGACTACGAGCAGGCGCCAACCAGCGGATCAACCTTTCCCAAACTCGCGGCCGTCGAGGTCGACGAGACCGCCGGCACGATCCGCCTGCAAGTGGCCGATTGCGACCAGGTGCGCTGGGTCTCCTCGCCCGAGTCGCTCGAACCGGTGGCGGACTACAGAACCAGCGACAGCCCCTGGCCCCTGGGCCGGGTCGTGCACACGGGCGACACGCTCCACTTCCGCCAGGTCGCCGGCATCCGCAACTACGTCCGGGCCGAACTCTGCCGCCGCGAGGGACAGGACACGCACCGCACGCTCACCAATCCCTTCGGCATCGGCGCACGGCCGTCGTCCTAGCCGCGCGGCCCGGACGGCCAACCTGGCGTGGCCCAACGGCTCCCTTGCCGACTGCCTCGCGCCGGGCTGTGGGCTGCCGCACGCGCGATTTCGAATCACAGCTCCGGCCGAGGGGCCTCACAACCGGTCGCTCTCTCGTGCGCGCGGTTCATCCGCGGCGCTTCTGCAAGGTCACCGCATAGAGGTTCGCGCTGCGCATTTGCAGTCGCAGCCGTACTTTCCGGCCCGCCAGTTCCCGCGTAGACTTGCCTTCCCACTGCAGGGGCAGGGCAATGTCATCCTGGTTGCGCAGCAGGCACTTCTCTGCCTCCCAGCCGGGAAGGACGTTGCCTTGTTCGTCGGTCAATGCCGCGCGCACGTAGGCCTGCGCGGCGGCAAACGGACGGTCGGGCGAGGGAATCGCCGCGTTCAGCACGAGGTCCTCGTTCGGCATCACGAAGGAAACTGTGGAGAACTCGGCGTTGGCGCGTGCCCCGACGTAACTGATGCGGTCCTGCTTCATGCCATACAACTGGTTGCCGAACTGAAACAGGAGCTTTCCCTCGATGACCAGGGGATTGTGCGTGATGCAATAGCCGTGGCGGTAGAAGGCGTCGCCCAAGGCGTTGATGCCGCGATAGGGCCGATCCCACTTCAGCCCGTCGCGGCTCACCCACCACTCGGTGTCCAACTGGGGACCATGCTTGCCGGGCAGGAGCGGACTGGCCGCGTAGTTCAGCACGACCATGTAGCTCCGGTCGTGATACCAGAAGCCGATGCCGCGGTAAAACTCCATGTCCGGCGGATCGTTGGCGTCGGGCACGGTCAGGCAGGCGGCGGGCAACGGCCGGTAGTTGCCGATCTTGTTCCAAATGTCCATCAGCGAATCGGAGGGCTCCCACTTCCGGCCGTCCGCGCTCGACCGGATCGCCAGCACGCGCCGGTCGCGGAGGGCGTCGTTCTGGTTCTGCGCGTGCGTGCCGCCGTGGTCCCGGAAATGCTTCAGGTGCGGTTGCAGCGTCTTGCTGCTGCACACGAACCGGCGGACCGCGGGACTCCAGAACAGGCCCATCGAATCGCCGTCATAGAACACAGGATTCGCGTCATGCTCTTTCCATTCGCGCCCGTCCGGGCTGAAATAGGCCCGATACCCGCATCCGCAGGACTCGATCTTCAGCTTCAGCAGCAAGAATTCCCTCGCGTCGGGGTTGTAGGCCATCGCGATGTGGTCTGTCCACGGGCCCGGCTCGCCGGCGCACACCGTCTCCACGTCGGAGAACTGCACCCCGTCGCGCGTCGTGGCGCGGACCAGCTTCCAGGTATGTTCTTCCACGAACATGCTTGCCGGCTTGCCGCGTGTGAACACCTGGCCGAACACCTCCCATGTGCCGTCGGTGCGCGCGCGGCAGTGAACCAGCGAGAACCCTGGGCTCGCGCCGTCGCGCACCTTCTCCATGGGTGTGGAGCCAAAATGCAGCTTGCCCCAAGTATCGGCCACATCGCGGGCGTCTGAAAACAGCAGCTTCACCGAGTCCGTGACGCCCGTCTGAACGCCGGCCGAACCCGCTTCAGAAGGACACGCTTGCCCCGCAAGGGCGGTCAGGCTGCATGCCGACCAGGCCGCCATGCCGGCCGATGCCGTCGTCTTCAGAAACGCCCTGCGGGATCCGGGACAAGATTGCGGTTGCGCCATGGCGGGATTCCTTTCAAAGGGGCTTTCACGCGTTCTGCCAGCACAAAACCTCGCGCAAGGCGATCACGATTGCATCTGGTGTAAGTAATGCCGGCTTCTGAAACACGTACAGGGAATCGGTGCGGCGTTGTTCTGCCCCCAAGAAACTCTAATCGCGATCGAGCAACTCGGCTGAAACGAGGATCAGAAACTCCGTATGCCGCGGTGCGCGACGCGTGCTGACGCCGGCGAAGGCTACGGCCTGGCCCGAGGTGATGCCGACCGTCGATTGGACGGCCATCGTTTCCACCTGCGGCGTGCGGATCTTCTCGCCGCTGGACAACTCCGAGATCACGACCCCGTCTTCCATCGGGATCAATCGATCGCGCCTCATCTGCATGCACGAGGAATGCCCTACCCCTCAATATAGTAGATGGCTACTAGGCGTCAATATACCTGCTGGTCGCGCCCCGCGCTGTCAAGGGTCGTTCCGCAGTGGCACCGACGCGGCGGCCATGACGCATGCAATTGGCGGCGCGCAGGGCCGCGATTCATCAACCCCGGCGACAGCCCGAGGGAACCTGCTAAGATGGATGGCCAAACGAGTCTGATTTGGTTTCTGACTCACCGTATTGCGGGCCGCGTTGTCCCGGATCGTTCCGCGGCCGCGATCATTGCACACTCTCAGATCCGAAGGCCAATCTATGCAGCGCCCTTTCCTTATCCCGTGTGCCCTCTTCGTCGTCTTGGCGAGCTATGTTTCCCCTCTCGTTGCCGAAGATCGCCCGGCGGTCGGCGTCTGGGACTTCGAAGGCACGCTAGCCGACCGTTCCGGCCGCGGCAACGACGCCTTCGCGGCCTCGGCCGCCTTTGTCGCCGGACACAGCGGTCAAGGCCTGCGCTGCGGCCAAGGGCCGGCGGTCGTGCCCGACAACCCGGAACTCCGTCCCGCGCCCGGATTGCGGATCGAGTGCTGGGTCAAGCTCGATGCCCTGGGCACGAGTTGGCAACCGCTGCTGATCAAGGAGCGCGCCTATCAGATCCGCGTGGATCCGCCCAAGGAAGGCGGCCGGTTCTCGTTCTTCCTGCACCTGGGCGATTGGGAACCGCGAGTCCGTTCCAACGAGCGCGCTAAGATCGGCCAATGGTATCACCTGGTCGCCGGTTGGGACGGAAAGGAAATCTGGCTCGAAGTCGACGGCCAGCGGACCACCGCGCGGCGCTCGGGCACGCCGTCTTCGTCGGGCGAACCGCTGGAGTTGGGACTGTTCGAGGGCGTGCTGGACGAGGTCCGCATCGAGAATCCCGCCGCGCCGCCGGCCGGCGCCGCCCAGTGGCTCTTCGACGGCAACCTGCTCGATTCCTCCGCGCACGCGCAGCACCTCACGGGCAAGGAAGTGGAATACGTGCCCGGCCTGGCCGGCCAGGCCCTGAAGTCCGGTTCCCGGCCCGTCCAGGCGTCCAGCAATCCCCACCTGCAGCTTGCCCCCGGCTTGCGCATCGACTGTTCCGTATGCTTCGACAAGCTGCCGGCCGACGGCCAATACACCTACATCGCCTACAAGAACGGCGAATACCAGCTCCGCTTGAATTCGGCGAAGGAAGGGGGCGGTTTCTCCTTCTTCGTGAATCTCAACGGTTGGGAGCGGCGCGTCAGCTCCGAGCAACCCGTGGTCCCCGGCCAGTGGTATCGCTTGACGGCGCTTTGGGACGGCTCCAGCCTGACGCTGGACGTGAATGGCCAGCGAAGCCGCATCGCGCGGTCCGGGCTGGCCAGGCCCAGCGATAACCCCCTGATGATCGGCGGTCCCGGCGCACGCCTCGATAGCCTGCGCATCGAAAACCCTCGGCTCCCCACCCTGCAGGTCCGCGACGCGCGGCAGCAGCACGCGATCCTGCTGGCCGGACGCCCGGAGAAGTTCACCACCGTCGTGCGCAACCTGGGCACGGCCGCCGAACAGGTGAGCGTTCGCTTCAAGCTTCCGGCCCAGGTCCGCTGCCTCGGCCCAACGACCCACGAGCTGGGGCCCATGCCCATGGGCGACGAAAAGACGATCGCCTGGAGCGTCCAGGCCGACGCGCCGGCGGTCGGGGCCGCGGAAATCCAGGTGACTGCAACCGGCGCGCCGCCCGTCATCGCCCGACATCCCTTGGTCTTCTTCCCCAGCGAGGATCGCCTGCCGCCTTCGGCCTCGGAAAAGCTCACGCCGACCGCCTCCGCCGCTGGCCAGGCAACCACCTACTATGTCGACAGTGCCGCGGGCAACAATGCCACGGCCGGCACTTCGCCCGAAACGCCCTGGAAAGACTTCACGCCGGTCAACGGCCGCCTGCTCGGCCCGGGCGAGCGGTTGCTGCTGCGGCGCGGAAGCGTGTTCAACCAGGAACTCAATGTCTCGGCGCGCGGCACGGCGGACCGCTGGGCGGAAATCGGCGCCTACGGCGACGGCCCACGCCCCATCATCCGCCGCAACTGGGACATCGACGACCGTTGCGCCCTGGTGCGCAATCCGGACTTCCTCCGCATCCGCAGCCTCGTCGTCTGCTACGCCGGCAAGGGCCTGATCGTCAACTACACGGAAACCGGGCACCGAGGACTGGTGATCGAAGACTGCCTCGCCCACCACATCGAGGGGCTGTACCGCTTCAACGCCCACGGCATCCCCGAATGGCGCGATCGCCGCGGCGCGCCGGGCGACGGCGCGCACAACTCGCCCGGAATCGCCTTCACCGGCGCCACGGCGCGCGATCTGGTGCTCCGCGATTGCGAGATGTTCCAGTGTTCCTCGGGGTACTTCGTGCGCGGAGAGGACGTGCTCGTCGATCGCGTCTTCTGCCACGACAATTTCGCCCACAATACTTCGCCCCATCCCTTCGTGGTCTCTGTCCGCCGCGCGATCCTGCAGAACAGCATCTTCGACGCCGCGGGCTGGCACGCCAGCGCCGGCACCATGGGCGTCATGCTCGGCGATCCCCAAGGCCTGATCATCCGCAACTGCTTCTTTCTCAACCAGCCCGATTCGGGCAGCCACGACGAAGGCGGCATCGATTTCGAGAACCGCGGCAACGGCTGCCTGATCGATCGCTGCACCTTCCAGAACAACGCCGGCGCCGCGATCGAAGTCCTGGGACTCAAGTCGCCCCAGACCACCAATATCGAAATCCGCAACTCGCGCTTCGTCCAGAACAACACCGCCAAGAAGCTCGGCCCCTCCGAAATCTACATCTGGGGAAAGGTCCGCGACGCCGCCGTCTGCTGCAGCACGGGCACGGTCCAGGGCAACGGCTATGTCCTCCTGCCGGGCATCGAGTTCTTTGTCAACGACGTCCCGCAGTTGACCTCCTGGACGCTAAGCGACAATACCCAGTACGCCACCGTGGCGGAAATCGATCGGGCTATGCCCTTCAACCTTGCGCCGCAGGTCGACGCGGGCGCCGATGTCCGCTCCGACCGCGCGCGAGTCGCCTTGGCCGGACGCGTCGTGGATGACGGTCGGCCGGCACGCCAACCCCTGGCCATCGCCTGGGAAGTGCTGGAAGGGCCGGGAGCCGTCGCCTTCGACGACGGCCACGCCGCCGTCACCACGGCTACGTTCGCCGCGCCGGGCGACTACCTCCTCCGCCTCGTGGCCCACGACGGTGAACTGTGGCGCAGCGACATGCTCGTGGTGCACATCCTGCCCCCCGGCACGTCCGTCCTCGCGGCCTGGGAATTCAATCGGGGCCTTTCCCAGAACCGCCATAGCCAGGCTGACCGGCCCGGCGGGGCTGAACTGCCGGCCGGCTCTATGGAGCTCGACAAGGAAGGCTGGAGCGATGCGAACCTCGGCACGCGCGTCCAGACCTGGCCCAATCCCGACTGGCCGACCACGTCGCATCCCGTCAAGCACGTGGCCGGCGGCTACTATGTCTTGGCGATCGAGGACAGCGCCGACGCGCACCTGCTCTCCGCCGACCGGCTGGGCATCGACGTGACCGGCAAAGAAACGGTCACCCTCTGCTTCCAGAACCACACCCCGGCCACCGAAATGCGGTTGAGTTTCACGACCGAAGCGGACCCCAACTGGGATAACGCGAAGAGCCTGGCCTTCCCCGTCGTCGCCAACGACAACCAAAGCCGCGTCTACACCCTGAGTCCGGCGGCGGTCCCGGGCTGGAAGGGGCGGCTGCGGCAACTCCGCCTGGACCTGGCGACCGGCAAGCCGCTCAGCGGAACCTGCCGCTTCGACTACATCTGGATCGTTTCGCTCGGCCGCTGAGCGTGTGCCTCACCGCCGACGCCGGATCGGAAGCAGTTCGTTCACCTGGGTCTTGTATGTTCGGTACTCCTCGCCGAACCGCGCTCTGAGAACCTGCCCCCGAACTGCCCCCGCCAGGGCGCGCAGGCCGAGCAGCACTGAGCTGTCGACCGGCTCTAAGGCTTTCTCTCCGCATCGATCCGCTTCAACTGCGCCATGTCCTTCATATTGAACAGGCTGTCGCCCGCCTTGGCGACGAAACGCGCCACCTCCTCCGTAGAGCCGGTGAAGAGAGGCGACTTCCTCGGTTCGACCACGCCTTTCATCTCACCGGCCTTGATCGCGCGCTCCTTGACCTGACTGTCGGTCAGCCAGATCGCGGCCTTGTCGCCGTCGACCTTGTACTTGAGAAAAATGTACGTCTCCACAAGCGCCGGATCCCAGCCCTTCTCATTCAGGGCCTTGACCTGCTTGGGATCGACCACCACGTTCATATAAGACTTCTCTTCCAGAAGCGTGGGGAACATCAGGTATTCCTCGGGCGGTTCGACCTTTCCGGACTCATGCTTCGCGGCCACCACGCGCAGCACGCTGTCAGGAAACTTGTCGCCCGCCTGGCCGATGTGAAAGTAGGCCACCTCCCCGTTCTCTCCACGCCACTGCCAGATTCCCGCCAGGCGCTTGTCCGGTTTCGAGGTGTTCGGGTCGGAAAGGGGACTGCGCGAGTCGCCGCAACCGCACGCCAGAAGGCACACCACCAGACCAAGAATCACCCCAGCCACCTCGGCTGGCTTCCCAAGACCGAACTGCCGACAGGTTTTCGGACCGGCTCCAAGAAGAATAGCTCGCCGCATAGCACACCTCCACGAGTCAGGAAGAGCTTGGGTTGAACAGCTCCCCTCTCCCGCATGCGGGAGAGGGGCCGGGGGTGAGGGGACCTGCCAACACCACAAAGTTCTTGGCAAGCCAGGCCCGGGATGAGGGGACTGCCAACACCCGTCCAACTCCATCATTCTCCAGTCTTCACCGGTTTTGGCAAGCATCTGCCGGAACTACGGGGATCGCGGGTCGGACATCGACAGCACCTCGGCCGGCACCTCGCGGATGCTCTCCAGCACCTTCCGCGCTCCGGAAAAATCCCCGTCCCTGGTCCACTCGCTCAACACAATCAGGCACGGAATCCCCGCCGCCAGCGCCGCGCCCAGCCCGCGCGGTGAATCCTCGACCACGACGCACTGTTCGGGCCGCAGCCCATGCCGCGACATGGCCGTCAGATACGGCTCGGGGTGCGGCTTGGAACGCTCGTATTCTTCATGGGTCAGAACGAAGTCCAGGTACTTCCGCAGGCCGCTCCGGGCGTGTGCGGTCTGGAAATGGTCCCGGCGGCTGCTGGTCACCACGCCCATCCGCACATGTCCGTGCAGGGCGTGCAGCACCTCCTCGGCCCCTTCCACAACACAGGATCGGGTTTGCAGCAAGTCGTGGTAGAGCTGGTTTCGCATCGTGCGCAGCCGTTGGATCTCCTCCGCGCTCACCCCTGCGTCCTTGGCCAGGATCAACGTGCTCTCGCCGCGCCGCAGGGAGATTTCCTTGAACTGATCGAGGGTCAGGCCGACGCCCACGCTGCTCAGCACGGTCTGGCACGACTGAAAGTACAGGCCCTCGGTGTCGACCAGCACGCCGTCGTTGTCCCAGAGAATGGTGAGCGTCGCAGCACCACGCGCAGCAGGGAATTGGCGGCGAGGCATGCAGACCTCCTTTCAAGGGCGGCCATGGAGCCACCCTGTCACGCTTGACGCCTCGACAACCGGTCGATCGGCATGCCGACAGACCCGAGCATCGCTAAGAGCGGGGCCGTGACGCGAAGACGGGTCAGCACGGATTCCTCGCTCTGATCGCGCGCTATCCAGAGTACAACATCCGAACTCCATGGACCATTCTACGCGATAATCCGATCAATCTCCCTGATGTGGTCAGAGCTCCAAACCTTCTTCGATCCGCGTTGGTCGATGGCGTAATTGGGCTTCAAGAACTTGTAGAGTGCCGAACCCTGCTGATACGTGAATGGCCTGAAATCTGAGTACACGAAACACGTACTTTCCCTGTATTCATTGCAGTACTTGTAGAAGTAGTAGTCCTTGAAGAAGGCCTTCACCGCTGCGCTGCTCTTGTTGATGCAGAAGGCATGTTCCATCTCGAAGCAGCCCACAAAGGCGTCGTGGGCATTAGGTTTCACAAGCAGTCTGGCTGGAATGCTCTCGGCAGCCATGTGTGTTTGCGTCGTGAAGAAATGAATCGCCTTCCAGTGGTCGCATTCGATGAAATCGGATTGGTCCTTGTTAAAACCGATTGTTCGATAAAGGGAGCATTGTATCGGAATGTGTTTGAAGTCGCCCTTGGCAAGTAGTCTCTTCGTGTCCCGGTTGATGCGGTCAAACGGATATGCCTCAGCACTCTCCTTGGTCGAGCGGAACACCCAGGCGGTGCGAAGGCATTCTGTACCAGGTTCTACGTGGGCGCTGAAGTAATCACGCAGGCAAACGAAGATCACCTTGCCGCTGAACTGCCTCTCGATCTCTCGACGCATGTCCGTTTTATCGGTGTCTTCCTCCCAATACACGATGTAGAGGGACTTAATGCGTTCGTGCCGGAGTTTGTTTAGGTCGCCGTCAAGATGGGTGCGGAAGTCACGTAGCCCATACTCGAATTCAAGGCCTTCCACTTCGCCTGAGGAGTCATCCTCAAGGCAGAAGTCAGGGAAGTGCGTGTGAATTCGGCAGATGGTCTTGCCGTTGAATGTGTCAATCTTCTGCCAGTATCGGCTGAACAAGTACACGACGCCTTGTTCCTGTCTTGAGAAGATGGGTTCGTGGTACACGGCGTTCTCCCGCTTGCACCAAGACGCTATGAACCTCGTGTTGCCCTGACCTGGACAGTTGTAAGAACGTCTGCTCAGGTTGTCAATACTCGTGTTGCGCGCCTAAAACCGGTTGCGGTGGCCCGAGGAACGCGGGGCGCAAACGGGGGATTGGAGGGAACTGGGGCGTTGAACGTGGGGGGCCTGGTGCGGCGCCTGTTTCAGCAATAGACTTTTGTGGAGAGCCGTCCTCTGTGCACGACGCAGCACGGCTTTGATACTTGCGAAAGCATCCACGAGTTGCCGGACTTCTATGAACGTCGACTATTTACCTCAGGTCTCACGCGCCTGGTATGCGGCGTCCGTCGCCGAGTTTCTTCAGTCTCCGGCCGACCTGATCTTGGGGCAGTTGGTAACGAACTGTGGCTTCAGTATCGACCCTGCCCAGCGAGACGCATGGCTTCGACAGATCGCGATTCTTGTTGACGCGCGCCAGGCAGGGAATGGTTATCTTCGTTCCGGCGGGTGACCACATCGATCCGACACGCGCCTGCGGGATCTACGATGCGACCTTCAGCTACCTCGCCGACCTGGGACTTCCCCTACTCGTTTAGCGCCGGAGTGCATGGCAGTCCCGTCTTCCCGGCCTTCCGTTGGTGGGCCGAGGCCATTGGCAATGCAGAGATCAATAGAACCTGTCCCAGAACCACCCCAGCCACGTCGGGCGGCCCAGCAAAAGCGAACTGCCGACCGGTCTTGAGACCGGCGATCTGCGGTTCGCCGTCTGGTCGCAGCCGAGCGATTCCGCTCCGCACGGAGGATGGACCCAAGTCCGGGCGCTGCGCGGAAGGTCGGTCACCGGCGCGCGGTCTTCACGGCGACTGGCTCATCCACCGCTGCGTTTCGCGGTTGGCGGCCACGATCGCCTGCAGCGCCTCGGTGTCCGCCTGTTCCTGCGCGTCGCGCAAACCACGTTTGCGGCATTCGTTGCGCAGGTACGCCCCGCAGAGGTGAAAACCGACGCATCCAGGAAGCGCGCAATCGCCGCATCGTCTCGGCATAGCCGCTGCCATCCTGGCGCAGTTCACCATTCGCAAGCCTGATGGACACCGAATGGTCGGCCAGCAGCACCGGCTTGCCGGTCTTCTGGTGCCAGTGGGCCAGGTTGTGGGCGACGAGTTCGGGCTTGGCAAAATGCTGGAAACTCAGCACGTCCACAAACGGCAGCGCGGCTTCAACCACCTCCTCGGCAATGGGGCGCCCCGCTTCGTAGCGGTCGCCCAGGATCAGGTGCACCTTGTCGTAACGGCGGATCGCTTCGTGCGTGATGCGGTAGTAACGCGTGGCCAGCTCCCATAGCGCTTTGCGCCCCGCCGCGGACTTCAGCCGTTCCGGATCAAACACCGGTCCCTTCCAGGTGTTTTCCGGCCGTGTGTGGATCCACGTCGGGCAGTCGAGATAGAAATAGCCGATCAGCTTGGGGTCGTCTCGCATCCGCGCGCAATGCTCGCGCGCGACGTAGTCGCACCACTCGGCAAACTCGGGGCTGGCGAAGTCCGGATGACGCGTCTCCGCCTCCCATTGGTGAAAATCGGCGAAAGGCAGCTGGTGGCAGTAGGGCAGGCCCAGCCACTGGTATTCTTCGAACGTGAAGGCGCGCGAGTGGCGATGGTTGGTCGGACCGCGCGTCACCACCTCCTGCGTCCAGCCCACGCTGTTGAATCCCCACTCGCGCAGATCCGGCGCCACGGCTTCCTTCAGCCAACGCTCCATCGAGTTGCCGTACTTGCGCTGCCACAGATCGCCGGTGGCCAGATAACGCAGCGGCGACGGGTCGATATGATTCAACCCGATCGAGAAGAAAGGCTCGCCTTCGGGCGTGATGAACCACCACCGCGCGCGCCGCTCGCCAAGGGTGAAGAAGCGCTGCGGCGCGTGGCCGCACACCGCCGTCGCCGCGGCGGCCAGGATCGCTCCGGGAATCGTGGCCAGGAATTGGCGGCGACGCATGGAGACCTCCCTTCGAAAGGAATGGATGTGGCGGCTGGCGGGAAGCCGGAACGAATCGCGAAGGAGCTTGACGAGCCGTTCACTCCGGGATGTTGCGCACCCTTCGGCCCAAAGACCTCCTAAGCCGGAACTGGGGCCGCGGGCTGCTTCACAATCCACAGCTCTCCCGCGGCGATTATACAATCTCCCTGCCGATCCTAGGAACAGAAGCTGTGACGCCCGACTACCCGTCGGAGCGGGGTGCGGAAGTCGAAACTGACGGCCAAACGTTTTGGCGACCAGGGCATCTCGACCGGGGCTGCCGCATGCTACAATGCCGCCGTCGGAAATGGACGCCCAACAGTAGTAAGAACCGATCCCAGAACTGCCACAGCCAGGTCGAGCGGCCCGGCAAGAGCGAGCTGCCGACAGGTTCTGGGACCGGCCCTCCTGGGTCCTGCACAGCCAATGTACCGAGGGCCGGGCACCGACCGCAGGTTGGTCGCGGGAGCACGGCCTTTCGGTTTCCCGATGGTCGGCCGGAGCTATTGACAACGCAGAGATCGATAAGAGGTTCGCCGTGCAGAAGCTGATCGAGGGCATCCACCGGTTCCAACGGGAGACGTTCCTGCCGCTGCAAGGTTTGTTCGAGCAGTTGGCGAAGGGACAGCACCCGGAAACCCTTTTCATCACCTGCTCCGACTCTCGAATCGATCCGAATCTGCTCACGCGATCCAAGCCGGGCGAACTGTTCATCCTGCGAAACGCCGGGAACATCGTTCCGCCGTACGGTTCCGGCAGTGGGGGCGAGGCGGCGACCATCGAATTCGCCGTGGCCGCACTGGGCGTCAGGGATGTCATCGTCTGCGGTCATTCACATTGCGGAGCGATGAAGGGCTTGCTGCAGCCCGAGCAGACGGCTTCGCTACCGGCTCTGGCAAGCTGGCTTTCTCATGCCGAGACAACCCGCCGTATCATTCGCGACAACTACGGCCATCTCGACGGAGAACGCCTGCTCACCGCGGCGATCGAGGAGAATGTGCTCGTGCAGCTTGAGAACCTGCGCACGCATCCCGCCGTCGCCTCCCGACTGAGGCGCGGCGACCTGCATCTGCACGGTTGGGTCTACAAGATCGAAACGGGCGAAGTCTTTGCCTACGATGTGGACAGCGGCCAGTTTGTCAAGCTGGCCGGCTACCAGGCCAGCACCGCGCCCGACGCTCGGCAAGACGCGCGCCACAACATCTGAACTCCGGCAGACCGGCGTTTGTATCGCGCCGCGCGTCGTCCACCGGCAGCGCGCCGGTTGATGCCGGTCAGGCTGATTTCGGGCCGCGCACCAGGGGCTGGCAAGAGCCGTCGCTGTCAGCGGTCAGGCTGAACGGCGCGAGGCATCGTGGTCACTGTTGTGCGACTTCCCGCGTCTGCAGGGCACGATCGCTGGCCGAAGTGAAGTATCGCCGCTGAAACAACAACGCCACGTGGACCAGCCCGATCAACACCGGAACCTCCACCAGCGGCCCGATCACCGCGGCGAAGGCGGCGCCCGAGTTGATTCCGAACACGGCCACGGCCACGGCAATCGCCAACTCGAAATTGTTGCTGGCGGCGGTGAACGACAGGGTCGCCGTCTTCGGATAGTCGGCCCCCATCTTGTGCCCCATGAAGAAGCTGACCAGGAACATCACCACGAAGTAGATCAACAGCGGAATCGCAATCCGCACCACATCCAGCGGAATCTGCACGATCAGTTGGCCTTTGAGGCTGAACATCACCACGATCGTGAATAGCAGGGCGATCAGCGTGAGGGGACTGATCTTGGGAATGAACCGCTGCTCGTACCATTGCCGGCCCTTGGCCTTCATCAGCACCAACCGGGTGAACATCCCCGCCAGGAATGGAATGCCCAGGTAGATGAATACGCTCCAGGCGATCTGGCCCATGGTCACCTGGACCAGGCTTCCCTTCTGGCCGAACAGCGGCAAGAGCACGGTGATGAAGATGTACGCGTACACGCTGTAGAACAGCACCTGAAAGATGCTGTTGAAGGCCACCAGCCCCGCGGCGTATTCCGTGTCACCCTTGGCCAGGTCATTCCACACGATCACCATCGCAATGCACCGCGCCAGCCCGATCATGATCAGTCCGATCATGTACTCGGGATAGTCGTGCAGGAACAGCACGGCCAGGGCGAACATCAAAATCGGGCCAATCACCCAGTTCTGCACCAGCGACAGTCCCAGCACCTTCCAGTTGCGCAGCACGTCGCCCAGTTCCTCGTACTTCACCTTGGCCAGCGGCGGATACATCATCATGATCAGCCCCAGGGCGATGGGGATGTTGGTGGTGTCCACTTGGAATCGGTTGATGAACGACTCGATGCCGGGGACAAAGTAGCCCAGCCCGACGCCCACGGCCATCGCCAGAAAGATCCACAAGGTGAGGAAACGGTCGAGAAACGAGAGTCTCTTGGGGCAGGCGGCGTCTTGCATGATGTTCAGGAGTGGTTGGTGAGCGATTCTGGCAGAGTCTCAACGAAACGTTTGATCTCGTCCCGCACGCGGCGGTAAGGAGCCAGGCGTTCTTCTTCAGATCTGGCGCTGGCGGCCAGCTTGGGCGGATCATCGAACCCGACATGCACAACCTTCGCCTTGCCGGGGAAGATCGGGCAGTTCTCGTGGGCATGACCGCAGACCGTCACCACGTAGTCGAACCGCACGTCCTTGAGTTCGTTGAGGTGCTTGGACCGTTGACCGGAGATGTCTACCCCGGCCTCGGCCATCACCTGGACGGCATGAGGGTTCAGTCCGTGCGTCTCGATCCCCGCCGAATATGGCTCAACGCAGTCGGCCTTCAGCCTCCGTGCCCAGCCTTCCGCCATCTGGCTGCGGCAGGAGTTGCCCGTGCAGAGAAAAAGAACCTTGATCTTCGCCATGATTACCTCGGCTTCACAGCAAAGACGCGGACGCTGGCCGCATAGTCATTCACGTTGTGGCGGCGAAGCAGATCGGCCAAGCGCTTGTGGAGGTCAGCGTCCGTCGATCGCGAGGAACAACAAGCACTCGCCGACACCACAGGCAAAACCGCTTCTGTCCCCGAAGAGCAGTAGCCGGATTGACTCTCCACTTTGGCGTAGGCGTTCAGGTCGCTGCCTGTGTCGAGGATCTCCACCTGTGCAAATCCCGCTTCGATCAGTTGGCTCCGGTATTGCTCGATGCCAATCGCCCCCGCGATGCAGCCCACGTAGGCCATGAGGTCATTGGCAACCTCGGCGGGCAAGGGTCTCTTCAGGGCGATGTCACTAACGGCCAGTCGTCCTCCGGGCTTCAAGACCCGAACGATCTCACGGAACACCGCTTGCTTGTCGGGAGCCAGGTTGATGACGCAGTTGCTGATCACGCAATCGACGGAAACGTCGGGAAGCGGGAGCTTGTCGATGGTCGCCTGATGGAACTCGACATTGGTGAGCGGCTTGCCGCCGTCCGCCTTCTCGGCATTACGGCGGGCCAATGCCAGCATCTCCGGCGTCATATCGATGCCGATGGCCTTGCCGGTCGGACCGACTTTCTTCGCCGCCAGGAATACATCCAACCCGCCCCCACAGCCGAGATCGGCGATGACTTCACCAGGCTTCAGGCTGGCAAACGCCGTGGGGTTGCCGCACGAGAGTCCCATGTTCGCCTCGGCGGGGATCGCGGCGAGTTGTTCCGCCGTGTAACCAAACGCCTCTGCTACGCCGCGCACCCCCGAATGCTCGGTCGATAGGCCGCTCTTGGCGACTGCGGCATACTTGGATTGGACGGCCTGCTTGATTGTGTCCGACATGGCCTCCGGACGCTCCGTTTGGAAGTGTGATATGTGCATACGCGAATATAATGGATACGAAGTCAGTCCGAGCAGGCGGGGGAAACACGCAAACGAAGCCGCCCGAAGTCCTTGCCGAACCTGCCTTCCTCCTCGAAACACTGGGCCAGGCACTCTAGCAGCATTTCGTGGGCCTTGCTGCGCGCCGGGGCCAGGCTGTAGTGCATCCATTGCCCTTCCTTTCGGGCAACCACCAGGCCTGTTCGGCGCAGGTAGGCCAGATGGCGCGATACGGTGGGCTGGGGGCAGCCCAGCACGGCGACAATGTGGCACACGCAGACCTCCCCGCCGCGGAGCAGATTCAAAATCCGCAGCCGAGTCCGGTCGGAGACCGCGCGAAAAACCTTCGTGATCTGCGGTGTGGTGGCTCTGGTTCGCATATTCGCTTATGTGAATATACTCATCGGCACAGGTCCGGTCAAGGTCCACAGGATTTCGCCGGGCCGCGTGCTGTCAAAAGGCGTGCCAGTCGCCTGGAATGGGGTGTCCACGGTCAAACGCGCATCGTACTGCGGCTTATGGCTGTGACCAGAACCATCCATAAGACGCCCCCGAGGCCGAAGAAGGCCGCCAGCCCGAACGCGAGACTTGGGCGTCCCGCTTGCAGCAGGAAGCCGACGTACAGACTTGATACCATGTCGCCCACGGCGTTCACGCAGGCAAGGTACCCCAATCCCAGGCTTCGCAATTCTCGGGGCAAGAGTTCTGCCGCCACGGCCTTTTCCAGCGTTTCTTCGATGGCAATGTAGATTCCCGAAAGGAGGATCGCAGGCACAAGCCAATTGAGCATCCCACTGCCTACCACCAGGAGGAGATTGGTGCCGACGCCCAAGGTGTAGCCCACAATCAGCACCGGCATCTTCGCTCGCCGGTCGCCCAAGTGCCCCACCGGATACGCCGCCAAGGCACTGACAAGATTGTGCACCATGTAGAACATCACGGCCATCGACAGTGTGCCGGAAGCCAGACTCCCTTTCTCACCCAGAGCACCGGCGGCCAGGTAGACCAGGAAGCTCCGGGCGAAGTCGCCTAGTCCGAAAAGCAAGACCCCGATCAGAAAGAGCCAGAATCTTGTGGGAAAGGACGCCTTGACGGAGGCCGGTGGACCGGGTGACCGAGCACACCACCGCCGAGCTTCGAGAGGCTGAACAGCAGGTCGGAGGCCCCTTCGATCATCCCCAGGGCCGCAGGGCCAAGGCCAACCGTGGCAAGGAACAGTGGCAGCACCGCCGTGGCAGTCTCATGGCTGACGTCCGAGAAGAAGGTCGCCAGAATGATGCCGACAACGGATCGATTGATCCAATTCCGGGACGATGGTGGCGGAACATCGGAAGGTGTGGAATTCATCAGCTGCCCCTAGTCCTTGGGAATCAGATGAATCGAGGGCGCCTTGAGCAAGGCCACAATCGGCTCGCCGACCTGCAACTGCAATTCCTCGCATGCCGGGCGAGTCACCAGCGCCGTCAACGCAAAACCACAGTCCAGACCGATTCGCACCAGCGGACCTTCGGGCGTCATCCAGCGGATCACCCCGGGCAGGTGATTGCGGACGCTGGTCCGTTCCGGCGTTTTCCGCTGTAAGACGACATCCTCGCCTTTGATGCAGACGTGTACTCGGTGGGCGGGATAGGTTGGGGCGATGGCAATCAACGAGACGTCCTTCACGCGGATGGTGGCCAGACCGTTCGATACGCCGGCGACTTCGCCCAACTCGACGGTTTCCACGCCCACGATGCGCGCCACGTCCGAATCGACGGGACGAGAGAAGACTTCCTCCACCGAACCGGTCTGGCGAACACGGCCTGTCTGCATGAGGACCACCTGATCGGCCAACGCAATAGCCTCAGTGCGGTCGTGCGTCACGACGATGACGGGAATCGCAAACTCACTCAGCCAATGGCGGAGCTGTGAGCGAAGCTCGTCCCGCAGGGCCGCATCAAGGGCCGAAAGCGGTTCGTCCAGCAACAACAGCCGAGGTCGCCGCACCAGCATTCGTGCCAAGGCCACTCGCTGCTGCTGGCCCCCAGAGACTTGGTCTGGATATCGGCTTTCCAGGCCACCGAGTTGAAAACGGTCGAGCATGTCGGCTACGGCGCGACGGCGTTCTTCAACGCGCCAGTTCCGCAATCCAAAAGCGATGTTCTCACCCACGGTCAGGTGCGGGAAGAGGGCGTATTCCTGAAACAGGAACCCCACGTCTCGCCGCTGCGGTGACCAGGACACCCGGGATGCGGCGTCAAACCACGTCAGGCCGTTGAAGCGGATTGTGCCCGTCTCTGGTCGCTCCAAGCCTGCCAAACATCGCAACAACGTGGTCTTCCCGCAGCCCGATGGCCCAAAGAGAACGGTAACCGAAAAGCCTGTGCCCGACACCCGCAAGTCGCCGTGGATCACGGGTCCCCGACGATACGCTTTCTCGAATTGGGCAACCAGTTCGTCGCTCATACGGGCAACCTTCGGCGTCCGAGGGCATGCGTGATGCACAACACCGTCAGCGAGAACGCCACTAATAGCCCGGCGGCATGGCTTGCTGAAGCGTAGTCGAGGGCCTGCACGTCATCGTAGATGGCAATCGACAGGGTGCGCGTCACGCCGGGAATGTTGCCGCCGACCATCAGGACCACGCCGAATTCACCGACCGTGTGGGCGAACGTGAGGACAATGCCAGTCAGGACACCGGGCCAACACACCGGCAGGGTCACCCGCCAGAACGCTCGCCAGCGGGATTCGCCCAAGCACCATGCGGCTTCGATGAGACGGCGATTCATCCCCGCAAACGCCGCGGTGAACGGTCGCACGGCAAAGGGAAGATTGTAGAGAATCGAGCCCAGGAGAATGCCGGGAAACGAGAAGGGTAAGAGCGTGCCGGTCGTCTGTTCGTAGAGGCTTCCCAAGGGGCTGTTGGGCCCTGTGGCCATCAAGACGTAGAACCCCATGACAGTCGGCGGCAGCACCAACGGCAGGGCCACCACCGCCTCGATGATGAACCTGCCCCGCCACGATGACATGGCCAGCCAGTAGGCCAAAGGAAGTCCAGCCACCAGCAGAATCGCCGTGGTGGCCGTTGCCAGCCGCAGGGTAAGCCAGATCGCCGTCCAATCCACGCGTTATTCTCCGGGAAGCAAAAAACCGTACTTCCTGAGAATGGCTCGTCCCTGGTTGCCCACGACGAACGCTCGCAGTTGTTCGGTGGCCTGCCGATCCTTCGCCCAGGTGAGAATCGCCCCGCCCTGCTCCAACCGAGGGTACTTGTCGAGCGGCACGATCCAATAACGCCCCTTATCCCGCATCGCCGGGGCCATTGCCAACGAGAGGGCAATGACGCCTACGTCAGCGACCCCCGATTCGACAAACTGGGCCGTCTGAGCGATATTCTCCCCAAGGACGAAGCGATCTTTGATTTGGTCGTAGATCCCCAGAGTCTTCAGGGCCGCTTCCGCCGCTCTCCCGTAGGGAGCGTGTTTCGGATTGGCAATGGCGATCTTTCGGATGGTTGGATCACGGAGCACCTCAATCCCCCGCCCTTTCACGTCCAGTTTGGATTCATTGCGGACCCAGACGACGATCTGCCCTACGGCATAGAGGAATTCGCTCTTGGGCACGGTCAACCCGGCTTCGGCAAGTCGGCGTGGGTATTCGATATCGGCTGAGAAGTACAGATCGAATGGGGCCTTGTTCGACAACTGTGCGTGGAAGGTGCCAGAGGACCCGTAGCTGACCTTCACCTCAATCTCGGGATGCTCTTTTTGGAACTCGACCACGGCTTCATCGAGGGCGTACTTGAGATCAGCGGCAGCGGCGACGGTCACTGCTTTCTGATTGCCATCAGGCAGTGCGGCAGGCGTGCGACCACAACCAGCGAGCATCCCAATCAAGACCAACATCATCAGTTCACAAAAGCCACGCACGGTCACACGCATTGAACCTCCCAAAGATTGCCGGTTTCGTCAGTGTTGTATCCAGGAAGCTCGCCCATGAGCCTTCGATATTCCGCCGAACGCACCACCCCCAGCAGGGCATGAAATCGACGGTCATGAATAAATGTGGCCGCACAGCAGAGGTCGTAGCATTCCTCTTGCACAGGCAGGAAGTCCAGCCCGGCCTCCTCTCCACACAGTCGCACGCAAACCCCGGCGTCTCCCCAGCCTGATTGCACCGCCTCGACCACGCCACGATGATGATGAGCCACATGCCGTGGGGCGGGCCGATCCTCCAGCAGGCGATCAAGGCACTGTCGGGCACCGGAGCCCACTTCACGTCCGATCCAAGTCAGCTTCGACCGCACCGCAGCCCGAACGGAACGAACTCGCAGCTTTGGTGCCACGGCCACCCCCTCTTGCCATCGAGCCATCCGCAATAACTGAAAGCCGGGTCCGAGCTTGGTGCGAACGGCGTCGGCATTTCGTTCCGGCTGGTCAGCCGTCGCCAAGTGCAGTCCGGCCAGATGGACGAGTCCCTGTTTCAGCAAGTCAAGGGCTTGCTGACTGGAACGGGCCAGGATGAGCAGCCTCAGGCCCGTGACCCGAGCATAGAGGCTGGCGAGAAGCCCGGCAGCCGGATCACAACACGCAATCACCAGGGTTTCGGTGCCGATAGGCGAGATCGGTGGTGATGCACCACCGGCACCAGTCATGCCGTCAGGCAAGGCGGTCGCCATCGGAGTTGCATCAGCCGGATACAAAACCATCCTTCCGGCTACCTCGGCCTGCCAATAGCGAGCAGTCGGTTCATGTGGCTTCCAAGCCCACACCGTGGCCTTCGCCTCGGCGGTTACTTTCCCAAATAGTTCCTCGACGCGGCAATCCAACACCTCGGCCAACGCTAACGCAGCGTTAACGGAAGGAACGAGCCGGTTCCCTTCAACGGCGGTCACCGCCGTGCGAGAAATCCCGGCCCGCTGGGCGAGTTCCGCCTGGGTCCAGCCCCGCTGCAAACGTCGTTCTCGGATGCGATTGGCACGCTCAGGCATGATCCTGCCATTCTATGGCAGTACCATGCCCGCCGCAAGTATTGACCAGTAGCGGAACTGGTAGGCAACAAGAACCTGCAGTGGCGAGGGCATCTGACGATGCCGGATGAGTGACCGGGCAGAACATCGAAGCCAGCGGAGGCTCTCCTGTGGCTGGCCGCCACGCTATATTGGACCCAGGAAACGGAAGCCCCACCTTCAGGATCGCTGCCATGCACCGCCGATCCTTCCTCGCCGCCTGCATCATCTCCGCATTGGCCCTCGACGCCCACGCCGCAGCCAACAAGAGGTTCGTCTTCAAGATCAAGACGAAGGGCGGCGGGATCGTCGGCAACATCGTCATTGAGGCCAAGGACATCGAAGCCGCCAAGGTCAAGCTCAGGAAGCGTTACCCCGACTGCGAGATCCTGGAGGGAAGGGAGAGGTAGTTTCTCCCAGCTATAATGTCCAGACGTGGTGTCGTCACGTAGCCTCTTGAACCGAGGGATATCGGTTGATGCAGGCACCGGCTGTGCAAGGGCCTTGATTAAGAGTGCCATCTTCGGCACGGAACCCAGTTGTGCATGTTCCGGGTCTGACTGCCCCTGACTGCATCGAACCTCCACGGATGTTCTCACCACACGCCCCGTATCTTTCCAGCGATCCACGGCGACAGCAACAGGACGATCATTCCGAACGGCAGAAGGCCGCTCTCCATCACGTTGTAATCTGAGGCAAGCCGGTCCCACGACGCTCCCACCACGAAGCGGCCAAACACAATCTCGAACGTCAGCGTCAGGGCCTGCCACATCAGCCCCAGACGGCGAGGGCTCGAACGAAGACCATTTCGATGCCCTACCCGTTCAGCCGCCAGAGGGTGAAGTTGAGGTCAACGGCGAACGTCACCCAGGCAAGATACGGCACAGACAGACCCCCCGTCCAGGTTGATCGCCGCCAAAAGGCAAGCAAGGTACTCACGCACAACAGCATGTCCCTCCACGCATAGCCTCGATCCCTTCCTTGCCGATGATCGGCACCATCACCAGGGCGGCCACGGGGTCAGCCCACCACCAACCGAACAAGGCATTGGCTCCAAGGCCGAGCAGCAGGATGGCCGACAAGTAGGCGCAGATGTCCGTTTGCTTTGAATCGGCGTGCATGGCACGGCTCTTCAGGCTGGCGGCGACCTTCCTTTTCGCCCGAGCCAAGAGCGGCATCACGATGACCGAAAGCACCGCCAGGGCGATCCCCACGTAGCTTGCCGCCGGGGGCTCCCGTTTGGCCAGCGATTCGGCCGCCTCAAAACCCACATAGGTGGCCAGGATCAACAGGCTAATGCCGACCAGCTTCCGGGCTGTCTGCTCACGCCGTTCGCCCTTTTCCCCGTGGGAAAGCCGCCAAAGCAACACGGAGCCGGAAAGGGACTCGATCAAGGAGTCGATGCCGAACCCCAACAGGGCAGTGCTTCCGGCAAGTAGCCCGGCCCCGATGGCGACCGCCGCCTCACCCAGATTCCAGCCAAGAGTTAGGTACTCGAGGCGGCGTCCCCGCTTGATGGAATCACTGGCCGGCAGCGTTGCCTGATTCATGCTCGTCGATCTTCATGGATCACACCGGGCCGACGGTCGCATGTCGCCCCGTCTTCGCCCTGGTACAATTGTAGGCACAGAGAACGCAAAGGCTATCGCACGGGAGCGACCGTCATGTATCGACATTTCCTTGCAGGACTGCTGGCCCTCATGTCTGTTTCAGGCCTGCTTGCCAGTGAGCCGCCGGCGAGAGGCTTTGCGCTTCAACCGATTGGCTGCATCCAGAAGACCGTGGGTCGCACGCGGATCGTCTTGGACCAGAAGTACCAGCCGGGCCTGCTCGGACTGGAACAATGGTCGCATCTGCAAGTGATCTGGTGGTTCGACAAGAACGACACGCCCCAGAAGCGCGCCATCCTCCAGGTGCATCCCAGAGGCAACCCGGCGAACCCGCTCACCGGCGTTTTCGCTTGCCGTGCCCCCATTCGCCCAAACCTGGTCGCCCTGAGCCTGTGCAAGATCGTGTCCGTCAGGGACAACGTGATCGAAATCGACAAGATCGACGCCGACGAAGGCACGCCCGTGCTCGACCTGAAGCCCTATGCCCCCGGCCAGGACTCGGCCCCCGATGCCAAGGTCCCGCAGTGGGCCGGACCGCGGTGACCACAGCAAGTCACTCTGGGACCACCCACGGTGAGCCAACCGTCAAAGGGCAGAAGAAGGTCTGGGTCGGGACTTTGCACATGAGCCAGAATCCGGTTGTGCAACCATGATCGTCTCATGCGGACTATCACCCCACGCCACGCACCTTCCCGGCGATCCACGGCGACAGCACCAGGACGACCATCCCCAACGGCATCAGCCCGCCTTCAAGCACGTTGTAGTCCGACAGCAGCCGCTCCCACGACGCCCCGACCACGAATCGCCCAAAACCAATCTCGAAGGCCAGCGTCAGCACGCCCCAAAGGACGCCGATCCCCAGCAACTGGAACGATTGGCACGCTCCGATCCAGCGGACGAACACCAGGGCGATGGCCATGATAATCAGGCTGCCGGTGAAGACGCCGATCTGGTTGGAGCGGAACTGGCCCACCTGGGAAACCAGGAAGACGGCTCGGGCGATGCCGTGGACGATTTCGGCGGCGATGAGAAGGAGCCAGACGAGGAGGGCACGAACGATCATCATCGGCGTCGTTTCGCCGCGTGGTTCAGGCCCTTGGAGCGGAAGGCACCGTGAGCTTTGTCGGCGATGAGGTCAGTGGCCAGGACCATCTGGAATGTCGCGAGAAACGTGAAGTCGGCCAGAATCAGATACGCTTTGCCAGCGGCCGAAATTGGATACCGATGCAACCAAAGAAAAAAGCCATAAGTCTTTGCTGCTTATGGCTTTCCAAGTATCCCCGAGAGGGCTCGAACCTCTAACCTTCGGCTCCGGAGGAGACGGCCCCCTGGCGAAGGTTCACGTTCTAACTCCTTACCTGAACGTACTTTGTGGCACGATCGCAAGTCCCCTCGGACTTGCCAGATTTCACGTATTTTAAGGACTTACGTCGATTCTTTCAAGGTTTTCGTACCGCATTCTGTACCGCCCGTAAGCCACCGTGACCTTCGGCCTCAGCCGTCAGAAAGGTTACGGGCTGAGGCTGCCGGAAACGGAACGCAGTGGTACACTATCAATATGGTTGACTTCGGAAAAGGACCGACGCTCAAGGAAGCCTCCCCCTGGCTCTGCGATGACCAGGCGCGGATCGATCGCATCCTGACCATCACCGAGACCGACAGCGTCATCGAGGGCCTGCCACCCTTCCAGGACGAAACCCGCGAGCGGCTTCGCCAACGGCTCACGTCGTTGGCTTCGCCCGTGCCAATGCCAGGCGAATGATCGCTGCCATCTTGCGGTAATCGCGTTTGAAGGCATTCTTCGCCGCGTCGATATACTCTTGTTGGCCCTCCTCGCTCGCGTCGTAGATCAGCGGCGGCCGGCCCGCCTGCACGGCCAGCAGATTCGTCAGGAGCTTGATAGTCCGAGCGTTCCCCTCGCGAAAGGGATGAATCACCAGGAACTCGCCCTGAATCTCCCCGATTGCCGAGCAGAACGCCTCATCGTCCTTAATCGCTTTCGGAGGGTGCTTGCGTAGGACGTTCTTCTCGAACGCAGCCATGTTCCCGTCGAGGAAATCCGGAGCTGGCCACGTGATTCCCGGCTTGCTGATCCACACCGTGCGCCAACGGCCGGCCCACTCGTACAAGTCGCCGAAGATCCGCGCGTGAATGTGCCGCAGCAGATCGCAGGTCATGGGCGTGTCGAGGCGAACCTCGCTCACAAGTCGCTCGTACGCCTCAGCAAGGGCCTGCTCCTCCGCAAGCTGTAAATCGGCCAGGGTCGTAATGCCCTTCCTGTTCCTCAGCACCGCCTGCTCGGCATCGACGTACTCTGCCTCGACGTTTCCCGAGACGTCGTAGCGGTCACGCGGTCGTTTGCCTTGCTCTTCCATGCCGTCAGTATAAGGCCGCGCCCCTACGGGTACCAGCCGGGCCAAGCGCCAGCCGCATGTTTCGCATCGAGGCCCCCTCTCTACCGTCAAGGCGTGCTTATCAGGTTCGCTTTGCATGGTTTGACGGCAGTTGAGAACCCAGCCGTCGCTGCAATCTTGCTCCCGATGATCCGCTCGACTTGCCAGAGTTTCCCTGGATTGGCGGCGCTGGCGGCATACCACGGCACATCCTGCGGTCTTTTGCGTTGGGAAAGGCGCGCTTGGTGAAGCAGCAGATACCGATAGGCAAGCGGGTATTCTCGCGCAATCACTTCCTCGGGCCACGCGCGACCTGCGGTGTCGTAGGGAAAGACACAAAGGTATCGCGTCGCCGGGCTTTGGTATCCTCGCACATGACGCCCTCGGATGATCGGCCGAGTGATATCAGCCTCAAGCCCGTAGGCCTTCCCATCGATCCGGGACTTCGCGAACACAATGCGACGAGATGTCCGACCTACCTCTCGCATCACAAGGACATCATCTGCGCCGGTCTGTAGCCCTTGGCTGATCTCAAGAGCCTGATAGCACAGGGGCGTGCCGCGAAATCGCAGATCTGCCAGCCATGACACATCCTTACGGGAGATCAGGGCCCAGTTCGGCCAATCCACAACTGAATCGGGCAACTCATTGATGTCGATCTGCGGGTGGGGTGCAGGATTCCCGGACAGGAGATGCCCCAGGATCGTCCGCAGGTTGCCTGTTCCACGAACCCATACATGACGGATCGATGTCGCCTTCACGTCCTTCCCAAGAGACAAGAGCGCGACCTGCGTCACCGCGTCGGGATAGACCTGCTTGTCCTCGAATTCCACAATCTCGTAGACACGCGACTCGCGCGCGATAATACGTCTGATACTCGCGCCGCTCGCGGTGTGAAGAAAGGAATTCGATAGGCTGAAGGCGAGTTGGCCGCCCGGGCGGAGGACTCTCAATGCTTGTTCGATAAACAGCATATAGAGGTCGAATTGCCCCCGCCGCGCCGAACCAAATGCCTTTCTGTACTCCCGTACCTGCCCACGTTGACTCCGGTAGAGCTCCTGAAGGCGAACGAAAGGCGGCCCACCTATGATGACATCGACTTGCCGAAGGTCCGATACGGTTTTCGGATCAAGAAAACTCCGACAAGTGACGTTGCACTTGAGATCGGGGACACGAATATCGCGATCGTCTTGGGGCACTCCCCGCAAGACTCCCCACTCCCAGACGGCCAACAACAGGAGCCGTCTCGTCCAAGCCACCGCGATTTCGTCAATGTCAGTGCCCCACGCGAAGCTCTCAAGAACATCGAGGGCGTCTTGGATGGCAGGCATTCCTGCTCCTGCAAACGCAGTTTCCCCCCTCTCCTGTTCTTGAAGCAGATGTCGAAGCGACGCAATCAAGAACGCACCGCATCCGCAAGACGGATCGAGGATACGCACACCGCTGGCGTCCTCGGGCGAACGGCTCGCGAACGCCCGCCTCAACGTAGACGCAACAAGGTAATCGACGATCGGCGAGGGCGTGTAATGAACACCTCGCTCATACCGCACTGAGCGACCGTCTGGAGTGAGTTGGCGGCGAAGCGGATTCGCGACACACAACTGATGGTAGTCCCCGAAGAACGAGAGTGGCAGCGGGCGATCCCGAAAGAGGAGCGAAACGGCATTGCCGAGTCTTCGTTCCCAGTTTGACTCGACAACCGGTGGTGGAATACCAGCGTCAGTCGGTGTCCATTCCGAAGAGAAAACGGCTCGTAGGATCGGCTCCGAGAGGCCGTGACAGAGGGCATCGCAAAGCGTCCGTACTGTCGAGCAGTTGGTGCAATTGCCAATCTCCTGAAGGGTTGGTACGGAAACGTTGCTGCGGCGTTTCACGTATTCGAGCAACAGTCCCAGGCCCACAAAGTGATCGACGATTCGGCCGACGCGATCGTCTTCCTCAAGCATCGTGCGATCCTTCGTCCACCAACCAAAGAACCATAACCGCCACTGGTGGACGTATCTCCAAAACCGTCTGCTTGCGGACAGAGGTGGGCTTCCTCACTATCGCATCGGTGGTGCAATCCGGATCACCCAGGCCGATCTGGAGGCGTTCCTGGCCGGCTGCCGGCGGGAGCGTGACGGAGACGACCTTCCGACGCCGCGCCCCCGCCTCAAGCTCAAGCACATCAAGCTCTAGACAACCGCTTTCTGGGCGGCCTGACGGAGGTAATCGGTGGCATGCGAGAGATGGCTGTAGACACGCGAGACCATCGTGGGATCGGCATGGCCCATCAACATGCTGACCGTGAGCGCATCGAGGCCCCGACGCAACGCATGGTGGCACCAGGAGTGTCGGAAGGCCGTGAGGCAATACTTCGGCGCGTGCTGGCAGGCCAGCCTGGTCCACAGTTTGCGTCGGGCCTCTTCGACAAGCTCCAGCCGTGTCTTGACGACCTTGCGGCCTTGGGAGATTCGATAGGGCCGCTGCTTGGCGATCTGTGTCTCAATGCCCTCGGGCTTCAGCCCAATCCCCTTCTCCCGCATTACTTGCTTGCCCATGCGGGCTTGCACCTGCATGAACGCACAATTGACCGCCTCGGTGGTCCAAGGAACACCGTTGCCGTTCACGAAGAGCCGGTCGTGGGTGCGGAACATGAGCCGGCGAACGATGCCGCAGGCCTCGTCGCTCAGGTAGATGATCCGCGGGGCGCGGCCCATCTTCTCTTCCGAGGGTGGGAAGACAATTCGGGCACAGGCCAGATCGACGTGCCGCTTCTCGATGGCCAGGCACTCGGCCGCCCGAGCGCCCGTCTCCCAGGCGAAGGCCAGCAAATCGCGGAAGTTCGCGTTGGGGACGCAGGCAAGAATCCGTTCGTACTCCTCTGGGCTGATGACCGTCTCCCTCTGACCGGCCCGGGGCTTCTTGAAATGGACCAGGGGCGTGCGGTCGATGAGACCTTGCTCCTCAGCCCAGTGCATGACTCGCACGATCGCCCGGCAATAGTTGCGTTTCGTGCCGCTGCTCAGATCGGGGTAGCTGTCGATCCACTGCTGTACGTGGAACGGACGCAATTCGGCGACCGTGAGGTCTGGGTAACGGCTGGCGAAGAGTTGCAGGGCCGCCTGATACCAGACGTACGTTTCGTGAGCCCGGTGCTTCTGGCACCAGTCCAGGAAGGCGTCGATCAGGGCCGCGACGAGGTCGCTTTGAACCTTCCGCCGACGGGGCTCGGCTGCCAGACGGTGGAACTTCTGCATGGCCCGTTTGCGATCCGGGCCGAGATTGTGGCGCTGGCCGTCAATGGTGACGAACCAGGCGCGGCGCTCCTTGCGGAACCAGGGCTTCGATTGGCGTGGCATCGGAATCTCCCTCCAGCTTGTGGGTGTAACTGAACCACAAGGCAAGCCGAAGGGTTTGCCGGCCCCTGGGGAGCTCGCGACTCCCCGGGGGCCCATTCTGTACCACGAAAAGTACCAGGGGCCCTTTTCCGATCAGCGGCGTTTGACGTAAGTCCTTGCGCCGCTTAAGTATCCCCGACAGGGTTCGAACCTGTAACCTTCGGCTCCGGAGGCCGTCCATTGCCCGTTAGGAGTCGCGGGATGAATTTGCTGTAAGTGACTTACTAAATGGGAGTTACGTGATGATGGCGAAGGGGCTTTCGGTCACCCCACTTTCCACATTTTACAGGAAATCCGCTGGTTTACCACCAGTTCTCGGACACTTCTCGGACGGGAGCGTCGGCCACGAGACCTCCGGTACGAAAGCCACATCAGGTAGATTCCCTTGTGATCCTCGCCAAAGTAGGCGCCGTGAAGCGAATTGCGTGCCAGTCGCCGGCATCGGAGCCGCGCTAGGCCCTCAACCTAGCAAGACCTTGTTGGACTCACATGGCACTTGCAGGACACTTACGTTGCAAACCCCTGTTCCGTAACGACAAACGGCGAAACCGCGTTGGCTCCGTGTGGGACGCAGATTGGCTCCATGTGGCCCATGTTGTGTCAGATTTGGGTCAGATTCTCCCACGCAAGAACTAGGCTTGCAGCCTAGTTCGCAGCGCGGGCTAACCCACTCGCGGGCTCTGCCGCAGCGCCAAGCCGTATCTTGCCACGAAACTGCAACACGCTCCGAGCCCCTTGAAATCGGTGACAACAACGGCAGGGGGATAGAAGGCGAACTCGGCCGATCACCCAGCGACGCCGACAGTCTGTGCGCCGGCAAGCTTCACTCGCCGTCTTGCGACATCATCCTCGGGGCTGGGAGGCCTTCGGCGCGGAGCGGGCTATTTGTGCAATCGGTCGTTAGGTTGTGAGACAATAAG
>CALARR010000108.1 GCA_937889015.1 uncultured Planctomycetales bacterium | reverse complement strand
TTCGAGGTAGTTGCGGATGTTGTCCTGGAAGTTGTCGGGGTAGACGAAGTCCTTGCCCGTATTGTAGGGAGGGTCGATGTAGATCAGCTTGACCTTGCCCGCGTAGGACTTCTGGAGGAGTTTCAGGACTTCGAGGTTGTCCCCCTCGATCATCAGGTTCTGCGTGGTGTCCCAGCCCACGCTTTCCTCGGGGCACGGGCGCAGGGTGCCGGTCGAGGGCGTCAGGGCGATCTGCCGTGCCTGCCGCTTGCCATTCCAGTTCAGCCCGAACTTCTCCTCCCGCTCGTCCACGGCCCCGCCGAGCAACTGCTTGAGCACGTCGAAGTCGATCTTCCCCTCGGTGAACGCCTCCGGGAACAGGACCTTGAGCCGCTCGACGTTCTCGGTAACGAGGTCCGGCGACTTGGTTTCGGGGTCTTGGTCGGTGAGCGGCTTCATGGGCAGGCGTCCTTCAGTCAAATAACCGTCAAATAAGCCGTGGCGGGGGGTGATTGTCGCAACCTCTTAAATACCAAGTACTTCCCGCCGCATCGAAAAGTCCGGCGCGGCTGATTGGCCCTCGGTAGTCAAATAGCCATCAAATAAGATTCGGGCGGCTTCAGGCCCAGAAGGGGAGGTATTTCGCGTATTTCTTTCCTTGTTTCGGATCGTAGGGCCTGACGAGCTTGTCCTCGATGGCCTCGCGGATGATCCGGGAAACCATGGCGCTGTTCTCCTTGAACTCCACCCAGCCCGTCTCCTGTGGCAGCTTGCAAAGTTCGCCGACCAGCCCGTCGATGTAGTGGTGCGTGCGTATGGTGTTCATGGGATCGAGCGATGTTTCACAATTGCGCGGTGAGTTCGGCCAGCTTGGCTTCCAGCCGCTTGATCTTGAGATTCAGTTCCACGCGGCGGTTGATCTGCCTTTCCTTCTTGGCCTTGGCACGCAGGACGGCCAACTCGCGCTGTAGTTCGGCATGGACATCCAACCCGTCGCGCACGGCCGATGCCTGGCCGGTGGACTCCGGCGGCACGAACGTGCCGGTGATCTGGGCCGCTTCCAAGGCAGCCACGCGGTCGAGCCACCCCTGGTAGACCGTGTACAGGTCGCGTGCCGGCTGGCTAGCCAGGGCGAGGCTGGCCAGGAACGCGGCCTCCTCGGCCGTGGGTGCAGCGGGCTGGAACGGTGTGGTGCGGCGGACGTTCTCGATCACCACCTTGCCCTTTTCGCCCTGCGACCAGCGATTGTGGGCCAGCGAAAGGCTAACGGCATCGCCATGCTCGGCGACAAGCACCACCGGGTAGGGCACCGCCCGGTGAATCAGTTCGATCAGCCGAGGGCCTTTGGCTGCTGCACGGAGCATGACGATGAGCACGACGATTTCCAGGTACTCGCGCACGTCGTCGCGGAAGAGCGGTACGCCGATATTGGTGGGCTTCAGGGCCGCCACCCAGGTCATTTCCGCGATGCCGTCTTGCAGAGACCGCTTGTCGGCGGCCGTGGGCGCACCCTGCTCCAGCAGGAGCTTCTTGGGCACGCGCTGGTCCACGCGTGCGTCCGGCGGCAGCGCCAGGGCGTCGATGAGGGCGGCGGTGCTCATGGCGCACGCCTCCGTTGGAGAGGAAGAGGAGAAGAGGGGACTTGGGTAGGAGGGGAGGCAAGGCGAGCTCCTCTTCCCTTCTTCACCTCGTCTCTTCTTCCCCCGCCGCCCAGCGTCCACTTCTCGGGATGGGCGGACATGGTGACGATCCGGGCAAGGAGAGTCTCGTAGCGAGAGTCGAGAGCCTGCAACGTGGTGATGGGGAGGTAGCCGCAACGATGGGCGATTTCGAGATGTGTCTGCGTCTCGGCGGCCTCGCCCTCGGCATCGTTGAGCTTGCTCACAAACGCCGCCGGGTAACGACGTTTCCGCCATGCTTCGGCGACGTTGGCGGCCACAGAGCGGGAGGCCCGGCGCAACTGGTCGGTCAACGAGTACCGCTCCTCGGCCGGGAACTGCTTGCTGATCGCAAACACTTCCATCGCCAGGTCCATCGCCTCGCGCCAAACCTCTAGTTCTCGGTGCGACGTAATCTTCACGCTTCCCTTCTCTCCTCTTCCCCTCGTCTCCCTTTCTCCTCCTCCCCTTTTCCATCCGGCAGTACGACCAGGAACGCGACCACCTCGAAGTCGTTGATGCCCTGGAACTCGCCCTTCATGGCATGGGTACCGCCGGGTGAGAAGAGGCTGGCGATGGCCCGCTCCTCCTTCTTGCCGACGATGGAGCCGACCGCCTTAGCCAACAGGTCTTGGGGCGCGCGCATGTCGCGGCCGTCTTTGGTGTCCTTGTCGAATCGTGTTGTGGCCCCGGCATCCGGGATGTCGCGGCCGATGGACAGCCGCTTCAGGCGGTCGAGCGCCTGCTTGGCCTGGGTGAATGGCAATAGGACCGCGCCGTCGTCGCCCACATGCACCACGTAATGTGGCGCCAGCGGGTAGCCCGGCTCCATGGTCTTCAGCGCGGCATCGCCCACGGCGCGCAGGCAGAAGATAATGCCCGGTGGAATGACAGCTTCGTCGCCGGCTTGGACCGTCGTCGCGGCGAAGGTGCCCAATGGCAGTGATTCGAGTTGATCGGCGTGCTCTCTAAGGAAGCCCGAGAGATCGACGCGGAAGTCGTTCAAGGTGAGGTCAGCGATGGAGACCCCGCTGGACAGGTCTTCCAGGTCGATCACGGCATCCTGGAGCTTGAGCAGTTGCTGGCGGCGGTACTCCAGGTCATTCATCTGGTTGCCCGACTGGTGCTCGATGACGTTCTCCTCGCCGGTGGCGGAGATGTCCAGAAGCACCATGCGGCCACTGACCCGCTGTTCCAGGTTGATGTACTCCTCCAGCTCGATATTCGGCCAGAAGTTGATGAGCTGGATACGCTCGCAACACGAGCCGATCCGGTCGATCCGGCCGAATCGCTGGATGATGCGGACCGGGTTCCAGTGGATGTCGAAGTTGATGACCGTGTCGCAGTCCTGGAGGTTCTGGCCCTCGCTGATGCAATCGGTGGCGATGAGCAAGTCGATTTCGCCTTCGGCGGCGAGATCGGCCGGCCGTTCCTTCGAGCGGGGCGAAAAGGCCGCTAGGATGCTGGAAAAATCCTTGCGGAGGTTCGGCAACGTGGCTTGGTTTCGTCCAGCCCCGGTCACCAGGGCCGAATGAAGGCCGAGTTTTTCTAACACCCAGGCCGAAAGCTCGCCGTAGAGGTAGTGGGCCGTGTCGGCGAACGCGGTGAAGACGAGGACTTTGCGGTTTCCAGCGTTGATGGGCTGGTGGCACTTGCGCCGGATGACTTCGCGAAGGGCGTCAAGCTTGGCGTCGCGCGCTGCGCCGACCTGTTTGGCCGCCGACAACAGCGTGGCCAGGCGGTTGCGATCCTCTATGAGATCCTGACGCCAGCGGATCAGGTCCACGTCTTTCAGCAGCACCTTGACCTTGCGTCCGACCAGGAGGGCCTCGAACGCCGGATCGTCCACGTCCACATCCTCAATCTCAATCTCGTCAACCGAATCGGAATGGGCCTCGATTCTGGTCAGGGTGGCCTGGACGTCGGCAAGTTGGCGAGTGAGTGTGAGGGCGAAGGACGAAACGGAACTCTCCATGCGTTTCAGGACGTTGACCCGCAGGAGGTGAACCAGGCTTTCCTCGCGGTCCACCTGCCGGAAAAAGGTCTCGCCACCACGAATCCGGGTGCTGTACTTGGCATCGTAGGCCGCCTGCTTGTGTTGCAGGACATAGCGCAGCGGTGCGTAGGCGCTGAGGTTCAGGCGGCGGATTTCGTTGTTGATCTCACGGATGGAACGGAACTCCCCGGCCTTGTCTACGTCGGGTTTGATGTTGACGGGCTTCAGACGCTCCGGGAACCGGCCCGTCTCCTGGGTGCCGTAGTATTTCTCGACGTGCTTGCGGCTGCGGGCGATGGTCAGCAGGTCCAGCAGCTTGAAGTAGTCGAACCCCAGCATGTCGATGAGCCGAGCCGGGCGCCGTTCGGCTTCTTCCAGGGCCAGCCAGCGGTTGAACTGGAGCTGCGCCTGGCGGACGGTCGCTTCGACGCTGGGGATGCCGTGGTCGACCAGGGCCGTATCGTCACCCTCGGTCACGAAGGCGATCTGGTTCTTCAGATCGGCCAGCCGGTTGTTGACCGGCGTGGCGGAGAGCATCAGGACGCGGGTCTTGACGCCCTCCTTGATGATCCGCCGCATGAGGCGGTCGTAACGGGTCTCGCGGTCGTTGTGGGTGGACTTGTTGCGGAAGTTGTGGCTCTCGTCGATGACCACCAGGTCGTAGTTGCCCCAGTTGACGTGGGCCAGGTCGATGTCGCCGGAGCTGCCGCTGTCGCGGGAGAGATCGGTGTGGTTGAGCACATCATAGTTGAAGCGGTCGGCAGCCAGGAAATTGCGGCGGTCGTTGGCTTTGTAGAGCGTCCAGTTGTCGCGGAGCCGCTTCGGCACGAGCACCAGCACGCGGTCGTTGCGCAGCTCGTAGTACTTGATGATCGCCAAGGCCTCGAAGGTCTTGCCGAGGCCCACGCTGTCGGCGATGATGCACCCGCCCAACCGCTCCAACTTGTCGATCGCCCCAACTACGCCATCCCGCTGGAACTTGTAGAGCTTCTTCCAGACGGTGGTGTTGCGGATACCGGTGGCCGATTTGACGATCCGCTCCTCGTCCAGCTCGTCACCCAGATCCTTGAAGACATGGAAGAGCGTCAGGTAATAGATAAGCGATGGGGCCTTGGGATCGACGAGGAACTGAAGACGTGACAGGAAGGCGGCCTTGTGCTGGTCGGCCCTGGGCAACATATTCCAAAGGCTTGTGAACCACCCGCCGAGAATGGCGGATTCTTCGGGTCGCTCCGAGCATTGGATCAAACTGAACTGGTTGCCGGGTGTGAGGCCGAGTCCCTCGGTCGTAAACGGGCAGTTGCCGGTGATGACCCGCTGAGACTCCAAATCCGCCTTGCCCATGATGAGGATGGCCTGCGGCAGCAAGGCGGGGGCGGCTCGCAACTCCACTTTCGTCCTGATCCACGCGACGCACTCGCGCGCAAGCCAGTGGGCCTGAAGCCGGTTGCGGAACGCGCGGTCGTTGTCGGAGCCGGTCAGACCGAGTCCTGAATCGTTGACGTTCGGGAGGATCATGCGGCAAGCATCAAGCTTCTCCAAGACCTCGCGCAGCTCGGCAAAGGCAAACAGAGAGAACGCCGGGGAAGCTAGGTCGAGCGACGACTGCGGCCCGAGGACCTGGCGCAGCTCGTCGATTACGCGATCGTTGCCTGTGTTCTTGATGAGTCGCATGGAATCCCTGGTCGAACGGATGCCGGATTTCCACACCTGCGTGCCACTACTCCGACCGGTGAGGTTAAGATCCAGATGGAGCCAGTACGACTACTTTGGGTGGCATCCGGAGGAGGATTCAGCTAGTTTACTGCTTCTGGGGGTTGCCCGCAACCGCCGCAACGGTCCTACGACGACTGGCCCCGATGCTTCCATTGTGAACCGCTCAAAACGGCAGATCCGTTGGGTCCGCTCTGTGCCGTGCTGGAGCCATCGTTACTGGGACGGTTCTGGCTGTGACTTGGACAAGGCCGACGCCACCCATTCGTTCACCGGTGGATGCCCGCCAAGCCCCACCGAAAACAAGACCGTGACTCTTGCGTCTCACCCAAGCAGTGCCGGGAGGCTGGCGATCCAAGGCAACGAGCGGAATGGCTATGGTGTTGCTCTCGTGAAACCCATCCAATGAACTCGCTGGGGATCTGCCAGCCTCGGCCAGTCCCCCGGCAGGCTCAGGGCTGCTGCAGACAGTAATGGACCAAGCGAAAACGCCATCACAGAGGCGACATGGATTACCGGCCAGATAAAGGGGTAATAGGCAAATGTAGAAACCGCCCATTCGCGACGCGGACGTGTCAAGAAACGCAATCGGGGCCGCCTCCGGCCCCGACATGGACACCACACTTCAAGCACACTTAGGCCCAGTCTGTGTTACGTACGTGTTACATAAACCACAATTCCGGCCTAATTCCGCCGCATCTCCTGCCGACGTAAACCGTTACCAGTCAACAAAGTCGGGGCGAGAGGATTCGAACCTCCGACCTCTTGGTCCCGAAC
>CALARR010000107.1 GCA_937889015.1 uncultured Planctomycetales bacterium | reverse complement strand
GGCGACGGCGGGCAGTGTGTCCGGCCCCAGTGGCAGTGGTATCGGTGCAGGCAGCGGCGGTGGGATGGGATCTGGCGGGAGCGCGGGTGGCGGAACAATGGGAGAAACTGCTGTGGGCGTCTCCGGTATGGCCGGCGGCGGTGGCGGGGTCGCTGTGCAGGGTAATTTCGGCGTGGCATCCACCTATCCCCCTGGTCCCAAGCAGGCTGTGTACATTTCCTGCGGTGAGGAAGGGCGCCCGGGCAGGGTCTACCAGGTTGATGAACAAGGGACCGTGCTGGGGATTGTCCCCTTGGCTCAGGCCGCAACAGGGGTGGCCTTGCATCGAGGGAACGCCCTGGTCTTGGCGGTGCCCGGCGATGGCGGACGCCTGCAACGGATCGACTCCAATGGCAAGCTGTCGACGTTGCTGACCGACCACAAGGAATTGGTGCATCCGGTCGACGTCGGGATTGCAGCCAACAGCGATACGATCCTTGTCGCCGACAACATTGCCGACGTGCTGGCGACCACGGACACGGCAGGGCGAGAGCCGCGAATCATCCAGCGTTTGCACGATCAGAAGTGGACCGTCCAGGGGATGTCTGTGGCCATGACCGGCGACCGATACGTGCTCTTCGGAACTGATGGTCGAGATGGCATCTATCGTTTTACTGACGGCGATACCAGCACTGCGCAGCCTGCGGTGTTGCCTTATTTCGGCGGAGTGGCCGCCGACACAGGCTCGCCACGCTGGGCGGCGGCGCAAGGGCCGAACATGGTCTACGTTTATCAGGGCGAAGAGTTGATTCGCAAGTACCGCATGCCGCCGGGCAAGGAACTGTATCGCAATGGCGTGCTGGCCTTCGCACCAGGCGGCGATCTCGTCATCGTGGCTAGGTCCAGTGGCGAGTCGGGCGGTGAGACGTGGTTGCACCAATATGGTTCACAACGGCCAGGTGATGGTCCCCTCTTCCGCTGGGCCAAGGAACCGATCTTGGATATCGCTGTCGGTCCACGAATGCCCTGGGACTCCCCTACCCCACGGAATAGCAAGAGTATCTACTGACTTCATTCCCGTTTCCAAGATCCCTCGCCGTGCCTGAGTTGCCCGAAGTCGAAACCATGCGGCGCTGCGTGCTGCCGATCGTCGGTAGCCGCATTCGGGACGTGCGTCGACTGGGGCGAGGGCTTTGCCCGATCGAGATCCTACCAGGACTGCGATCTCTGCGAGCCCGCGTCAGGGGTCGCACGATCACGGCCGTCGAACGTGCCGGCAAGCGCGTGGTTATCGTTTTGGATGGCGGAGATCGAATCGTCGTCGAGCCCCGTATGACCGGATTGGTCCTACTGGCCGCCCCACCGGATAACGCGCACCTTCGTCTGGTTCTTGAACTGGAAGGAGGAGCAGCCCAACAAGTCCTTTTCTGGGACCAACGTGGCTTGGGAATCGTGCGTCTGGTAGGAACGGACGGCTTTCAGGCCCTCTACGGTCCGACGCGGTTGGGCCCCGATGCAGCGGAGATCGACGCCGGAACGCTGCGACAACGACTGGGCGGTAGCCGCCGCCCCATTAAGGTCGCGCTGTTGGATCAGCGTGCCTTGGCCGGTGTGGGAAATCTCTACGCCTCAGAGATCTTGCATCGGGCACGTATCCACCCTGCCCTACCCTGCTGTCGACTCCGAGCAGCCCAGTGGCGCCGCCTGCAGGCCGAACTGCGCACCGTACTGCAAGACGCCATCGCCCTGGAAGGTTCCACGCTCGCCGACGGAACATATCGTGTGGGGCAGGGACAGAATGGTGGCTTTCAGGACTATCATCGCGTGTATCAACGCACCGGCAAGGCCTGTGTGCAGTGCTGCCGAGGTCGTGTTATACGAATCGTGCAGGCGCAGCGTTCGACCTTCTTCTGCCCGCGATGCCAGCGTCTGCCGCGCGACCTGCGCGGACCCGCCACCAGAGAGTAGGTAGCCCGACAATCCGTCAGTCGTGCATGGGACTGGACCCTGGTCGATAATCGCTCGATAATGGCGGATTGTGGTTCTGTTGAGTTCTGAGTGGGCAATGGTCCTTCCGCGGGCGGACTGGATGCCGACCGACTCCGGCGGGGATCCGGTCCAGCTTAAATCTGAATCACGGGCTGCGCCGGGAATCAAGAACAGGAGGTCGCCTGATGCGAGTGCCTACGATCACTATTACTGCCGCGGCGCTGGCGGCCTGGGCTGTCGTGCTGTGTGGCCAAGAGTCGTCGCCAGCCGCCGATCGCACACAACCGGCGGCCGCGCAAACAGCTACAGGGAGCCTGTCTAAGATGAGTATTGAGAAGTCGGTGCTGGGCCAGACGCCCGAAGGCGTCGAGGTCGAACTTTTTACACTGGCCAACAACCATGGCCTGAGGGCCCGCATCATGACCTACGGAGCCACGCTGATCGGTCTGGATGCACCGGACCGCAACGGCAAGTGTGAGAACATTACGCTGCACTTGGATAGTCTACAAGACTACCTGAAGGGGCACCCCTTCTTCGGATCGATCGCGGGACGCTTTGCAAACCGCATTGCCAAGGGACATTTCACGCTCGACAGCCAGAACTATCAACTCGCCACCAATAACAACATTAACCACCTGCACGGTGGCAAGCGCGGCTTCGACAAGGCGATCTGGAAGGCCGTACCGCACCAGCAGCACGACTCGGTGGCTTTGGGGCTGACGCTGGTGAGCCCGGACGGCGATCAGGGCTATCCCGGCCAACTCACGGTTACCGTGGACTACATCCTCACCGACGACAATCGGTTGCTGATGGACTATACGGCTACAACCGACAAGCCCACAATCGTGAATCTCACCAACCACGCCTACTGGAATCTGGCCGGGATCCACCGCGGCGACGTATTGGGGCACGAGTTGTATTTGAACGCCGATCGCTACCTCCCAGTCGACGCTGGACTGATCCCCACCGGCGAGATGCGGAACGTGACGGGGACACCGATGGATTTCACCGAACCCGCGACCATCGGTTCTCGGATCGATCAGGTCCTGCCCGGCTACGATCACTGCTACGTGCTCAACAAGCGGCCGGGAGAGATCACCTCGCTGGCCGCGCGGGTTTACGAACCCACCAGCGGCCGGGTGATGGAGGTCTACACTACCCAACCTGGCGTCCAACTGTACACAGCCAACGGGCTGAACGGGAAAGTGCAGGCGGACGGTGTGGCCTACACCAAGTACCACGGACTGTGCTTGGAGACACAGCACTTCCCTGATTCGCCCAACCGGCCAGACTGGCCTTCCACGGTGCTGCGCCCAGGGCAGATCTACCGCCAGACGACAGTACACCGCTTTAGCGTGAAGTGACGTAAGTGTAGAGGGCGCCTGCGGAACCGAGGCTCCCTGGGACAGCCACGGGTCGTGCGTGAGGCTTGTGCTCGGTGCAAGCCGAGTGGATTCTGCGCTGCCTTTCCTTCCGTCCTCCCAACCTTGCCGGGAACCCCGCCATGACGTTCCGTCTCCAACACTGGGGCTCATTATGCGTAGTCACCCTTGCTTTGCTGGCCGACCATGCGTTGGCTGAGTATCCCGCCCCAGCCCTGCTACCGGCGGTCAGCGGCGACTGCCCGCGGGTCTATTTCTTCCGGCAGAGTGAAGGGATCGCATCCAACCGGAGAATTTCTTACGAGCGTTGGGAAACCTGCTACTCGCGGCTGATGGGTATCGAGGGCAAGACTCTTGACGAGGAAGTACCAGGGCGAGGCGTGAACGTCGAATCGTTCACGCGGTTCAAGCGGTCGCACCCGACGCAACTTGTGTTGCTGCACTACAACGGCAACGGCCGGGACCCGCGATTCCAGACCGAGAAGTACTTCGCCGGTCACTGGATCTATTACAACGGGGCCAAGATCCTCAAGGATGTGCCTGCCGAGGAAGGCGAGAGCGAGATCGCCGTCGAGCGGTTGGAGTTATTCCTCATGAACACGGGTCGTTACCAGGACAGGAACGAGGACATCGGTCTGTGCCTGCTGGACGCCCAGGGACGGCCCGACTGGCTCCATACCGAGCAGGTGCAGTTGCTCGGCGTGAACACGAAGCAGAATACGATCCGCGTGCGTCGAGCCTGTTATGGTACGCGGCCCATGGCCTTACCTGCCCACCGTTCTTACGCCGCGGCGCACGTCAGCGAAGGTCCCTGGGGCGAAAAATCGAATCTGTTGTGGTACTACAACTACTCGACTCGCTGCCCGCGCGACAGACAGGGTCGAACCTGCGGCGAGGTCCATGCTGACGAGTTGGCCGCGCGTTTCTTGCCTGGCGGCGAGTTGGCGGCCTACGATGGTCTGGAGTTCGACGTCCTTCAGCACCAGCACGGACAGGGCAAGGGTAGCCGCGTGCGAGGAATGGACACCGATGGCGACGGCCTGGCCGACGATGCGATGCTGGAGGGCGTGAACCTCTACGGAGTGGGCGTGGTCGAGTTCTGCCGCCGCCTGCGCGAGAATCTCGGCCCCAACCGCCTGATTATGGCCGACGGAATGAGCGAACACAGCCAACGGGCGTTTCACATCCTCAACGGCATCGAGAGTGAGGGCTGGCCACACCTGGCGGATTGGGAGGTTCGCGACTGGTCGGGTGGATTGAACCGCCATTTCTATTGGCGTGAGAACGCCGCCAAGCCCGTGTTCAATTACGTCAACCACAAGTTCACCACGCGAGGTGATAAGCCGGGCCAGACCAAGCAGCCTGAAGTGCCATGGAATATCCACCGGCTGGTGTTCGCCGCATCGCTGTTCACCGATTCGGCTATCTGCTATGCCTATGCCCCGCCGAAGGCCGACCGCGAGCTAATCGGAATCTGGGACGAGTTTCGCCAAGGGACGGCCAATCGGCTGGGTTGGTTGGGCCTGCCCTCCGGGGAAGCCGTGCGTCTAGCCCAGCAGCAGCCCGACGTGTTGGCCAGACACGCGGCGCCCACCGGCCAGGGTTTTCTACAGCGATTGCGCGCTGCCGGGGGGCGTTGCGAGGCCGATGGACCTCTGCTGAAGATCTCGGCGATCGATCCCCGGGCAGAATCGACCCGTGTGCGGTTCAACAGCGTTCCCTGCAACGGGCCGGATCTATTCGTCACACTCCAAGCTCGGGCGGCGACTATACGGGGCTATCCCCGCGAGGTACCGCGCCTGCTGTGGGTGGGCATTGCACCGGCCACAGGCAATTTGGAGATCGGAAGAGCGTCGTGTAGGGAAAGAGTGTAGATCTCGGTGGTCGC
>CALARR010000106.1 GCA_937889015.1 uncultured Planctomycetales bacterium | reverse complement strand
TGGATGTTCTTCGGCCCGATGCCGCGTTCGGCCTGGCCGTAGACATCGAGACAGGTGACGCGGATCGGGGCAACCTTCCTGGCGGTCTGGCCATGGGCGCGGGCAGCGGTGAGCGCGGTGACGACGACCAGGGAGGCCATCGCCACGTGGCGTGCTCCGCGCAGGGCAGATGGGAGAAATCGCTTCTCATTTCTGGTCGCAACGCATGGCATGTCTGTTTCTCCAGGAAGGGCCAAAGATCCTCAACAAGTCCGCCATTCAATCTCTTGCCTGAGAACGCTCCCGTTCGATCCGGACGGGCGACCCGCGCTGGTCGCCGCCAAGGATCCCGTGCCTAGTGTACCAAGCCTTCACCCGTTCCAACACGGTTTCATTCATCGACGTGTCTCGGTGATTAGCGCCTGGGTAGACGTGCATCTCGTGTTCCACCTTGTTCTGTATCAGGGTGGCAACAAACCGCTCGTCACAAGTGATGCGCACGGACGTATCCGCATCGCCGTGGTGGATCGAATAAGGCACCCTGACTTCTTTGAATCCTCGGTGACCGAAGGACCAGAATCGAAGCGCATCGACACGGAAGAGTCAACGTTTCTTTTCAGGCTGGAGTTTGCTGGCAGGCAGATAAGCGCGGGCGAAGGTCTCGATGGCGGCGGCGACGTCGCTTGCCGTGCGGTCCAATCGCTGCGAGGCGCGCAGTGCGGCGCCAAATTCCAGTTGGATGGCGTCGATCGACAGTTCGCGGCGGCCGTAGGTGCGCGTGATGTAGCCGCCGTTGAAGCGGCCCTCCTTCTGGCCCTCGTTTGCGGCCGGGATCAACTTGTAGCCGCGGCGTTCCAGGTCGCCGGCGATGCTGTTGGGGCCGTTGAGCACCCCGGGGCCGAATCGCTCGATCGCCTCACCCATCGACGCGCCGCTGGCCGTGCCGCGGAAGATCCCCTCCTGCTCGACCGATTGACCGTGCAGATCGACCATCAGGCCGCGGCCCCACTGCCGCGCGACTTCCTGGCACGCCGCGCGGAGCGCGGCGTGGTAGGCGTCGTAATGCGGCTTGGCCTGCGGCGACTCGTAGGCGTCCTGGGCGGCGCGGTTGGCGTCGACGTACTTCCGCTGGAATCGCGCCAGCACCAGGTACGGCCTGGCGTGCAAGCGTTTTTCCAGGGCGGCGGCCACCTTCTGGGCCAACTCCAGCGTGTGCAGATCGCCGCCGGTGAGGAAGCGGAAAGCGTCTTTGTTCTCGCGCGGGGGCGCGCCCGGAATCGCCTCCTTTCCGCCGTGCGGGGCCGACAGGATGATCGGCAGTCCGCCCTGCTCGACCACCACCAGTTCCGGCGCAGCCGACCGGGGCCGCTCACCGGCGGAGGCAGCTTCAGGCCGGCCCGGGCCGGCCACGACCAGGGCCCAGACGCAGAACAGGAACAACAGTCTTCGGAGTCCGCTGGTGATGGATCGCATAGGATGGTCTTTCCGTGGAAGGCAAGGTCCCTGGCCGGGCAAGCCCGGAACGTTCAGCATACTCGGGATACGATCAACACTGGTCATCCGGCAGCACGCTTTCAGGCTGGCCCGGGATTTCGGCCGCATCCGGCGAGCAACGCGGCGCATGGCGTCAGTTGTTTCCCTTGGTCGTCGACGAGGATAAAGGCCGGGAGGTCGCGTACTTCGATTCGCCGCACCGCTTCCATGCCCAGATCGGCATAGTCCAGCACCTCGTCGCGCACCACGTGCTCCTGGCCGATCAGGGCCGCCGCGCCGCCGATGGTCCCCAGGTAGAACCCGCCGTACTCTCGGCAGGCGGCCGTCACGCTGGCTGCCCGAGGGCCTTTCGCCAGGGTCACCAGCGAGAAGCCGCGGGCCATGAACTCCGGCAAGTACACGTCCATCCGCTGAGCGGTCGTGGGACCGAAGCTGCCGATCACGCGTCCTGCCGGCGTTGGGGCTGGGCCCGCATAGTAGACCGGATGCCGCGCAAGGTACTCCGGCAGCGGCCGGCCGGCCTGCAACAGTTCATAGAACCTCGCGTGCGCCGCGTCGCGCGCCACGACCAGCGGTCCCGAGAGCAGAACCAGCGTGCCTGGAGGGCAACGCGAAAGCTGGGCCAGGATCTCCGCCCTTGGACGGTCCAAGGCGATGCGCGCCGTGGCCGGCGCGCCGATCCTGCGGTCGAGCACTTCCAGCGCGCGGGGCAGAAACCGGGCCGGATTCGCGTCGAGTTGTTCCCGAAACACGCCCTGTTCGTCGATATACGCCAGGGCATTGCGGTGCGCGCTGCACGACACGCCCAGCGAGACCGGACAACTGCCGGCATGCCGGGCGCAGCGGATCACCCGCGCGTCCAGCGCCAGGTGTCGACCGCCGAACTGCGCGCCGAGGCCCGTTCCGGCGGCGATTTCCACCAGCCGGGCTTCCCAGGCTGCGTCGCGATAGGGCTGGCCCGCTCCGTCCCCCGCGCGCGGCAGGTGATCCAGGGCGCCGGCCGTGGCCAGCTTGAGCAGCTTCAGGTTCAGCTCTGGGCTGGTTCCGCCCACAACCAGCCCCAGGTGGTACGGCGGGCAGGCCGCCACGCCCAAGGCCCGGACCTTTTCGCGAAGGAACTGCGCGAGGGTGTTCTCGTTCAGCAAGGCCTTGGTTTCCTGGAACAAGAGCGTCTTGTTCGACGATCCGCCGCCCTTGGCCACGAACAAGAACCGATACTGTCGGCCGGGGGCCGCATAGACCTCGATCTGCGCCGGCAGATTCGAGCGCGTGTTCTGCTCCTCGAACATCGACCGCGGCGCGACCTGCGAAAAACGCAGATTGCAGCCGGCGTATGCCTCGCGAATCCCCACTTCGAGATGCAGCGCGTCGTCGACGCCGGTGAACATGGCCTCGCCTTTGCAGGCCACGACCGTGGCCGTGCCCGTATCCTGGCAGAGGGGCAGCACGCCCTCGGCCGAAATAGCGGCGTTTCTCAGTAGTGCGGCGGCCACGAAACGGTCGTTGTCGCTGGAAGCCGGATCGTCGAGGATCGCCGCCCACTGCTCAAGCTGCGGCGTGCGCAGCAGGAAGCTGATGTCACGGAAGGCCTCGCGCGCCAGATGCCGCAGGGCGTCGGGCTCCACGCAGAGCAGGCGTCGGTGGTTGCAGGGCTCCACATGCACGCCGTCGGCGCTGACCAGGCGGAACGCGGTTGCCCCGGATGTGAAGTTCGTCTCCAGGATGCGCGCGAGGTCCATCGTTGCGTTTCCAAATGAAGTTTCGTGATCTTGGAACGTGCCACCCCCGCCGCCACCCTCCGGGAGGCGGCGGGAATGTCGGGCACGTGTCCCGGGATCGTGTATGCCCATTCAGGGTTCCACTTCCCCGGTGATTTCTCCGTAGCCGGCGGGTTCGCGCGGACCGACGATTCCGATCAGCATGTATTGCTTCAGCAGGGGGTGATACTGGAACTTTTTGACCAGGCGAAAGTTCTCGATCTGGCCCGTGTGCTTCACGTGAGTCCGGACGCCGGTGCACGGCAGCACATGCTCTCCGATGGAGATCCGGTCTTCCCCGGCCGGAGTGATCGGAAGCTGCTGTTGAATGATCTCCTTGACCTTGCTCTCCAGCTCCGCCAGATGGATCTGCGGCTCGGACTGAAAATTGATCACGAAGCCGTGTTTCACGTCGGAGTGCTGCACGGGGAATCGGATGTTGTAGTCGCGTTCCAGGACGAAGCTCGTGAGATCCTCGGCCGAGTGGGCCATGAGGCGATACTTGATGGTCTTCTGCACCACCGCCTTGATGGCGACCGGGAACGGGCCGAAGACGTTCGGCCGCGCCACGATGATCTCTTCGCCGATCCCGAAGATGATCTGCGCGTTGTACCCCAGCGCGTCGTAGATCTGGTCGAAGTGTTCCACCACCACGCGGCGGCCGTGCGCCAGCGCCCGATGGATGGCCTCCACCAGTTGATACTTCTGCCTGAACGCCAACTCGTAGCGCACGTCGACGTGGAACGTGTGCGGGGCGAAGTAGTTGTCGGGCGTGAATTGGTAGATGGGCGTGGGCCGCAGGTTCACGCCGTCGTCATCGTTGGTCAGTTCCAGGCCGGGGAACAGACCTTTGATGAGGGTCGATTTCCCCGAGCCCTCCGCCCCGATAATGCCTACAATCAGATCGCTCGGATAGAGGTAACGTTGCGCCAGCTCGCTGGCCACCATGTACAGCCGCATCCGGCCGCGCGGGGCGTAGTAGGCCGCGTGGATCAACGTCTCGTAGTAGTGGGCCGAGACGCGAAATGGCGTTCGGATCGGATTGTGTTCCGCGCGCGAGTCTTCCATCGAACCGGCTCCGGGAAACAGGGTTCACTCGTCGAACTCGATGCTCAGCAACGGGGCGTGTTGCTGGGCCCCGTACACGTCGCTGTCGCCCGGCGCGCCCGACGCCACCGGCCGCCGAATGGTCATCTTCACCGCGATCGCCGGTTCGAAATACGTGATGGCCAGCACGTCTTCGCGGCGCACGCCGTACAAACGGCCGACCAGTTCCGGCGTGATGATCTGCTGCCGGCGGAAGAGGTCGAAGTAGCGCCGGTCCTTGAACAGCAGGTCCAGCGTCAACTCGTAGGGCCCCGAGTTCTTGGACCGCACGACGCGCACGGCCTCGAGGATGTTCTTCTTCACGGCATGATCCTCCCCCGCTCGACAGCGTGAATCTCCACGGGGAACTGGCCTGCTGCCTCCAGGTCCATCAGGTGATACAGCGAAAACTCGAACGTCTGGCCCAGGTTGACGTCCGACGGGGAGAAGGGAAACGCCAGGTTCCCCGCCGTCGAGATCCGCCCAGGGTAGCCGTAATGCAGCAGCGTCGAACGCGTGGCGCTCAACAGCGAGTCGGCTTCGTCGGGCGTGGCGGCATTGGCTTCGATCACCAACCCCAGTTCGTGTGACAAGGTCTTCGCCACGGGTTCGAAGGCGCCCATCACGCCGTTCTTCCCATACACTCGGAAACGGATCGAGCCTTGCGCGCGGCCGCCGACAATGCTCGCCACCTGTTGATGAACCGCCTGCAATACGTCGTCGATACAGCCGATGAGAATCGGGTCGCGAATGCCCGCCACGCTGATGGCGCGATAACCGGTCGGCCGAGCGCCTTCGAGCTTCACCCGGTAGGGCGAACTGGCCTCGAAGCGGCTGCCGCGGACCTCGACCCGGCCCCCCTCCAGCTCCGTGAACTGACAGTGCTCCAGGTTGATCATTCCTCCCGGGCCGGGCAGGTGGTAGGGGTCCGACTTCTCGTACAGCGTGTGGGCGGCGGCCGATTCGCGCGTGAAGCGGCGCAACGGGTTGAGGGCCTCCAGCACGAAGGCGTCGCGCGTCAATGTGGCGAAAGCGCAGTCCGCGCCGCTGCCGGGCGTGGCGGCAATCGCCCCGCATTCCAGGATCTTGCCCATGTGCAGGGCCAGTCCCGGATCGTATCCCAACATGATCGGCAAGGCGGCGAAATTGGCCGGGTCGTAGCAGCGCCCCGCCAGCACCACGTTGCACCCCGCCTGCAATGCGGCGATCAGCGGCTCGTTGCCGATCTGAGCCACGATGTGGGTGCTGGCGTCGATGGCCTCTTCCGTCAGTTCGGGCACGAAGGGCAGTCCGCGGATCTTGCCGGCGCGCAACGCCGCCTTGACGGTGTCCTTGGGCACGTCGCTGGCGATCACTCCCAGGCGGAAGGAAAGCTGCTCCTCGCTGGCGATTTCCTGGAGAATCTCCCGGCACCACGCCAGGTGCGGCGCCGCGCCCGCTCCGCCCGCCGAGCCCACCACCACGGTGGCCCCGCAGCGCAGCCCCTCGACGAGCATGAAACGCAAATCGCGCTTGACCATGGCCCGGTTGGTGAACGACTTGCCGCTGCCCAGGTAATACGGCCCGGGATCGGTCGACCCGGCGTCGCAAGCCACGAGCTGCGGACGCCTGGCGATCCCCTGCATGAAGGACTCCACCGGGAATCCGTATCCCAAAATGCCCGCCGGCGACAAGACTCGGAAATCCTCGTTCTTCACGGCAACCTCCCGGGACCGGCGCACAGCACGGCCCGAATTCGCTGCATCTCGTTGCGCACGATCATGTATCCCTCGTCAAATCCCATGCCCGGCTTGGCCAGCATCTGGGCCGGATGAGTGGCCATGGCCAGGTGCACGCAGCACTGGGCCGAAAGCTCGGTCTCGTTGCACGTGCCACCCTGGTAGGCCTCCATCCCGTGCGCCTTGCAGTACAGCACGCTTTCCACGATGTGTTGCACGCCGCCCAGATCGGGCGTTTTGATCTGGACCATGTGGCACGCCTGGGCGTCGGTGAACTCGATCACATCCTCCAGCGTGTTGCACCACTCATCGGCCACGATCTTGACCGGAGAGCCCGAGCGGTCAAGCTCGTTCTTGATCGCGCGCAGCCCGTCGATCTGCCGCTGCTTTTCCTCCAGGTCGATCGGACCCTCGATGTACAGGTCGAACGGGCCGGCGTCGTTCTGCAAGCCCGCCAGGTAGTCGGCCACGCGGCGGGGATCGTTGCCGCAGATCAGCCCCACGGTGCCGTAAACGTCGATGTGCAACACCGGCCGGTAGTCGTCGCGCGGTTTGAGTTGTTCGATGCGCCGCGCCAGCCAGCCGATGTACTCCTTGAGCTTGCCGCCATCGCGGCCCAATTTGTCGTCGACGTTGTTGATCAGCCCATGCGGCAGCACGTCGACCTGCTTGAGGATCATCTTGTCGACGTTCTCGTAGCGGTTGTCGCCCGTCTGACCGAAGATCCGCACCGGCTCCGCGCTCAGCGGCAAGCCATATTCCTCGGCGATCACCTCGCAACGCAGCTTGTGCAGCGCCCGGGCTCGGGCGTCGAGCAAGGCCTGCGTCAGGCCGTACCGCAAGGCCGTGTGCAAAGGCCGACCATCGCACTCCGATTGGCAGAGTTGCCGGGCCATCGCGCGGAATGCGGTGACTTCCATCCCTTCCAGCCGCGGCCGGATGTGGCGTTCGAGAAAGGGCAGGTAGGCGTCGGCCAGGAACAGCGGATCGCGCCCGCCGGCGCCCGAGTATTGCACCGCCGTGCAGTCGCCCGCGGCGATCTGGCCGTCCTCCAGCACCAGCAGGACGGAGATGCACTCGCCCGCCGTGCGGATGCGCGGGAAGCCCGGCGTGACCGGCTGCCCCACATAGTCGAATCCATCGTGGTCCGCCCCGCATTTGATGGCGCGCTGGTCGTCGAAGAAGAAAGCGGACGTGCCTTTGGCGAACAGGGCTTGGGCGATCTTCATCGGGGTCTCCCCACAAGTTGGCCTTTGCTGATCGCATAGATGTCGTTGGTCACCATCTGGAAGGAAATCTTCTGCCCTTCCGCCTTGGCCCGCTCTTCGAGCCGCTCGCGGTGATAGGCCACCAGATCGGCGTCGAAGGGGATGGCGCCGCGATTGAAGATGCGGATGAAGCCTTCGTTGTCGCGCATGGGCAGAATGCGGCCGTGGCAGTGCACCGAGGGGGCGAATGCCACGTCGAGCACGCCCGCCGCGAATGCCGCGACCACCCCCTCGGCGAGGCTGCCTTGCCCCAGCTCGAACACTTTGCCGAGGATGCAGCGCACTTCGCGCTCGGTAACGGCGATCTCCCGGTCGACGGCCGCGCTCTCCAGCGTGCGTTGGTCGCAGAGCATGTTGATCGTCTGCCGCGTGGCCTTCAGTCCGCGGGCGTTGGCTTCCTTGCCGGGAATGCCCAGCGCCTCGTGCGGCGTCTTGACGATGACCTTGTCGGCCCCGGCCAGGCAGGCCACGACCGTGCCCCACCCGATCACCGCGAAGGCCTGGGCCTCGTCTTCGGGGAACCCGCCCATCCACTGGTGAAAGACCGTGGTCAGTTCGTAGTCGGCGAAGCCCTGCTCCTTGAAGTAGGCGTCGGCCAGGCGTTTCAGGCTCCGCAGGGCGGCCACGTCCTGGACCATGTTGCCGCCTTGGCCATAGCCCAGCGTCAAGGAGCGTACACCCTGTCGCAGGGCCAGCAGGCCCTCGATGATCGCCACGGCGTGACTGATGCTCGGCGGCACCAGCGTGCCGGTGAGCGGCCCGAACGGTTCGCGGTTGACCGACACGCCGCGCTCTTCGTACAGCCCGCACAAGCGGTCGACGTACTCCCAGTCGGCCAACGACTTGCGCAGCGGGACGTTCTTGGCGTAGGGGATGTTGTAGGAAATGCCGCCACCTTCGAAGCTCGTGAATCCGCCGGCCAAGGTGATTTCAGCGAGCAGCCGCGCGTCGGGAGTGCCGTGCCGCACCTGAACCGGACGCGAGACGCTCTCCGTCACCTGGCGGCAAGCGGCAACACCGTGGTTCACCGCCGGAAAACCATTGAGCATCGACACGCCGGCCGTCGTCGACTTCTCGATGCCCTTGGCCGCCTCGGCATAGCGATTCTGCCGCGTGTAGGCGTCGATCGTGGTGGGCAGCAGATCGGCGCCACCTTCGCTCTCCAGGTACTTCAGCAGCTTGATGTGCTCGTCGACCAGCGCCATTCCGGCCCGCGGCTGAGCCAGCAATCGCCGTTGCGCCTTGGCGGCCGACATGGCCGACGCGAACCGCTTGGACTCCGGGATCGTCCGTTGATAGGCGATCGCTTCGTCCAGCCGAACCGCCGCCCCGGTGGGCCAGGCTTGCAGCACCTGCTCGCGTTGGGCCAGAAAATCGTCGACGGTTGTCTTTGGCTCATTCATGGCAGACACGAACCCGTTCTCCATCCGGTTTCACGATTCCCCGCCCTGCGCCATCCGCCATCAGTCTTCAGGAAGCGGTTCCCAGGTCCTTCTGGCGTCCCAGGATCGGGCACGGCCGTTCACTCCGCTTGCCTGCCTCGGCAACCGTCGCCGCCTCGCCTTCGATGCGCACCAGGTGCGCGACCGCCAATTGGGCCGCCTCGGCTGGATAGTCGGCGGCCAGGTTGCCCAGGAGCGGCCAAAGGTAGTCGGCGTCGGCGTAGTAGTCGGGCGACCCGGGCACCAGCCGCGCCGCGCCTGTATCGTCGCGGATCGCGGCCAGCACGCGGTGTTCGAGATCGCCGCGGCGCCGCCGCGCCAGGTAACCGCCGCTGCCCACCCAACGTTGGATCCGCCGCAAGTCCTTGCCGCGTTGCACCAGCACTCGGCCGTCGGGCGTGTAGCTCTCCTCGATACTCCCCGCATGACGCAACAGGCTGTGGTACAAGCAGGCGCCGGCCAGGATCTCGTCGCAGGCCGCCTCCACCGCGTTCCGCGGCAGGTAGTCATGAGCAGCGCTCGCGCGCTCGACGAACTGCTCGAACCGTTCACGCGGTATCTGGCGCCCCGCAAGTTCACGATCGACATAGGCCTGGCCCGTCGCCGCCGCCCAGCGCGCATTGACGCGCATCCCCAGGTCCCCCTCCACCGAACGCTTCAGACGCGGCTCGCACAGGCCGCGGAGCACGAGGCCCGGCCGACCCACGAACGACTCGCTGCAGGAATAGACATCGGTCGTTGCCCCGCCTATGTCGACCAACAGCGTCTCGTCCCAATCGGGCAGCGTGGCCGCGATGGCTTCCAGCAATTCGAATGCCGCGCGCGGCGTAGGCTTGGGGGGCGAAGCACAACGGGCCGCCAGCGCCGCCAACCCCTTCCCCTCGACGATCTTTCGCAAGAAGATCTCCTGGATCCGGCTTTGGGCCGGCGCGATTGCCAGCCTGCCGATCTCGGGCATCAGGTTGTCGACGATCTCCAGCTCGCGATCGGCCAGGATCTCGGCGACCGCGCCGCGCACCGCCGCATTGCCCGCATACAGTACGACCGCCGGCAATCTGGCGGCGGCCAGCATGCGCGCGTTGTGTAGATTGTATTGCTCATTGCCGCCGTCGGTGCCGCCGGCCAGGAGGATGATGTCGGGCGCGAGACGCCGCAGGCTCGCGATGTTCTCGGGCGTAAGTCGATAGGCGAAGTGAGCTACGATCTTGCCGCCCGCCGAAGCCGCGGCCAGCCGCGCGGCGTGCAGCGTCAGGTCGGGCACGAGCCCCACCGCCGCCACCGCCAACCCGCCCTTGGCCGAGGACGACAAGTGCAATGGCATCTCGGCGGGCACTTCGAGAGCCGCCGTGGAAGGCCGGCCGAGCAGCCGCCGCAGCACCTCGGCCGCGCCCAGCGTCAGGTCGGCGGTCGTCGTGGGCGCCGATGCGTGGCCCAGGCACCGCGGCGCGCCATCCAATTCGACCAGCGCCCCTTTGGTCCACGTCGAACCGATATCCAACGTCAGAACGCGTTTCATCCGCACCGCCTCCATTGACGTTGCGCGATGTCGGCGTGCAGGAGCCGCGCCGCCTCCTCCAGGTCGTCGGAAGGCATGAACACGCGGTCGAAACCCATGGCCAGGAACTTCTGCACGATGACCTCGCGCGGCATCTTCCCTACGACCAGGTTTCCCCCGACGTACAAGATCACCTTGTCCAGGCCGCGTTCGATGCAACGTTCGCGAAAGCCCGCGCAGTCCAGTTCCCCATGGCCGTAGAGCGAAGACACCAGGATCGCCGGGGCGCCCGTCTCGATGGCCGCATCAATGAATTCGTCCTGGCTGACCATCACTCCCAGGTTGACAACCCGAAAGCCATGCTCGCCCAGAAAGGCGTCCAGGATCTTGTTGCCCACCGAGTGGCAATCACTGCCGATCACGCCCAATACGACGGCTGGCTCGTTCATCGCTGTTCATTCCGCCTCAGGTAAGTGATCCCGTGCGGCCGACCATCGGGAGGCCGGTTTCTCGGGGGCAAGGGACGGGACAGCGACGACATTCCTTTTCCGGCACCCAATCAGGCTCCGGATGCGCTCTTCCAGGTAGATCAACGATCCGCGCTCGATTTGATAGTCGAACGGGATCAACCGGCCGCCGCGCTCCGTGAACTCGGCGATGACGGGAGCCAGCGGACGGCTCAACAGCTTGCCAAACCCCGGCGGCACGATGAGCACGTCCTTGTCGGCCACAAAGGCCCGCAGCTCTTCCTCGTTCGGAGCGCCGGTGAGACTGGCCACCTGGTTGGTGATTCCCAGGTCGTCGAGCATGCGCTGAATGATCGCCAGGAACTTCGCGCTCTGACAAACGATCCCCAGCGACTGTGGCGGTTTGAGACCGGCCAGGCTGACAATCGTCTCCTGGCCAGGCGAGACGATCACCTGCACCAGCTTGTCGCGCACCCCCTTGGCCAACCCCAACACTTCGCTGTAGTGCTTGGCCGTGGTCATCACCAGATCGAACTCCGTCAGACGCCGGTCGGGGTCCGCCCCGGTGGCCAGGTCGTCGAGCAGAATGGTCTTGATGTCCACACGCGACAACAGCCCCAACTGCCGGCCGAACAGCGTCAAGGCTTCGGGACTGCAATCCACGGCCGCGATGTGCAGATTCTCGAACTGCTCCTCGCGCTCCAGGAGGATCAGGTCCACCATGTTGCGGATCTCGCGCGCCGAGAACCGGAACGCCTCCAATTCGTCGACCATGGCGTTGATCAGTTGCACAGCGCGTTCGCGCCGACCGGCGGGCATCACGTCCTGCCGCGCCGACACGAAACTCCCGCGTCCCTGCGTCACGTCCAGGATCGCACAGCGCGCCAGCTCCTCGTACGCTTTGGCAATCGTGCCGCGCGCAATCCCCAATTGCGACGCCAATTCCCGCGCCGGCGGCAAGCGGTCGCCAGCCTTTAGTTCGCCCGACTGAACCAGCGAGGCAATCTGCTCGATGACCTGCCGATACGTGGGAATGTCGCTGCAAGGATCAATTCGAATGGATATTGGCATAGGACACCTTGCATAGGACCATATCTTTCATGTGGCCTAGTCCATTTATCGGTAAACATAGGCCATTCGTCAAGTCCTCACCGCACAGAATCGCCGGGAGACTCCTCCGCCCATTTCGTTCGGCGATGCAAGACAGTGCGTAAACTGTTTTCAAATAATCTTTTACAGACAATACGATCATCGACATCAATGGAGTGCATCACAACGTCCGGCTGGACTCCATGGACGACCCTGGGGCTACCGAATCCTCAGTGCTACACACGCTGGACCGAATTACCCCTCTATCGTGCTAGTGCGCCAATAGCGAGCCCTGCGAAACGTTCCCAGCGGTTCGATCCAAGGGTCCCTTTGAGCCATCTGGACCTGAAGCAGCATCGCTCAGCGGAGACTGGCCGGCGAGTTAACCGTCAAGAATCGCCTCTGAGGAAGCACTTGGCGGACTCCACGGAAGGGTCGCAAAACGTGGTGGATCTTCCAGGGCCTTGGCTTGAACAGGGGAATCGTCGCGCCGACTGGAGGATCGCGAGGCCGCTGGGTACGATGGCAAGACTGTTGCCACGCGGCCCGGAATGACAGACATCCGGGCCCCGGCCGCCTCCCGCAACAGAAGCCTATCAAGGAGCCGGTTGTGAAACGCGCGACAATGCGATTGCTGCTGGCGGCTGTCGGCCTGTACGTGACGGGCATTTCCCTGGCGGCGGACCCGCCCCAGCCTTACGGCGCCCTGCCCAGCGCGCGACAACGGGCGTGGCAGGATCTGGAGTTCTATGGCTTTCTGCACTTCACGGTGAATACCTTCACCGACAAGGAATGGGGCTACGGCGATGAGCCGGAATCGATCTTCAATCCCAGCGCGTTCGACGCCGACCAGATTGTGGGCGCGGCGCAGCAGGCAGGCATGAAGGGGCTGATCCTCACGGCCAAGCATCACGACGGCTTCTGCTTGTGGCCGTCGAAGTACACGGAGCACTCGGTCAAGAACAGCCCCTGGAAGGGCGGTCAAGGGGACGTGGTGCGCGAGATTTCCGACGCCTGCCGGCGGCACGGCCTGAAGTTCGGCGTCTACCTTTCGCCCTGGGACCGCAACCACAAGGACTACGGCCGGCCGGAATACGTGACCTACTTCCGCAACCAGTTGCGCGAGCTGCTCACGCAGTACGGCCCGATCTACGAGGTCTGGTTCGACGGGGCCAACGGCGGCGACGGCTACTATGGCGGCGCGCGCGAGCGACGGGAAATCGATCGCAAGACTTACTACGGCTGGCAAGAGACCTGGGCCCTGGTGCGGCAACTGCAGCCCGACGCCGTCATGTTCAGCGACGTGGGGCCGGAAGTGCGCTGGGTGGGCAACGAAGCGGGCATCGCCGGCGATCCCTGCTGGGCCACGTTGAACCTGGGCGCCTGGTGCCCGGGATTCGCCGACAGGCACCAGCTCAACTCGGGACATGCCGACGGCTCGCATTGGATTCCGGCCGAATGCGACGTGTCCATCCGGCCGGGCTGGTTCTATCACGCCAGCCAGGACAGCCTGGTGCGAACTCCGCAGAATGTGGTTCAGTTGTATTACGTCTCGGTGGGGCGCGGCGCGAGCCTGCTGCTGAACCTGCCGCCCGATCGCCGCGGACTGATCCACGAGAACGACGTGGCGACGCTCAAAGCCATGCGAAGGCACCTGGACGCAACGTTCGCTACGGACCTGGCGCGCGCGGCCCGGTTGAACGCCAGTCACGTGCGCGGCGGTGATCCGCGATTCGGCCCCGCCAAGCTCGTCGATGGCGACAAGAGCACGTATTGGGCCACAGACGATGCCGCCACTGCGGCCGAGGTGGTGCTGGACCTGGACCGGCCCACGTGTTTCAACGTGGTGCGGTTGCGCGAGGCGGTGACGCTGGGCCAGCGCGTGCGGCGGTTCGCCCTGGATGCATGGCAAGACGGTCGGTGGCAGGAATTCAGCACCGCCGAGTCGATCGGGATTCAACGCCTGGTGCGAGGCAAGCCCATCACCAGCGACAAGGTCCGCCTGCGAATTCTGGCTGCAGCCGCCTGCCCTGCCATTGCGGAACTGGGCCTGTTCCTGGAACCGACGATCCTGGATGCGCCCACGATCAGCCGGGACCGGTCAGGACTGGTGACGCTCGCCACGTTGTCGGCCACGACCGAAGTGCGCTACACGTTGGATGGTTCCGAACCGAACAGCCAATCGGCGGTGTACGAAAGCCCGTTCCCCTTGCCCCAAGGCGGTTCCGTGAGGGCCCGGCTCTTCGCCGCGGAGAGCAAACAGCCGGGGCCTGTGGCCAGCGCCGCGTTCGGCGTGGCGAAGGGCAAGTGGAGAGCCAAGAGCCAAGCCCCACTCCCTCCCGGCCCGGTCGCGCGGCCCGGCGGGACTGAGCTGCCGACGGGGACTGGGGCCGGCACCAAGAATCCACCCCAGAACCCTCCCGGCCAGGTCGCGCGGCCCGGCGGGACTGAGCTGCCGACGGGGACTGGGGCCGGCACCAAGAGCGGTGGCGCGCCGCCGCGAGGCAACGAACCGTCGCGCGCCATCGACGACAACCCGAGTACCTACTGGCTCGGCGTGGCCGCTGAAGGCGCGGAGAATCAGCCCGCGCAGCTCGTGGTCGACATGAAGGACCCCGTTGCGATCCGCGCCTTCACCTATTTGCCGCGGCAGGATCGCGAGTTGGCCGGCATGGTCGATGGCTACGCGTTCTTCGTGAGCGACGACGGAAAGACCTGGGGCACGGCGGTGGCCGAAGGCGAATTCGCCAACATCCAGTCGAACCCCATTCTGCAGACCGTAACACTCGCCAAACCCGTGATCGCCAGGTTCTTCATGTTCGTGGCCAGACACACGGTCGACCGTGGCGCGCCGACCGCCGCCGAGGTCGGGGTCCTGGCCTCGGACTGACTTCTGGACGCGCCCCTTTCTGAAACGACGGCGAATAGAGCACCCACCCGAACTAGCGGGTGCCGTTCTTGCGGAAACCCGTCCTTTGTGCGACGGTATTGACGGTCTGCAGGTTACTTGGGATATGGGAGGATGATCTGATCCGTGGAGAACACGGGCCCAGGTCGTGTGCCCCCTGATCCGAGCAGCAGAGTCGGGAATCATGCCGCTGATCGAACTTCGCGGAATCCGCAAGACTTACGTCCTGGGCGAAATCGAGGTCAACGCCCTGCAGGGTGTGGATCTGGACATCGAGTGCGGCGAGTACTTGGCCTTGATGGGTCCGTCAGGCTCGGGCAAGTCGACGCTGATGAACACGTTGGGTTGCCTGGACCGCCCCAGTGGTGGCAGCTACACCCTGGAGGGTGTGGAAGTCACGACGATGGACGCCGATCGCCGCGCGCGCTTGCGCAACGACAAGATCGGCTTCGTGTTCCAGAACTTCAACCTCCTGGCGCGAACCACGGCCTTGGAGAACGTGGAGCTGCCCATGCTCTACTCGTCGCGATTCCGCGGCCGGCAGCGTCGGCAGCGCGCCGAAGCCTTGCTGGAGAAGGTCGGGCTGTCCGATCGCATGGATCACTTTCCGTCGCAGCTCTCCGGCGGCCAGCAACAACGCGTGGCGATCGCGCGCGCCCTGGCCAACGAGCCGCCCATCCTCTTGGCCGACGAACCGACCGGGAACCTGGATACGCGCACCAGCCGGGAAGTGCTGGAACTGTTCGAGCGGCTGCACGAGGAAGGGATCACGATCATTATCGTGACCCACGATCAGGAAGTCGCACGGCATACGCGCCGCGCCGTGGTCGTGCGGGATGGAGAAGTGGTCGCGGATAGTACTGATTTTGACCTGGCGATCCGCGCCTTGCACGGCGAAATGGCCGAGGGTCAACCGGAACTTTGTGTTTTGCGGCAAGCCGTGGCCTAGCGCCAGGCTGGGTTCGCGCGAAGCCGGGACCAGTTCCCGGGGACTTCTGCACAATCCATGGCACGGCTCTCGTGGGAAGGTTGCCTGCCCCGGTTACCTCCTGCGGGAGCCGTTGCCTGTTACGCGACCTGTGGCGATAATGGCTCCCGTATGAGAAGCGCGATTCGCTGGTTGATCGTGGTGGGCGTGTTGGCGGGCCTGGGTTTTGGCTACTATCGCTTCCAGTCGCATTGGCGCACCCCCTTTGAAGATCAGTTCCGCACCCAAGCCGTGGACCGTGGTACGATCGAGTTGGTGCGGACCTCTTCGGGCACCGTGCAGGCTGTGCAGAGCGTGCAGGTGGGGGCCTTCGTTTCGGGTCCCATCTCGAAGGTCTACGTGGACTACAATTCGAAGGTCAAGAAGGGGGACACGCTGGCCGAAATCGACCCGCGGACCTACAAGGCGACCGTCGAACAGCAGGAAGCCCTGCTGGCCCACGAGCAGGCAGACGTGGAACGCGTCCAGGCCCTTTTGGAGCAGGCCGAACGGAACGAAAAGCGAGCCCTCAAGCTCCGCGCCACCAAGAGCACCTTCATCTCCGAAGCGGAGGTCGACGAGCTGGTGGCCAACCGCAAGAGCCTGGAAGCGCAGCTCAAGCTGGCCAAGGCGTCGGTTCGCCAGTCGGAGGCCACGTTGGCCTCGGCACGCACCAACCTGGGATTCACGACCATCACCGCGCCCGTGGATGGGCTGATCACCAACCGGAACATCGATCCGGGCCAGACCGTGGCCGCCTCGTTCCAGACGCCGGTGCTGTTCTACGTGGCCCCGGACCTGGACAAGAAGGTCTTCGTATACGCCTCGGTCGACGAGGCCGACATCGGCCAGATCCGCCAGGCGGAACGCAGCCAGCGCCCGGTGACCTTCACGGTCGACGCCTATCCGGACGACACCTTCATTGGCAAGATCTACCAGATTCGGCTCAACCCGACCACGACCTCCAACGTGGTCACGTATACGGTCGTGGTCGAATCGCCGAACACCGAGATGAAACTGCTGCCGGGCCTGACGGCGAGCCTCACGTTTCACGTGGATGAGCACAAGGACGTGTTGCGCGTGCCGAACTCGGCACTCCGCTTCCATCCGGACACGAAGTTCGTCCGGCCGGGGGACCGGCCCGTGCTGCTGGGCGGCGTGCCGGAAAGTGGCCCATCGACGGACACCAAGCCGAAAGAAGAGAAGCCGGCGGCCCCGGCCGCGGCAGGTCAGAAGGGAACGCGGCGCTACGTCTGGAAGATCGACGGCGACGCCCTGGCCCCCGTGGAATTGTTCGTGGGCATCGACGACAGCAAGCACACCGAAGTCCTCGGCGGCAACCTGGCCGAGGGCGATTCGCTGGTCGTTGGCCTGCAGAAGCCCAGTACAGAGTGAGGATTGCCCCCGGGCGTGTGAAGGTCTTGGCATGAACCCCTCGATGACCATCCGCATTGCCTTGCGCGCCTTGAAGAAGAACAAGACCCGCGCCGCGCTCACGGTCCTGGGGATCGTGATCGGCGTAGCGTCGGTGATCCTGCTGGTGTCGGTGAGCCAGGGCGCGGGGGCCATGGTCCAGCAGCAGTTCCAGAGCCTGGGGACGAACGTCTTGATCATCCACCCGGGCAGCCGGGGACCGGGCGGCGTGCGTCAAGGCCAAGGCAGCCAGGTCACGCTGACCGCCGCCGACGGCGTGGCCATCGAGCGCGAATGTCCCTCAGTGCTGGCCGCCTCGCCCATGATCCGCACCGACGGCCAGGTGATCGTGGGCAACCAGAACTGGGCCCCGGACGAGATCGCCGGCGTGAATCCGTCGCTGCTGTTGGTGCGCAACTGGCAGATCGCGCGGGGCGGGTTCTTCACCGAGCGCGAAGTCCGCTCGGCCGCCAAGGTGTGCGTCATCGGCCAGACGATCGTCGACAACCTGTTCCCCAACGTGGACCCGCTGGGCAAGACGCTGCGGATCAAGAGGATCCCCTTCCAGGTGATCGGCGTGCTGGAGTCCAAGGGCTCGAACCTCATGGGCCGCGACGAAGACAATGTGGTTTTCGTCCCCTACACGACCGTGCAGAAGCGTCTGTCGGGCAAGGTCTTCAACAACATCGACACGCTCTTCGTCTCGGCGCGCAGCGGCGACCTGATGACCCAGGCCGAATACGAAATCAAGCTCCTGCTGCGCGACCGGCACCGCATCCGCTCCGACAAGCCGGACGACTTCGAGATTCACAACACCTCGGAAATCGCCAACGCCCTGGAGATCATCACCCTGATCATGACGCTCCTGCTGGGCTCGGTGGCCGGCGTGTCGATGATCGTGGGCGGCGTGGGGATCATGAACATCATGCTCGTTTCCGTCACCGAGCGGACGCGCGAAATCGGCATCCGGCTGGCGATCGGGGCGCGCGGCCGGGACATCCTCCGCCAGTTCCTGATCGAGGCCATTCTCCTCTCCGGCCTGGGCGGGGCCCTGGGCGTGCTGCTGGGCGTGGCCTCGGCCGTCGGGATCACCCTCGGACTGAACTGGTACATGTCCAGCGCCAACTGGCCCCTGACCATCTCCTTCGAGGCGATTCTGATCGCCTTGGCCTTCTCCGGCGGCGTGGGCATGTTCTTCGGCTACTACCCCGCCCTCAAGGCCAGCCGACTCGATCCCATCGAATCGCTACGCTACGAGTAGCGGCCCTGGCGACGGGTGGGATTTTGGATGTGGGATGTAGTATGTGGGATGTGGAATCGCGATGAATGCGTCCGTCGGGCCGGACACAGTCGCGTAGGGTGCGTGCTCGCACGCACCGTGGGCAGGGACTACGCAATGATAGGCAGGGACTACGCAATGATAGGTGCGTGCAAGCACGCACCACCTTGACTCGAACATCAATACGA
>CALARR010000105.1 GCA_937889015.1 uncultured Planctomycetales bacterium | reverse complement strand
ATCCGGTGAGCTTAGGCCCAAGTGCTGAGCTTGCTTCAGGTCGTCTAGTGCCGACTTGTAGTCTTCAGAGCCCTCTCTCGCCACCGCTCGCTCATAGTACGCCTCGGGCAGCGTGGGTTTGAGTTCGATTGCCTTCGAGAACTCGTCGATTGCGTTGACGTAATCTCCTTTCGTGACGAGGTCTCTTCCGCGATCAAGGAACTTGACGTACTTCTCTGCATCTTGCCCCTTGGGACAGCTGGTACGCGAGGAACACGCAGTAGCTGCTATCCCCAAGGCAACGATTGTGTACACGAGCTTCACTCGCGAGAAGTACGATGCCATCCTATCGATCTCTCCGTTGTTAAGGGCCCCGGCCGACCATCACGTCAGGCCAGATAATCGGGGTTCCGCGACCAGCCTGCGGCCGATGCCCGACCCTCGGTCTATTGGCCATGCAGACCCAATAATGACTCTCCACACAGATTTCATCGCCAATCGGAAAGTGGGTGGCCAAATGCGGCAGGTGCAACACGGCCTATTGGAACACACAGTCCACGCCACACGTGAGTATTACCAACAAGAATGCACTCAGAGTCGAGATTGCGAGCAGGATGCTCTCCGACTTTCCCGATCGCGTTGCCATCACCACCAACCCGACGGCAACACTTAATGCCAAGGCAATGCGCGCAGCCAATAAGCCGATAGCCGTTACGTGCTCGGACAACTCAGGCCCTTGCCAAAGCGCGCATGCCAGCAGCGCTGTGGCGGCCAACATGCGCCCCACGTGCAAGCCAGCGAGAACCCGGTCCGTATACTGTCGCACCCGGAACGCCGCCTCCCCAAAGCCCGCCCTCCCCCTTTGCCCCTTTGTCCCTCTGCCCCTCAGTCCCTTTGTGCCTCAGTGCCTCAGTGCCTCAGTGCCTCCCCCTCACCGCTCCAAACACGTCGCGCACCGCCTCCAGGTACTGCATCCCGCTCACCCGATCCGGCTCCAGATAGCTCCCTTCGGTCCATTCGTTCCAGCAGTTGATATTCAGCACGCGCGGTCCCTCCGCCTGTGACAGCAGACGCCGCTTGGTCATCGCCAGGGCCGCCTTGAACCGCTCCGGCGTGTTGCCGCTGATCGTGTTCGTGAACGGATAGCCGAAATTGCCGAATTCATCCTCCTGGTGCGCGCGCGGACTGGAGTCCCAGCCCATGGTCACGTTGGGGAAGTAGGGTACCGCGAACTTGCGCCGCGCCTCGTTCCAATAACGCATGGAGCCGTCCCGGACCTCGTCGTAGTCCGTCTGCTGGCTCGGCAGCGGCACATGGTGAATCCACACGTACGACGTCACCGAATCGAACCCCAGATCCTTGACCAGCGCCGCGGCGTCGGCCGGCGTCTGCTCGCCCGGCAGGATCGGCCTGCCCCACACCACCGCGTTCAAGTGCAGCCCCGGCAGTCCCGCGGCCACGGCCTTGGCCCGAAACTTGTCCAGCCCCGCTCGCGTCGCCGGCACGCTGCCGAAACCGGCCAGCAACTTGCTCAGCTCGTAGAACGAAAAGTATGGCCGGCCTTCGATCCGCCAATACGACGGATGCAAGAAGTACGAGCGGATCACATGATCGCAGATCTTCTCAAAGTTCTCCGGCGTGACCAGCCCCGGGTACAGGACCTTGCGCTCTGTGCCGCGGCGATAGGGATGGATCTCCAGCCAATCGTGGTTGGCCCACATCAGGGCGAACTTCAGCCGCGCGTTGTTCGCCGCCTGCAAAAATCCCCGATCGATGGGCCGATCCAAAAACGGGCCGTCATTGTAGTAGTACCAGTCGAAGATGAACGCGTCGATGCCGTGGTCCGCCGCGGCGTCGATCTTCTGCGCCATGACCTTGGGGTCCGACTCGTCGCCATATCCCCACTGCGGCACCTTGGGCTGCTGGTGGCCGGCAAACCGCGGCCGCGCGGCCTTCACCAGTTCCCACTCCGACCACCCCGGCCCCTTGTTCTGCACGTTCCGCGCATCGCCCGGATGGTAGTTGCCAAAGTAGTAGCAGGCCACGGTGATCCGCTGTGCGTCATCCTTGGGCTTGGGCGTCGCCTGCCGTGGGGCGGACGCCGCAGTGGCGGTCACCGACACATTGTCTAGCCCCGGCGACGCGCGCACGGCCTGGAAGGCGACGGTGATCGGCGTGCCGGCTGCGACGTGCTTCGCCTCCAGCCGCTGCTGAGTCCCGGCCGAAAACTCGCCGCAGGCCAGCTCGTTCAGGTCTCCGTCCAGAAGGCTCGCGCGGAGCAGGCTGCCAGGCTTCCAGGGCTCGGACACATCGAACACCAGTGCGACATCGGAGTCCTGGACCAGGGTTCCCACGTTCTGCCGCAAGAACCCCAGGTTCGACACATTGCAGGTCGGTGCCGTCGCGCCGCGTCGGCTGTGGACCGCGTAGGTGCCCTGCGAGCCCAGCCAGCCCTTCGGCAGCCCGGCGTGCCAGCCATCCTTGCCCGCCACCAGTCCGCTCAGGTCCTGAAAGTC